>JBDTNJ010000031.1:0-2721 GCA_039933825.1 Luteolibacter sp.
CATCCTGCGGTTTTGGCCCATCGCGACCCAGAACCAGTGACTCTTGAAACGCGGGACCAATCACGTTTCCAGCCAAGACAATGGTGCCGTCCGGTGCGAATCCGCCGGCTACGAGCCATTCATTTCCCATGCCACCGAAAAAGCCTGCGGAAACTACCTTCGCACCATCGGCAGGATTCCCAAATTTCCGGGTGTATTCCTGATAGCGGGTCTCCGCGCACATGCCGCAGCTTGCGACAAGGAGCGCAAGGCCGAGAAACAGGGGTGGGGCGGGAAGTGCGCGGATCATGAAAGCCTGCAAGTGTATCGAAGTTTTTGGGTGCATGGCCATCCCTTGATTAAGGTATTTCCAATTGATGCAATGAAGGATACCTGAATTCACAAAAGCGGTAGTAACGCGGCATGCGCAGCAGAATTTAAACTGAACTGATCCTGGGGTCTAAAGAATACCTCGCTTCAGGTATTGTCAGCATCTGGCAAACGACGCATGAGTTGGCGAATGAATGGAGAATCGCACCTGATCGGCTGGACTCTCAGCCAATTGCGATGCTCGATTGGATTCGCCGGAATTGGCATGGCGACGGTGATTTCGTGGTTAGGACTGATAGGCGGCTTGCCCGCGCAGGAGGTCGATTGTTTTGTCTCGGCTAAAAACGGCGAACGCATGGCACTGAAAGGTCCGCTCGCCTTCGCCGAAATTTTAGCGAAGCACGCGCCAAGGTTCGAGATCGATGAAAACATGCCCTACCAGACGATTTCGGGTTTTGGTGCCTCCTTTCTCGAAGCGGGAATGCTATGCTTGAATGACTTGGATGCGAATGCGCGGGACGACGTGCTGAGGGCTTTGTTCGATGTGGATTCGGGTGCCGGATTTTCCGTGATGAAGACGGTGATCGGCGGCACGGACTTCATGTCGGCCGGGCCGTGGTTTACTTACAATAATCATTCGGGTGATGGAATGATGGAACATTTCAGTATCTCCAGGGATTTGGCAGACGAGGGGCAGGTTGCCTTCATACGCAGCGCCCGAAGGCATGGCTCATTCATCCTGCAGGCGACGATGGACTATCCGCCGGATTGGATGCTGATTGATGCTGAGAAAAACCAAGACATTGACCCCAAAAATTTTGACGCGCTCTCCCGCTACTACCTACGCTATGTCAGGGAGTATGAAAAGCAGGGGATTCATATCGACTATCTAAGCCCTTTTAACGAGCCGTCGATTTATACCAAGATTCCATGGTGGAAAGTCCGCGATCTGATTAAAGGCCACCTAGGTCCCTTGTTTGAAAAAGAGTTGGTCCGCACCCGGTTGATGCTTCCCGAGGCGCCAAACCGTCGCAATGCTTGGGAGAACCAGCCGGTGGTGATGGATGATGCTGCGGCGAGGAAGTATATCTCCGTGATGCCCTATCATGGCTACAACGAAGGCGGATTCGAGCAGATTGCCGCGCTTGCAAAACGCTATCCCGACGTGCCGTTATGGATGACGGAGTTATGCCATGGTTACGTGGTTAAAACCCCGCGTGAGCCGCCTTTGCCGCGGCGGGATTTCGCGGATGGGGACCATTGGGGGAATATAATATTTTCCGACATCGAGGCGGGTGCATCGGCGTGGATTTATTGGAATATGATTCTCGATGAAAAGGGCGGACCATGGTTGGTCTCGCCGATTCATGGCAATCCGGATGAGAATGTTCAGCAGCCGCTCGTGATCATCGACCGCCAGACCAAACAAGTGACTTACACCGGCGCTTACTGGTATCTCGCGCATTTCGGCCGATTCGTCCGACCGGGTGCAGTGCGGCTCGCTACCAGCGGCACGGTGAAGGGCGTTCGGTGTCTGAGTTTCAGACATCCGGATGGAGGCATGGTGGCGCAACTCCTCAACAGCGGTGCTGCTGAAGTGGAAGTATCTATCGGATTGAGCGGAAAGTCACTGTCCTTATCACTGGAACCGAACTCCATCACCACTTGTCTCTGGTAGATCTTTTCATGAACACGTTACGCTACCTGATCTGTCTTGCTGTAACCCACGCAGCCCTTGTCGCGCAAGGTGTTCCGTGGCAGGGCTTGCGTGCCGGCTACGCCGAGGTGGAGATTTCGCCGGGCGGCGCCGAGACGCCGTTCGGTTATGGGTTCCGGGGCGAGAAAACGCCGCCGGGCAATCCGGGTGTGCATGATCCGCTGCGCTTCCGCGCGCTGGCACTGAGCGATGCGGACAACCCGCGACAACCGGTCATTCTGGCGAGTTTCGATCTCTGTGTGATCCCTAACGAGATGGCGGAAAAGTGGCGCGTGCTCATCGCCGAACGCGCTGGCACCTCGGTGGAGCGCGTCATCCTCACAGCCACTCACACCCATTCCGGCCCCTATCCAGAGCCGGGTGGTAGCTATCTAGCGGAAATACTGGAGAATGTGCTTGGGTCCGTGGGCCGTGCGACGGCGAATACCTATCCAGTCCGCGCTTCTTATCAGGCGGCACCGCTGGGTCTGGCCTATGATCGGCGGGTGCGGACTGCAGAGGGGATCAAGATGTGTTGGAATCCGCAGATATCCGAAAGCCTTTCGCCGATGCCGGCGGTGGATCCAACTTGTTCGGTGTTAATACTGCGGCAGGTGAACGGGCCGCGGCAATTCGTGCTGTGGAGTCATGGCACGCATCCGGTGGTGCTGGGGCGAACCAGTCCTTGGATCAGTGCGGATTTTCCAGGGCGGGCC
>JBDTNJ010000032.1:0-33629 GCA_039933825.1 Luteolibacter sp.
GGCAAGGGCGTCCTCAAGGCGGTTGAAAACGTCAACGCCGTTCTCGCTCCCGCGCTCCTCGGCTATTGCGCCACCGAGCAGGCTTCCATCGACGCCGCCATGCTCGCTCTCGACGGCACCTCCACCAAGAAGAACCTCGGTGCGAACGCCATCCTCGGCGTTTCCCTAGCAGTCGCAAAGGCAGCCGCATCACAACTTGGCGTCCCTCTTTACAAATACCTCGGCGGCCCCAACGCAAAGGTGCTTCCCGTCCCGATGATGAACATCATCAACGGCGGCGCCCACTCGGACGCTCCGATCGATTTCCAGGAATTCATGATCGTGCCGGTCGGTGCCCCTACCTTCCGCGAATCCCTCCGCTACGGTGCGGAAGTCTTCCATTCGTTGAAAAAAGTCCTCCATGACCGCGGCCTTTCTACCGCTGTTGGTGACGAAGGTGGCTTCGCTCCGAAGCTCGAAGGTGTCGAGGACGCGATGAAGGTTCTCTGCCAGGCGATCGAACAAGCCGGCTACAAAGTCGGTGAGGACATCGCCTTCGCGCTCGACGTCGCTTCCTCCGAGTTCTTCAACGACGGGAAAAACGTCTTCAAGAAGGGCGACGGCTCCGTGCGCTCCGCCGCCGAACTCGTCGATTTCTATGCCGATCTCCAGAAGCGCTATCGATCATCTCCATCGAAGACGGCTGCGCCGAAAACGACTGGGACGGCTGGAAGATCCTCACCCACAAGCTCGGTGCCACGACGCAGCTCGTCGGCGACGATCACTTCGTCACCAACGTCGATTTCCTCTCCAAGGGCATCAAGCTGGGTGTCGCGAACTCGATCCTCGTCAAGGTGAACCAGATCGGTTCGCTCACCGAGACCTTCGACGCCGTCGAACTCGCCAAGGAAAACAGCTACACCGCCGTTCTCAGCCACCGTTCCGGTGAGACTGAAGTCAGCACCATCGCCGACCTCGCCGTCGCCACCAACTGCGGACAAATCAAGACCGGTTCCATGAGCCGCTCCGACCGTATCGCAAAATACAACCAACTCCTCCGCATCGAAGAAGAGCTGGGTGATGACGCCGTCATCGGCATCAAGAAGCTCAAAGTGCTCAACAAATAAGCTGATTCAGGCATTCGTGCCTGTTCTTCTTTTACCAATAGCGGCGGATCTCGAAAGAGGTCCACCGCTATTCGTGAGCGGGTGGATTTCTTCCTGATTTCCAAATGTAACCATTGAATCGAACTGCGCAGCAAGATATGCGTAGCTCTGCCATGATGGAGGAGCCTGAGTTTTTCAATTTCACCGTCGATGTTTTCGATAAATGGGCAGGGGAGCAGCCCGGTGCGCGGGCCCTGTGGTGGATCAACGAAGACCAGTCCGAGGAGCGTTGTTTCACCTTCGCCGAAATGCGTGATCTCAGCCTGCGCGCGGCGCTGTGCTTTCAGGAATCTGGAATCCGTGCCGGCGATCCGGTGATGATCCTGCTGCCACGGGTGCCCGAATGGTGGATCGCCATGTTAGGATTGACCCGCCTCGGGGCGGTGCCTGTTCCTTGCACTCCGCAACTCACACCGCACGATCTGACCTATCGATTGGAAACCGGCCGCATCCGCGGCGTCATCACCGATGCGCAGGGTGCGGCGAAACTTACGGACTTCGCCGGCATCCGCTGGCAGATCGATGAACCGTTGTCTGGCTGGCGGAACTTTGCCGATGCCCTTGTTCTAACTTCTATCGATTTCTCCGCCGTACCCACCCGCGCGGCGGATCCGGGCGTCATCTATTTCACCAGCGCCACCACCGGCAGCCCGAAGATGGTGCTCCACACGCAGGCCAGCTACGGCCTCGGCCATGAAGTCACCGGACGTCTCTGGCTCGATCTCAGTCCCGGCGACATCCAATGGAACACCGCCGACCTCGGCTGGGCGAAGGCCGCGTGGTCGAGTTTCTACGGCCCGTGGCATTGCGGTGCCTGCCTGTTTGTCATGGACGGCCGCGGGAAATTCTCCGCCAGCCACACGCTGGATGTGTTGGAGAAGTATCCGATCACCAGTCTCTGCGCTCCGCCCACGGCATTGCGGATGATGATCGGTGTGGATTTCAGCAATCGCTCGTTTCCCCACCTCCGCCACTGCGTCACCGCCGGGGAGCCACTCAACCCCAGCATCTTCCACGCCTGGCTCGCCGCCACCGGGCTGCCCGTCCACGAAGGCTACGGGCAATCCGAAACCGTCGTTCTCATCGGGCATTTCAAATCGTTGGGAAATCCCGTCATCCCCGGCTCCATGGGACGTGCCACTCCGGGCTACGATATCAGATTGATCGACGACGACCTCATTCCCGTTGCGGATGGAGAAGAAGGGGAGATCGCCATCCACATCGACGAAAACCGCCCTATCGGCATCTTCAAGGAGTATTGGAAAAATCCCGGAGAAACCTCCATCCACTTCCGCGACGGCTGGTATCTAACCGGAGATCGCGCCACCCGTGACAGCGACGGAAATTTCTGGTTCATCGGCCGCAAGGACGACGTGATCAAAAGCTCCGGCTACCGCATCGGCCCCTTCGAAGTGGAAAGCGCGCTCAGCGCCCATCCCGCCGTTCTTGACGTCGCCGTCATCGGCAAGCCCGACGAAGTCCGGGGCCAGATCGTCAAGGCCTTCGTCGTCCTGCGCCCGAATCACGCAGCGACCGACGAAACCGCCCACGCCCTGCAGGACCACTGCAAGCACCTCGTCGCGCCCTACAAATACCCGCGCGAGATCGAATTCGTCACCGAGCTCCCCAAAACCATCAGTGGCAAAACCCGCCGCTTCGAGCTCCGCCAGCAGCAGACCAATACCGCCGCAGGCGGAAACCTTCGAGTGCGGTAAGCATCACCGCTTTGAGAGGCAGGTTTGATTCCCACGAAATCCCACAAACCTAGGAAAACACGCCCGCATCCGTGACTTCTTGAACGGGCAAGATCCAGAGATTTCAGAATCAGGATCGGCTCGGTGAACGGGATATTTGAAGACCCGGTGCCCGTCACGGCTGGCTGACTTTCAGATGGGCAAAAAGTTTCCCGTCCACTTCGTTTGCGCGGGGAATGAGCACCTCAACGTGATCAATGTTATCTCCGAAGCCATCGTTCATGATCGAAATGCTGACCCCATTGACGCCCTGTAGTGCGGTGGTCCACAAGCCGCCCAGATCGGCATCGTATTCGATTCCGGGAGCGAGATAGAGCGCGGCGTCATTCCGACGGTAGATCACGCGAAGGTAGGTTTCATCCAAGGTGATGACCGGAAGCAGGTCCGTGGAGTTGGAGCCGGAATTACTTGGATTTGGTTCGCCCCCGATGACGAATTCGACGCCGTTGGCGATGCCGTCCGCATCAGGATCGGAATTGAAATCCGCGTCCGCGCCGCGAAGTCCATTGCTGTACGCCCAGGCCAGATACGGGGTGAGCACCGTCAGATCCACGGTTTTCCCGTTGCCGCCATAGGTGATGCCAAAGGAGTAGGATTGGCCGCCATATGAGGCGGTGACGACGGAACTGGTGCCGGGCATGTTTGCAAATGATCCGGTGAAATGCCCGCTGCCGCTGCTGCTGATGACACGGAAGGTATCGCCATAAGCAGGCGCATAGAGTAGGCTAATTTGCACATTTGTCAGGTTGGTGCCGAGGTCGAGCACGGCGCCTGCCGGAAGACTGATTTGATCAAATGATGCAGGCCCGGCGAGTTCAACCTGATAGGCCGGATTCGCGCCGCCGGAGACGAAACTCACGGTGCCATCGAGGGTGAGCGTGCCGGGGGAGTTTCCTGGAGAAATTTTCGCTCCATCGGAAATAGTTATGTCGCCCGACAAGGTGCCGCTACCACCTAAATGTGCGAGTGATCCCGCCATGTTATGCGTCCCTGAAGCTAAGATGATTAGGCTGTTAGTGATCAGGCTGCCAGAATGCACGGTGTCCGCCCGCAGAATCAAGACTCCGCTTGTCGCGGTGATCGTGCCGCTATTGATGATGGGCGTTCGGATGTCGTTGGTGCCGCCGAGTTGGTTGAAATTACCGGCGTTGTTGATTCTGCCCTCGCCATAGGAATTGTAGAAACCACTGCTATTATTCAAATTCCATGTGCCATTATTCTGGATGGTGCCGCCACCGGGGCTGCTGATGGAATCGAGATCATAATTTGCCTGATAGCTTTGATTGAAAGTCCCATCGTTCTGGATGGTACCGCCCTGCAAGGTGAGATAGGTGTTGTCCGCTTTGCTCGATACTCCTGTGAACCGCAGCACCGGCGACTCGGTGATAGTTCCTGTGGAAAAGTAGCCGTGATCGGCGGAAATCATCGCCGTGCCGCCAACAACTCCCCCAGCGATGCCGAAACCACCTGTTGCGGGTCCGCTTTCAGCACCGACATTTGCATCGACACTCACGGTTCCGGCGGAAGCATAAGTAAAATCCGCACCCGTCAGACTGCCGCCATTCAGGAAATGAGTGCCACCGTTGAAATAGATTGAACCGCCATTCGCATTCAGAATGCTGCCCGCTGCTTGAGTGCCGCCACCTTGCAGATAGATATAACCTGCTGTGGAATTCAAAACCCCGGAGGATGAATTGTTGAAAGGTGCGGAGAAAGCGTTCCCGCCACCGCCCTGATTGAATGTCCCGGAGTTGTTGATTCTGCCACCGCCATTGGAGTTGTAGAAACTACTAGTGAGATTCAAATTCCATGTGCCATTGTTCTGGATGGTGCCACCACCGGGGGTGCTGATGGAATCGAGATCATAATTTGCCTGATAGCTTTGATTGAAAGTCCCATCGTTCTGGATGGTACCGCCCTGCAAGGTGAGATAGGTGTTGTCCGCTTTGCTCGATACTCCTGTGAACCGCAGCACCGGCGACTCGGTGATAGTTCCTTTGGAAAAGTAGCCATGATCGGCGGAAATCATCGCCGTGCCGCCAACAACTCCCCCTGCAACGCCGAAACCACCCGTCGCGGGTCCGGTTTCAGCACCGACGTTTGCATCGACACTCACGGTTCCTGAGGAAGCATAAGTAAAATCCGCACCCATCAGGGTGCCTCCATTCAGGTAATGAGTGCCGCCATTGAAATAGATGTCACCGCCATTCGCATTGAGTATGCTGCCCGCTGCTTGGGTGCCGCCGCCTTGCAGATAGATGTAACCTGCGGTCGAATTTAAAACTCCGGTGGATGAGTTATGGAAAGATGCGGAGAAAGCATTCCCACCACCGGCCTGATTAAATATCCCGGAGTTGTTGATTCTGCCCTCGCCATAAGTGTTGTGGAAACTACTGCTGCGATTCAAATTCCATGTTCCATTGTTCTGGATGGTCCCGCCCCCCGCAGCGGAGTTTTGATCCAATTCATAGTTCGCCTGATAGCTCTGGTTGAAGGTTCCATCATTGCGGATCGTACCGCCTTGCATCGCCAGGTAGGAATTATCTTCTTTGGTGGACGTTCCGGTGAAACGCACGACCACAGAGTCAATCACCGTCCCGATATTGAGATAACCGTGGTCCGAGGAAATCATCGCAGTGCCCCCGACGACCGACCCATTGATACCGAAGCCTCCGGTCGCCGGCCCGGTGCTGGCACCGACATCTGCCATGACATTCACATTTCCAGAGGAGGCGTAAACGGATGAACTCCCCGAGAGCGTGCACCCGTTCAAAGTGTGTGTGCCGCCGTAGAAATGAATGTCACCGCCATCCGCATTCAGAATACTGCCAGCAGCTTGGGTACCTCCGCCACGCAGGAAAATATATTGGGCGCTTGCATTCAGCACTCCGCCCGCCGAATTATGAAACGCGGGGAATAGGTTATTGTACCCACCGGCCTGATTCAAGGTGCCAACGTTGTTGAAGACGCCATTCCCGTAAGTGTTGTAAAAATAACAGTCTCTGGTAAGATTCCAAGTGCCGTTGTTCTGAATCGTGCCGCCACCCGCAGCGGAACTCGAATCCAATTCATAGTTCGACTGATACCCCTGCGTGAGGGTTCCGTCATTGCGGATCGTACCGCCTTGCATCGCCAGGTATGAATTGCTTTCCTTGGTGGATAAGCCCGTGAAACGCACGACCACGGAGTCAATCACCGTCCCGGTATTGAGATAACCATGGTCCGCAGAAATCATCGCTGTGCCGCCGAGAACCGCGCCATTGATACCGAAACCTCCGGTTGCAGGCCCGCTGCTGGCACCGACGTCTCCTATGACATTCACATTTCCCAGCGAGGCGTAAATGGATGAACTCCCGGTGAGAGTGCAACCGTTCAAAGTGTGTGTGCCGCCATAGAAATGAATGTCACCACCATCGGCATTCAGAATACTGCCAAGTGCCTGGGTGCCGCCGCCACGCAGCAGAATATAATTTGCCGTGGCATTAAGCACTCCGCCAGCCGGATTATGAAACGTGGCGAATAAGTTATTGTATCCTCCGGCCTGATTCAAAGTGCCGACGTTGTTGAAGACGCCATCCCCGTAAGTGTTGGAAAAATAACAATCTCTGGTAAGGTTCCAAGTGCCGTTGTTCTGAATCGTGCCACCACCCGCAGCGGAGTTCGAATCCAATTCATAGTTTGCCTGATAGCCCTGTGTGAAGGTTCCATCATTGCGGATCGTGCCGCCTTGCATGGTCAGGATTGAATTATTCTCTTTGGTTGACTCACCCGTGAAGCGAACGACTACCGAGTCAGTCATCGTGCCGGTATTGAGGTAGCCATGGTCCGCCGAAATCATCGCCGTGCCACCGAGGACCGCGCCATTCAAGCCGAAGCCACCGGTCGCAGGTCCGCTGCTGGCACCGACATTTCCCATGACATTCACAGTTCCCACAGAGGCATAGGTGAATAAACTCCCGGTGAACGTGCCACCGTTCAAAGTGTGCGTGCCACCGTAGAAATGAATGTCACCGCCATCGGCATTCAAAATACTGCCAACCGCCTGGGTGCCACCGCCGCGCAAGAGAATATATTGGGCGCTTGCATTCAGCACTCCGCCGGCTGAATTGTTAAACGCGGCGAAAATCGAGTTATAACCTCCACTCTGGTTGAAAGTGCCAGAGTTGTTTATCTGGCCACCGCCGTAGGTATTTGAAAAATTACAATCATTGGTAATATTCCAAATTCCGTTGTTCTGAATCGTCCCGCCGCCCTCTGTGGAGCTTGTATCCAGATCAAAGTTCGCCTGATAGCCTTGCGTGAGAGTTCCATCGTTCCTGATGGTCCCGCCCTGCATCGCCAAATTGGAATTATCCGCCTTCGTTGACACACCCGTGAAACGCAGCACCGCGGTTTCGGTCATCGTGCCGGTGGAGAGATAACCGCGATCCACCGAGAGCATGGAATTTCCGCCGAAGGTCGCGCCAGCAAGACCGAAGCCGCCGGTTGCCGGGCCGGAAGTCGCACCGGTATCACCTGAGACCGTCACCAACCCCGCCGACGCGTAAATGAAACTGGAACCGGTGATTGCCCCTCCACTGAAATTGAAATTGCTGCCGTTAAGATAAATGTCGCCGCCGTCCGCGTCGAGAGAGCCAATTTCCGAGCCGGACGAACCTCCGTTGTTGAGCAAAAGAGCGCCGGAGTTGGAGCGGATGGTGCCGGTATTATTGATCGGCAGAGTGATGGTATAGTTACCAGACGTAGCGTCCCGGATCATGGTACCGGAATTTGAAATGGTGTTGCCTGAGCCGCCATTGTCCACAAACCCGGTGTTCCCTTGCAACCGGGCGGTTCCGGAGTTGTGGAATGATCCGCCCCCTTCAAGATAGATCGGGCCGGAGCCGCTGATGATCGCCTCGCTGCCTGTGGCGTTTTCCAATGTCGAGCCGATGATGTGCGCTCCGGTTGGGCCGGGAGCGATGGTCATGCCGCCCTTGACGGTGAAGGTGCCGCCGCCATCGAGCGAGCCGCCGCTCCAGTTGAAGGAAGCATCCGAAGTGAGTGATCCGGTCACATGCAGGATGCCGGATGCGAAACTCACACTGCCGGTTCCGGTGATGAAATTATTAGTATCAAATGTGTAATTCGTGCCGATTGACAAATCGGTTCCCGTCGCCGTGTGGAAGGTGCCGTTGAGCGATGTCCCGCCGCCGTTGATGGCGAGGCCGCCGGAATTCACATTGACCAAGCCGCTGTGGTTAAATGGCACGTTGATATAGAAAACCCCGGTGCCTGTATCCCGGCTGACAACCCCCGAGTTTTCAAAGCCAACCGCGGTGGCATCGCCCGCGTTCATCGAGCTATCATTGAGCAGGAAAAAAATACCTTCGTTTTTGACCAGTCCGCTGTTTTTCAGGGACATCGAGCCATCAGTTTCGATAGATGAAACACCGGTCGCGGTGGTCAACATGATAGCCCCATCCAAAACCACAGAAGGCCCGATCACATTCAAGGTTGTCGCGTTTTGGAGCGTGCCACCACCGGTGATTTGGCCACCGCTCCAATGAAAATCGCCGTTGTTGTCAAAACTTTGATCGAGGGCGATGCTGATCCCGCCGCCACTGAGATTCACAATCGCCGTGGAGTCCGCCGTGTCCGTCACGGCTTGGGTTCCAGCGATGAAATTCACGCGACCGCCGCCGGTGAAATGAGTAGCTCCCACCAAGGTGCTGTTATTATTGAAAGAGAGGTCCGTGTCCGTCTCAACATGATAAGTGCCGCCGTTCGATTCGCCCGTGTTGTTGAATGACAATGTTCCGGTTAGAACATCCACAAGACCGTTGTTGTAAAACGGCACTCCGACCTGGAAATTCCCCGTGCCGATGTCACGAACGAAGATTCCGCTATTACTGAAAAGCTGGCCTGTGCCAGTGCCTATCTCCATCGAGTTGTCATTGCTGGCGCGATAAGTGCCTGCATTATTGAAAACCGCCGCATCCTTGAAAAGTAGATGACCGGCAAGAATTTGGGTGGCGGTCTGGCCGCTTGGCAAATTGAAGGTGGAGTTGATCAGGCTGACATCGCCGGTGATCGATACGCCGCCATTCGCGTTGAAAGTGCCGCCGCCGGAGATGGCTCCGCCGGTCCAATCCAGTGCGCCGTTGGAATCGAAGACCACGCTTGGAAGTATATCAAGTGCGCCAAGGGAAAGGCTGATCGGACTATCGGAAACCGTGGATAAGGCGATGGTCTGGATGCCGCCCGCGAGTTGGACATTTCCTGGACCGGTGAAAACCGTCGCGCTGTCGAATGAGTTGTCCGCCGTGAAATTCAGGATCGCGCCGATGCCCGTGTTAAAAACGCCGGCAGTGGCAGTGACGGATTTGGTGAAGGACAAGGTGCCGGTTTCCACGTTGACGTTACCGGTGTTGTCAAACGGCACCGCCACGGTGAAAATGCCCGGACTGGTATTGCGGGTGAAAATTCCCGGGTTATGGAATAGATTGGTAAGCGCCGGATCCTGGACAATGCTTGCCTCGCCCGTCGCAAGATAGGTTCCGGCGTTGATGATAACACCCGTATTGCTTAGGGTTAGTGGAAGCGCGTCGTGATGAGTGATGGTTCCGGTTGTGCCGATGCTCAGGGTGGCTCCATCGACAGTGGCGGCGAAAAGTTCACTACTTCCGTCCGCCTGCACGGTGCCGCCGCCTGAAATAACTGGCGGAACGGTGAGCGGTGCCACGCCACCGGGCAATAGACTCAATACTCCAGTCACTGTCACTGTTTGCGTAGGCTGCACCGCCAGAATAGCAGGACCATAAATGGCAAGTCCGCTGGTGGCATTGACCGGTCCGTTGATCGTGTGGGTTCCCGCACCCAACTGCACGGTGCCAGCACCCGTCATGGCCGTGGTGCCGTTAAATGTAAAATCCCCAACAAGTTGTAACAGACCACCGCTTGCATCCCAGGTTCCGCCTGTGGATGAACCACCATGATCGAAAATCAGGGTGCCGCTTTGAGATGATACCGTGCCGCTATTGTTGAACGGAACACTCACTGCATAAACGCCGGAACCGGTATCGCGGGTGAACGCTCCTGAGTTGTTGAAAATATTACCCGTTCCTGCTCCGGCTTCGATCCCCGCTGCGCCCGTGCCGACATAGTCGTGATCACCTTTGGCGAGAAAGTTGCCTGCGTTGTTAAGCATGCCGCCGTTTGAGAGAACCAGGGTTTCGGCCGAGATATGAACAAGATTGGCAGCAGCACCCAGGGCAAGCGTGGCTCCATTGACTGATAGATTGCCGATGGTGGTCGCGCCATTGGCATTGAACAGGCCGCCGCCGGTTAGTGTTCCGAGCGCGGCGTCAAGGGTGCCGGTGCTGGTGAAGACCGCAGCTGGGGCGAGACTTAATGTGGCATTGCCAAGTTTCACCGGACACGCAGCGGTCGTGGTCCCCGTGAAGGTATGGATGGCCAGCGGTTCGGTGGCAGCATCGGTGCCGAAAACGAGCAGACCTGTGCCATCGGCGGAGTTGCCATTACCAAATGTATAGTTTTTGGAAAACTCGATTTTACCGGAGCTGGCGAGATGATAGGTCGCACCGGTCGAGGTGCCACCGCCGGCGATTACCAGGCTGCCGGTGTTCGCATTGACGGTGCCCGTGTTGCTGAAAAGGGTGCCGATTGTATAGTTTCCACTGCTGGTGTTCCGGGTGAGAGTGCCGGCGTTTATAAAAAAGTTGCCTGATCCGCTGCCGTTGATGAATCCAAGGCCGTCCTTCGCGATAAAGGTGCCGTTGTTTTGCAGGACACCGCCGTTGTTCAGAGTGAATGAGTTTCCAAAAAACACATCCAGATGCTCCGCCACGCTGCCGGTGCCGTTGATCAGGACGCTGCCATTGATGGCACCGCCACCGAGACGCATGGTATCGTTGGCGCGGAGGCTGCCACCGCCGGAAAGATTACCGGAGAAAAACAGGAATCCATTGTTGGTGAATGCGATACCGGGTGACAGCGAAAGCGTGCTGTAGATATCGACTTCGGAACTGGTGCTGATGGAACTTTCCAGCGTTTGTGTCCCGGCCAGGACGGAAAATCGTCCATCTCCGGTGAATGTTGTCCCGTCGTTAAAGGCATAGTCGGTCGTCCATTCGACATCGGTTCCTGCAGAGGCGACGAAGTTACCGCTTGATGTTCCGCCCTTTGTAAATTGGAGGGTGCCACCGCTGCAACTGACCGTGCCGCTGTTGTTGAACGGTACATTGGCCTCGACGTTATTGAAGGCCGAGGAGTTCGCGGTGAAGGTTCCTGAGTTGTTGAATGAATGGCCTGTGCCACTCACAAGATCCAGTGAACTGCCGCTCTGGGCGATGAATGAGCCGGAGTTTTGAAATATCGCATTGCCATTTTTAAAAGCGAGGCTGCCGGTGAGAGTCGCGGTGCTGGTGGCGGCATTCGTTAAAGTGACACCATAGAAGTCCGCGCTGCCGGAGATGGTGATTCCATTGTTCGCTGTGAAATAGCCATGGAGCCCGCCTAGGAAATCCGATTCCCGCGCCAGGGTGCCGCCCGACCAAGTGAACGAGCCGTTTGCCGTGAAAGTATGGCCGTCATGAATGGTGAGCTGCGCGGAGGATGCTAGGGTGAGACCGGCGGCGAGGGTGAGATTCGTGTGGAAATTCTGTTCGTCATCCGAGAGCAGTAGATTTCCGGGGCCGCTGAATGCGGTGCCGCTGTTCCAATTGGACGCGCTGCTGATTTTCAAGATGGACCCGCCAGCGATTTGCACCGGGCCGGCATTTTCGATGCCGTGGAGGATCTCCAGGGTGCCTGAATTCACATTAATCGTTCCGTTGTTGGAAAACTGGGTGATGCCGAGCGTGAAAGTGCCGGTTCCTGTGTCGCGGGTGAAGGTGCCGTTGTTGGTAAAATTAGATTGGTAGCTACCGACTTCTGAAATCTGGAGATTGTTGCGTGCGAGGAAAGTGCCGTTGTTGACGAACTTCGATTGATTTTCCATGGCCAGCGAGCCGCTACCGCTGATGGTGGCGTTATGGCCGCTGGCTTGGGTGAGGATGGCCGAGGTACCGTAAAGCACGGCGCTGCCGGTGATGGAAAGACTGCCGTTGGAATTCAGGCTCCCGGTGTCGATCGAGCCGCCGGCCCAGGTCATCGAGTCCTGCACATTCAAGGCGGACGAGCCATTCACCGTGCCACCGGAGAGATAAAGATCGGTGACGGTGAAAACGGAATTCCGGGTGACGGTGCCGCCGTAGATGCTGACGGCATAGGTGCTGCCAGGATTGGGAGAGCCGTTTTGCGGGACTTGTGGATTGCTGCTCCAGCGGGCTGAGTCCGACCAAGAGCCGGAGCTGCCATTCCATGTCGCAGCAGTCTGGGCTCCGGCGCTTTGCCAAGAGAGGGTCAGAAAAATTACGGACGCCGCATTACGGTGCTTTAATTTCATGGCCCTACAAACAAGGAACGTTCGAACTATTCAAGTCTTACCAGGAAAAATTCGGAGCAGCGCGCGCCATCTTGCAATCTGCACGTGACCGTTGGTAATGAACCGATTTGTCATCCGCAGATCAACTTTCGCATATCACTCGCTCTTCTCCGCGCCCCTCTCCGCGACCTCCGGTATTGCAACGTGCTTGCTCGGTGCCGCTAATTGCAATGTGACTAACCAACAGACCCATTTCGGAAAGAGACCAGTGCGATGGTCGGATCTTAGTCGACATAGGGAGGAGCCACTGGTGGTGGTGGTAGCCGATCAAGGGACGCGGGTTTCTTAGGATCGATCGGCGTTATTATTAAGATGGGGCTAAACTCTTACAGATTTAGCAATTTCAACGCCAACCACGCCAGCGACTTCTCGGAATCGTCCGCTGGAGCCGTCGGGAGGTATTCTGCAAGAGTTTGTGTTGCGGCATGCACGTGCGGTTGCCGATATGGATTTGGGGGCATGGGGAAGCTTCGCCCAAGTCGTCGAGGGGTCCGACAAACTCCGACGCAGTCCAAGCGCTCACCGAGGGCGAGCAACACGGGATAAGTGAAATAGAAGAAGCACGGGACGATGTCGACGTCATGCTCGCCCCCGTCCAATGCCTTGGGCTATGACGCAACGCCAAGCCAGCTTCCCTCTTTGCACGGCTAATTTTAGGAGGATACAAAAAAATCCTGCCAGCTCCCGGAAGCCCCGGGGACGTCGCGGTGTCATCGCGTCTCGCCGACTTCGGCCGACGCTGATGTGGCCCAGCTGAATGCTCTCCTGCCAATCCGTGCGTGGACTGGCAGGAGGCATTACTGCCCAGCTGAGCCTTGCGTGACTTCCGCCAGGGGATCAGGCGGCAGCGACGGCCTCGGCCTGAACCGCCGCAGCATTGGCGACGTTGACCCGCATGGGCATCACCACACAGAACCTGCCGCTTGGATGTCGGCAGATTCCCGGTGACAACTCATCACTCAGGCAGAGTGTGCTGCCGATTTCAAAGGCGTCTGCCAGGTAGCGAGGGAGGAACGCGCTGAGCGGCGGACTGCCTTCGATCTCCGCAGGCACACGCAACACAGCAGACGCGTCCGATGCGGAGCGCTGCGCGAGCGTGAGATGCCCCTTTTTCTCCCACGACAGGTTTACCGCCGATTCGTGGTCGGCGAGTCCCCTCAACCACTTGATGACCGAAGTCCGGTGGTCCGGGGAGAAGGTCACCAGTTCCGGCGCGTGGTGCGGGATGACCTGCCGATAGTTCGGATAGGTCCCCTCGATGGTTTTCGACATTAGGAGGTGGTTGCCGGAGCGGATCGATATCCATTCCGTCTCGTCCAGCTTCTGCAAACGGACATGCGCTTCATTGCCGGTGAAGTCGGGATGCGCTAGCACACTCACCGATTGGTTGGGCAGGATGAACAGTGTTGGTGGAACTTCCGCAGGTGCGCTGGCAAGTCTCCTGCCATCGGTGGCAACGAGCCTCCCGCCATCCTCCGGGGTGAATAACACCCCGGAGAGAACGTAGCGGGTCGCGTCGTTGGAAGCACAGTCCGCGATCACAGTCAGACTTTCCATAGTTTTGGAGGGAACACGGATTTCCTCACCATCGATCACTGGACGTAATGGAAAATCCGAGGCCTCCAGAGTGGGATGGCGGGATTCGACAGATATGCCGCCGCAGGTCATGACCAGACGAAGTTCGCGGCGTTTGCTCGGTCCCTTGCAGGTGATCTTGATGTCGGTGTTCTTGTCAGCCTGTTTCATCGCCTTCATCGCGTCCGGTGGGATGAGGAATGATTCCGGTTCGTTAGGCCCGGGACTTGCGTCCATGCGGGTTTCCAGCCAGCGGTCCAGATCGGTGATTGCCAGGGTGATGCCGGTGGAATCCAGCGTGGCGAGGATGTGGGTCAATACCGGCAGGGTGGTCCGGGGATGACGGATGCGTGAAAGGAGTTTGGATGACTCCCGGATGAAATTGGATGGGATATTCATGGGTGGATGTTGGTTAGTTTTTTCATTTTCAGATTCTCAGCATTTCAGCATTTCAGCATTTCAGTTTTTCAGTTTTTCAGTTTTTCAGTTTTTCAGTTTCTATCCGACGAGTTTGATGTAGGCATTGACGCCGACGATGACGGGTTTGCCGTTGATCGTGGCCTCGGTTTCTTTGTTGCCGTTGCTGCTGGCGACCGTGAGGGTCTTGCCGGTGGCGGACGGACGCGGGGCGTGCAGCGGGATTTCGATGTGGAGGACGTTGTCCTTGATGGTAGTTTTCATGGTTGTTGAATGAGATTATGGGTTAGGTCTTATGGGTTATTGGGGGAGATGAATTAGCCTGTCGGCTTCGATCCACTCGGTTGGGTGGATGGCGAAGCCGGGGATGATTGTGCGGATGCGGACTTGGGTGGTGTTCGGAGGTGCCTCGATGACGAAGCGCGCGAACTTCTCGTCGCCCGGATCCTGCCATTCGGGCACGATCTGGACGCGGTCGCGGACTTTGAGAGGGACGGTGCTGTTGCGCGGAATCGGTTGTTTCATGCGCGGAGGTAGGCCGTGTCTTTCTGTTGGAAGAGGCTGTGGGCATCTTCTTCGGTGAGGCCGATGAACTCGGACTGGGTGAACAAGACTTCGTCGGGGTAGAACGCGAAGAGGGTTTTGGTGGAACCGTCCTCGAAGGTGGCGACGACCTCGGGCATGGGGTCGAACATGCCTTCGGGCATGGGCCGGGGCATGGTGGTGATGGTGGCGTGTGTGATTTTCATGGGGGATAGATGAGGTTATTGATTAATTGTTATGGGTTATTCGTTTGGGATTTTGGGCTTTGAAAAGGGAATGACCGCCATGGAGCTTCTGATGTCTCCATGGCGGCCGGTGTTGCCCCGGACGCGCTGTTTTGCATGTCGTGCGGCCGGGCTTGCCTCGTGGGTCCTTACCGAAGGGGTGCGATGTTAGGCTGCTTTGGCCTCCGCCTTGTATTTCAACTGGTCGGTGGTGCATTCGCTGGCGGGGATGTCGCAACGCTTGCCTTGATAGACTGGCTGGTAGATCGAGCCGCTCTCGCGGTAGGCGTAGAGGTAACGACAATCACAAACCTCACCTACGGCGGGGATCGGATGGTTTGGTGGGATGGTTACATTTCCGGCACCCACCATTTCGTTGCCGTCGAACAGACCGAGAGTGACGCTGCGTTTCTCGTTACGGGCGGTGACAATGAACGACGCGCTCTCGACGAACTTGAACTTCAACTGCGGCCCGCCGGAGTTCGGGCGGCCCGGGCTGTAGGGAGCGTCCATGTCCTTGAAGACCACTCCCTCGCCACCGGATTCCTTGAGTTCCTCGAAGGTTTCGAGTTTGTCGTTGGGATCGGTGGCGGTGGTTACCCAGCGGAGGGCTGGGAGGTTGGATGGAAGGGTCATGAGCAGGCCGGCGTGGCGGTCGATGTAGCGGCGGTGGCGTAGGCAGTTACCCTTTACTTCCAGCAGGTCGAAGGCGTGGAGCGTGTCGCCCACGGCCTCGCCGTCGATGAGGACATCGAAGGGGATATGCTCGACAGCTTCCCGGATGGCGTCAGGGATGGCGACGACGAGTCCGCGGCGATTGATGCCGGTGACGATGTCGCCCTGCTTGCGGACTATCAGTCGGCGGCCGTCGTGCTTCGGTTGGAGGCAGTGGGTGCTGTCGGTGATCAGGCGGGTCAACTC
The DNA here is from genome assembly GCA_039933825.1 of Luteolibacter sp. Classification (GTDB taxonomy): domain Bacteria; phylum Verrucomicrobiota; class Verrucomicrobiia; order Verrucomicrobiales; family Akkermansiaceae; genus Luteolibacter. The sequence goes on from JBDTNJ010000032.1 coordinate 16,067, forward strand.
GGTGTGTTCGACTGAGTTGAGGAGTTGGCAGCGGATGCCGCTGTCATTTCCTTCGTCTCCGGACTGCTGATAGGGTTTGGTGGTCTCGCCGGTGGGTTGGTAGCCCTTGGCGATTTTCGAAGCGACGAGCTTGTTAAAAAGCTTGGTCGCGGTGTCGAGTGGCACGGGCGTGTCAGCCTTGGTGCCGGTGGTAAGCGTGTTGCCGCGACGGCCATAAGCGAAGGTCACGATGTAGCCCTCGCCCTTGGGTTCGATGGCGGCTTGATAGACTTTGTCGGAGTTTCCCTCGCGGTAATGGAGGGAAGCGGATTGGATGGTGGTGGTTTGCATGTGTTGGTGGGGTTGGTTAGTTTTTTGGGGGAGATTCGGAAAAACGAAATGGCCGCCATGGAAACCGGGGGAGGGGGTTACCATGGCGGCCTTGTCATGACCTGCCTGCGCTTGAGCGTGTCGGGCGGCAGGGCCTGGCTCACTGACGGGAGCCGGTTGTGGGGGAAATGGATGCGGCGGGTTGGAGTGGCAGGATTTCTCCCGCCACTCTTCCCTGACCACCGGGACGGTTCCTCACGAAGCTCGGAACGGTTTTCGCCATTCTTCGGATGCGTCAGGACATTGGTGCAACACGTCGGCCACCGCCCCGGATGGCGAAGTTTGCTATCTAATTGGCATCCGCGATTCGCCGGCCGTTGCGTGACGGCGTGATTCGGCTGGCAGCTTCACGGGCGCGGCCTTTTGCCCAGTGGCGCAGGGCGGCGATCTGGCCGTCCATGAGGTTGGCGAGCGGGACTGTGCGGGTCATCGCTTCAAGGATCTCTTTGGGTCCCGGCTCCTTGCCTTCGGCGTAAGCCTCGTGCATGGCATCGATGAACACGGCTTCGATCTCGGCACCGGTAAACTGCTCGCAGGCGCGAGCCAGGACGACGGTGTCATAATCGGTGGGCCGGCGGTCGTGGCGCTTGATGACGATGTCCCAGATTTGCGCGCGCTCCAAGGCATCTGGCAGATCGACGAAGAACAACTCGTCGAAGCGTCCTTTGCGCAGGAACTCCGGTGGGAGTTTGGAAACATCGTTCGCCGTCGCCACTACGAACACGGGTTTGTCCTTTTCCTGCATCCAGGAAAGGAAACTACCGAACACGCGAGACGACGTGCCGCCATCGGTGGAGCCGCTGGACTGGCTGCCGGAGAAGCCTTTTTCAATTTCGTCTATCCAGAGGACACACGGGCTGATGGCTTCTGCGGTTTGGATGACGGAGCGCAGGTTGGCTTCCGACTGTCCGACAATGCCGCCAAAGACGCGTCCCATGTCGAGGCGCAGCAAGGGCAAGCCGAATGCTCCGGCGGTGGCTTTGGCTGTGAGGCTTTTGCCGGTGCCTGGGATGCCGACGATGAGCAAGCCCTTGGGAGCTGGCAGTCCGTAGGCTTTGGCAGATGCGCTGAAGGCACCGCCCCGGCGCATGAGCCAATCCTTCAACAATCCGAGACCGCCGATGTCGTCGAGCGACGTGGTGGCTTCCACGACTTCGACCAGGCCGTTTTTCTTCAAGGTTCGGGCTTTTTCGCGGGCGACGACTTTGTGGTCGATGCCCTTGGTTTCGACGACGGACAGGGCGAATGCGTTTTCCGCCTCGGTGGTGGTGAGGCCGAGAGCGCTCTGCAACGCCGCTTCACGGATCGCGTCATGGGGGGCCTTGAGCTTGGCAGATTTCAAAATGCCATCGAGCACGACGCCGAGTCGCGCGGGATCTGGTAGGCTGAAATCGACGTGGGTGATTTCGTGTTCGAGTTCTAGAGGGAGCTTGAGACGGCAACCTAGCAGGATGATGCAATGACCGTTGGTCTTGGCGAGACGGAGCATGTCTTTGATGCGGCGCACGAGCATCGGGTCGCTTTGGTCCATGTGGAGTTGCAGGTCGCGGAACAGGACGACATGGCGCGGGCTGTCGGCGGCGAACATGCCGTCGAGGAGCTGGAGGGCTTCGAGCGGATCGGGGCAAGCGGTGACGCGGCCTTCTTTGGTATCGACGAGGCCTTCGGTGGAGGACCAGGCGTGAAGTTTGCGTTTGAGGGAAGTGCAGGCGGTGGCGATTTCCGCTTCGGCGCGCGCTTCCTCGGAACTGATGACGGCGAGGCCGGCGTAACCGGCGAGCAGATAGGTGGTGAGTTGGTTTTGCATGAGATGATGAATGGGGGTTGATGGTTTGTTAGGATGGGTCGGTGACCGGGTTGAGGTTGGGTAATGTGATGGCAGGTCTCTGCGCGTCCGGGTTGGGCGGGCCGAGGTTGGCGCGTTCCCAGGCGAGGCAGGCCTCGCGGGAGGGATCGCAGTGGAGAAGCTTGCCAGATGAGGCGCAGCGGACCTTCCAGAGCTGGGTGCGTTCGCAGAAGCGGATGTCCGTGGCCCGGAAGACAGTGAGTCTCCCGAGCGCACGAAGATCGATCGCTTCGGTGTAAAGGCAGTCGATGTGACCGCCGGGGTTGAAGCGAAGGGTTTGGCTCATGGTAATTTATGAACCTCCTTCGCCGATTTGTTGTTGGTTCTGGTGGCGCTGGGACTGCCGCCAGAAGTCGGGCTTGCGGGTGCGCTCCCGGGGTTTCCCCAGGGCGTCCTCAATGGCCTTGGTGGCGGCTTCGCAGCCTTTGCCTTGGAATCCTTCCGCCTCGACGGTGATTTCACCGGTTGGCGAAACTTTGACGTGGATCTGGCGGCTCATAGTGAACCTCCTTCCAGCGTGAGCAGGATCGAGCCATCGGCTTCCTGCCTGCGGGTGGTGCGAATTCCCCGAGAGGTGGCTTCACGGGTGGTTTTGAAGACGCCATAGGATTGCAGCAGGCGGCCGTAGCCGATGCCGACTTCCTTGGCGACATGGCCGTCCCACCAATCGGTGGTGAGGCCGTAGCTGCCGTCATTCTGCGGCGCGGGATCGACGGCGATGTCATAAGGGCCTTTCAGCTTAATGACATGCGGTGCGGTGCGGGTCACGCCGGCATAACCCCGGCAGTTGGCATTAGGCACTAGCGCGAGTCCCATGTCGGTGCAGGCATCTGCCAGCGCCTTAAGGTCGCGGATTTGTGTTTGGATGGTGGTGAAGTGGGACATGTGTTTAGTGAGGTTATTCGTTATTCGTTAGAAGTTGTTGGGGGAGATGCGACAAGGGCGGCCCGTCGTAACAGGCCGCCCTTGCTACGGGTTTCAGGTGATGGATTGGCGTGATGAGTGGTTTTGGTAGCGTTCGGGGAAGTGAGAGGAGTGGTGGTTTAAAAAATGCGCTAGTTGAGTAGGATTGGCGTGTCGGGTGAGGGTAATGGCGTGTTGGGAGAAAGGAATTGATCGAAACCAAATGGCGGGTATGCTGCGGGTATGACTGTCGCCATTCGAGCCATCTACGAGGGAGGAAAACTCCGACCTCTTGAGCCGTTGGAACTGGCCGAAAACTCGGTGGTCCAAATCTCGCTAGAGACCGGACATGACGACGCCGAGCGGCGGGAGTGGCTGGATCAGGGCCAGCGCTCGCTGACGGGCGTCTGGGACAACGAAGCTGACGACGTTTACAATGTCCTGCTCACGCGATGATGTGGTCCTGCTGCCGATTCCGTTCACGGATCTGAGCAGTTCCAAAGTGAGACCCGCAGTCGTGGTGGGTCATGGCAGTTGGCCGGGCGACTTGCTGGTAGTGCCTGTGACATCGCAACTGCAAAACGCCGATTTAACCCTCAGCGTGTGGCGGGAAGCAGGGCTCAATGTTCCCAGCGGTATCAAGGGCCAGATTTGCACCGTGGAGGTGCGACTGGTTCGCAAGGTGGTCGGACAGATCACCGCACAGGACCGGGCGGCACTGGATGCCTTGCTGCGGAAGTGGCTGCAGTTGTAATTCCACTGCCGGGCATCCCGCAGCAGCAGGATACCCGGAAGGAATTGGATCAGCTGACGGCGGCGAGTTTGCGTGTGCCCATCTGCCCGAAGCGGGAGATGACTTCGCGCGCATCGCTGCGGGCGAGTTGCACGGCGTTTTCACGGAGGCGTGACAGACCTTCCGTGAGGTTGGCCATGGCTCCGCTGTCGTTGCGGTAATCCTCCGCGCTGCGGGTCAGCAGGTCGCGGCGGAAGCGTTCCAACGTGGCTTCGAGTTGCTGGTCGCCGGCGAAGTTCAGCGTGCGGAAGCTGTCGATGAACGTCGTGAGACGGTTCAGGGTTCGCTGGTGGACGCCGTTTTCCGAGCCGTCGATAGTGGCTAACACTTCGCTGGCGAGCCGTGCGGTTTCATCGCGCAGGGACGCCACGCTCTCGCGGATAAATCCGTCGAGGTCGGTCTGGAGTCGGCGTGATGCATCTTCGGCAATCCGGCGGCGGTCGTCCGCCACTTCGAGTTGTTGGATGCCATCGGCGACTTCCAAGCGGATACCGTCGGGTGCGGCGATCTGGAACAGGCGCGTTTCGAAACCAAAGCGCTTGGCGATGTCGCCGGCAGGCGGGAACGATTGTTCGATGGTGGCGATCAGGCGTTCCGCGCTGCCGTTCATGTGAAGGGCGGCCTCGCGCCATTCGACCATCGCGTTTTCACGCAGGGGTGTGTAGCCAGCGACAAAGTCGAGTGTGGCTTCGCGAAATTCATCGCGGAGTTTTTCGAGTTTGTCGGTGAGGTCGCCGAGGCGCGGATTGGGGACAAAGCGGCCGATGCCGCCCAAGAATGGGAAGCTGGAGCTTTCGACGGTCGCCTGCACCCGGGACTCGATCAAGGCGAAGGCCTGAAGCGCGTCGCGCGGGATGAGGCGTTTGTGACCGAGTTGGATGAGCCGGTCGGAAACGTGTGCGGGATCGAGCCCGAGGTCTTCGGGATTGAGGCGTTTGCAACCTCTCCAGTAGCGGACGGAGGTGGCGACGAGAACTCCCCGGCGGCAGATGCCATCGAGGAGCGTTTGATTTTGGGACGTGTTGTTCATAATGTTGTTAGTTTTGGCTGGTTGTTGGTTTGTTATTTTCAGGGGAAATGGAAACGCCCGCCGCAGTCACTGATGGACCGGGGCGGGCGTGGTTGGGGTTTGCCGAATGACCGGCGATTAGTAACTGCGGGCGAGCAGCCAGATGGCGGCAGCGACACCGGAGGCGATGAGCACCCAAGTGTGGCCTTCCGCCAATTCAAGGGCGAGGCCGACGACACCGAGCACGACGAGCATTTCAAGAACGACGCGGGGTCTCATGACTAGTCCTCCGGGCTTGAGTTAGTGGTAACGATGTTCGCAGGTCGAGCACCCGGCCCGGGGGCACGGGGTAGTGGTCGTTCGCTTGGGTGGGCGGCGTCTGATAGTTTGACGCGCGGTTTCCCACTGGGTTTGAGACACGTTGCTGCCGGAGCCAGATGAGCCCGGAAACCGCTCCACCGGTGAGCACAATGAAGCCGACCACACGGAAGGTGTGCAGTCGGATCTTGCGCTCGGACAATTCCAGGCGCTCCGTTTCAACCCGCCCCGTTAGCTCCTGGTCGAACCGTTCGATTTCGGCGGATTTCTTCCGTGAAGCGGCGGTTTCATCATCACGGCATCCGGTCAGGATTATTAGAACCACTATCAGGATAGCATGGCGAGTCATGCGGCGACCTCTCTTTCCATTTGCACGGCTGGCGGCCATGCCATGCACTCGTTGCGGAATTGACACCAGGAACAATGCATTCCGGGTTGCGGATGATGTTGCCCGGCTGCGATGCCTTGGACGGCGGTTTCCAACAAGGCAATCACCCGGCGTTTCCGTTGGGCGTTGGCGGGCGGGCTCTTCACCCGGATGGTCTGCGGCTTTTTGGTTTTCACCAGGAACACCAGATCTAACGATGGCGGCGATTCTCCCGTTGCGACTTCCATCAGGAGTTGATAGCTGACGAGTTGGATTTCGTGGTCGAAGGCGGCGCTGGCTGGATCGGGCTTCGCGGCGGCGGATTTAAAATCGACCGGGGTGAAGTTGCCTTCCACCAAATCCACCGCGCCCGTTAGAGGAGCCGATAGCCCCGGGATGTCCTCCTTGAGCATTACTTCGACCGCGCGTGGCTTTTCTTTCATCGCTTCCGGGGAGTCGAGGTAGGCGGCCACCACTCGCAACCCGTCGAGACGAACTTTTTCGCGCTCGGCTGCGTTCTTGAACCGCACGGGGCCTTCGTCGCGTTCGAGATTTGTGAACGCTTCTTCATAGGCCACGGCGATGGTTTCGGGCGCATCGTCACCGCCACGCCAGCGAGCCAGGTGAAAGGCCTGGAGCGCTGCGTGGACCGCCTTGCCGAGGTGAAGGGCTGGCGGTGTCTTTTTTGGGATCCGGAGCACGCGTTCGAAGTAGAACCTGAGCGAGCATGATAGGTAGGCTTTTGCCGCCGTGGGACTGATGTGGTCAGGCAGACGTTGCGATAGTGGAAGGTCAACTGAAATGAACTTCGGATCTTCGAGGACAGCGATCACGCGGCCCTCCTTCCGTTACCTCCGCTGTATGCGGAACCGTTACGACGCTTTCCCGCATCCTGACGTTGATTGCCGCCGTGAGTTGTGAGCAGTTCGTCGATGAGCCCGGAGGCCTCGACCTTGTTGAGGATGCGCACGCCTTTACCAAAGCGTTCAACGGCGAGGGCTTCGATGTCTGCCTTGTCGAGCTGGTGTTCCTCGACGAGTTTGAGGATGAGGTCGCGTTGTTTGTCCGAGCATTTCCAGGCGGGACCGCGCTGCCATTTGGCAACGTTGTTGGGTTCCTGCTGGTCGCTGTCTGGCTGAGGATTTCCGGCGGGTTCATCCATGCCGTAGTCGGCGGGGGGGACAAAGCCGGTGTGGAGGATCTGCTCGTCCACCGTGGATTGGAGACGTTGATAGAGTCGCTCGGATTCACCGGCTACGTCGTCAGTGGTCACCAGCTCGGTCTCGACGGAGACACTGAACTGATGGGACGAGAAGCCGGGAAGGCCGAGGCGCTTGCTGTAATTGGCGATGAGTTTGATGGCCATGATGTTTGGGGGCTGGTTGTTATTTTTGGTTGGTGTTGGAAACGAAAAGGCCCGGCGTAATTGCCGGGCCTTTCGAAGGTTCACATGATGTTTGGCCGAGGCCTATGCGGCGTCGGGGTTGTGGATGACATTCCCGTACTCTGGCGGGTCCTCACAGACACGGAAAAGCGGGGGGTCGTTGGCGATGCGGCCGAGTGACTGTCTGAGCAAGTCGTCGGCAACAACGGTCATCGGCTTCCGACGACGTAGGCCCTCGCGGTAAAGCGCACGAACCACGTCGTCGGAAAGCCGGGGGGAATACAGATTTCTGGACATGATGAATTCTGAGGTATGAATGAAAGCACCTTGTGGTGTTTCAAGATCATATAACCCGGAATCGAGAGCTATTTCATGCCTAGTGAGATGCTTCCCAAGGAGCAAATTCCGCGCGTCGAAAGAGTCGGTTATGATAGGAATCTTCGCGTCCTTCTCATCAGGGATAGCACGCCGATGGATGTCAGAAGGTAAGCCGAAGGCTCCGGAATATTGAAACTCATTTTGACCGCAAGATCTCCTCCTGGATCAGGGAAACCCGTCGTCCAGCTGACGCTAGGGCTTGCCCCCTGCTGGACGAACGCCGACTGGCCGCCATTGTATACGTCACCGGCGTAACCGACCCACCCACTGCTTTCAAAGGTTGCATTAATGGTTGATAAGAACGCAATGTAGCTTTGTCCGCTTAGGAGTTCGATGCCACCTGTATTCACAGTATAGGGCTCTACTGAAAAACCCGGGTGAATCGGAGCTGCTCCGGTCCCCAGAGTTTGCTGCAGCGGTGAGATGAAGATGTCGCCTCCAACCGGCGTGTTGCTAGATATATCCCACATTCTCAGCTGGATGTTAAATTGTAGCGGGTTCGATCCGGCTTCGTGCGCGAGGTAGAAGGTGATTTGATCGATACGAGTCGAAGAGCTGACAGTAAAGATCTGGCCGACGTATTTTGATCCCTTGGTTCCGATGAATCCAATGTCCTGACCGCCCCATGTCGGAGTCGTGTCAATGGTTGCCGCATGCGAACTCAGCAATGAGAAAACGAACACCAAATACACAGATAGCAGTTTCTTCATTTTTTTGACGAGGTGGGAACTTTATCGGAGTCAGCGGATTGCTCTAATTACGGAGCAAAAATCTACAAGCCACCGGTTAACGTCAAGCTCCAAAAACGGAGCAATGGCAGCTATTACCCAAAACCTTGTTGGACCGCAGGTCCGCCGCTTGAGAATTGCGGCGAGCTTGTCGCAGGAGGCGTTGGCTGCCAAATTACAAGTGGCGGGTTGGGACATCAGCCGGGGAGGGCTATCAAAAATCGAAGCCTGTCTGCGACGGGTCAACGACGCTGAACTGTGGATGCTGGCGAAGACGCTTTCCTGTCCCCTGACGGATTTATTCCCTGCCCGGCCAAAGGGGCTCGCGGATGTCCTGCGTCAGGGGAGGGGATGAGCCGGGAATTTTCAAGCCAGCCTTTGCGCATTGACGATTCGCCTTCAGGAAGATAGACGTTAGTTCTCATCGAAGGAAATTTATGACAGCCAAGTCAAAGAAGTCCGTGTCGAAAAAGGTCGCTGCAAAGAAAGTGGCTAGGCCAAAGGAAAAGGCCAAGACCATCGAGGTCGAGGTGGTGTCTGACATTCCTGACCTGATGCAGTCACGGGTGGTCGAGTGGACTGCCCCGCCGCCGCTATTCTGGTGCTCGATGGTCTGCACCAACCGGCCGGAGGCATCGCGCACTACTTCGCGGCATGTTTGCGCAGGGGAAACGGAAGTCATGGTCAGCGAAATGGCCAGTAGCGGGAGGAGTGCTTCCATGATGACTTCGACATCTCCAAGGCGGATTGCATTCGATCAAACAGTCGATTGGCTCTCAATCCAAAATTCATCATTAAAAATCCAAAATTCTTTCCGCCTACCTCCGCATTTGTCCCACCCCGTCTGCTGCGGTGAAAGAGTCATGGACCTCAATCCCTCACGCCGAGACTGGTTTTCCCTCATCGAAGAAGCGACGGTGTTTACCTCGGTCATCCGAAATCAGAGAAATCCGATCGAAGGCGGGAGTGATCGTGGAAGTAGAGTAGCTCATGGTGGAATTGCGAAAGCAGTCGTCCACGACGTGAAAATTCCGTCAGGCGGCCGACAGCCGTTTGATTGAGTGCGGTTATCGCCACTCGGTAAATTGGACAGCACGAAGGTCTGACGATTCGTGGCTTAATTCATTGCCTCTCTAACTTCGATTTCATCTCATCAGCCCATGAGCCAATTCGAGTCACCATTCCTCGCCGTTCCGGCGGGCGACTGGCTCTGCTCGAACGACCTGGCTTTCGCGATCTTCGACGGCTTCCCGGTCTCCCCCGGCCACGTCCTCGTCACCACCCGGCGTATCGTCGAAACATGGTTCGATGCCACCGACGAGGAACAGGCGGCCCTCATGGCGTTGGTAAAGGAAGCCAAGCGCCTGCTCGACCTCCAGCTTGCCCCGAATCCCGACGGCTACAACGTGGGCTTCAACTCCGGCGGCGCGGCGGGCCAGACCGTGCCGCATGTCCACATCCACGTGATTCCTCGGTATCATGGAGACAGCATCCCCGACACCGCCGAGCCCGCCACCGACGAACTCCCCGGCTTCATCGAGACACCCGCCGCCAAGGATCAATTCACCCGCCTCGTCCCCGTTTACAGCCTCCAAGCCGCCGCCGGCCTCTGGGGACCGGAAAGCAGTCCCGAGGAAATCGGCTGGGCCGCCCCCGCCGGTGTCTCCATCAAACCCGGCATGTTCATCGCCCGCGTCCGCGGCCATTCGATGGAACCCAAGATCCGCGACGGCTCTTGGAACCTATTTCGCCCCTGCCCGCAAAGCTCCCGCGAGGGTCGCATCGTCCACGTCCAATTCAACTCCATGGGCGACCCCGAAAACGGCGGCCGCTTCACCGTAAAAAAATACCACTCCAGAAAGACGCTCACAAACGACACCTGGCAACACGACCAAATCCAACTACTCCCCCTAAACCCAGCATGCGATCCAATCCCCGTCGCTCCCCATGAAGGGCCGGAACTGATGGTAATCGGCGAATGGGTGGCCTCAATCGACTAAACCATGGAACGGAACAAACAGCACATTCTCGGCACTCAGCTTCTTCAAGTCCTTTGGGCTTTCATCGCCATTTCGCCCGGATTCAGAGCTCCATCCACCACTCCGCGTTCGCATGGTAGAATGCGCCTCATAAAGCCATGGGAAATCTAGCAGCAGCTCATAAAGGGTATTTTTATCAGGACATCGTCACTGCCTACTTTCTGGCACGGAGCTTGGTTGAGAGAGTGCGGACTACGACTGTGGACGCAAAGTGCCATGCCTGTGATCGTTTTGACGATCTGCTAGTTTGCGGGGAGGAAGGGACGAAGGTTCGCAGACAGTTCAAGCACAGCGATTCGCTGATAGTATTTGAACGGTCTTTCTTGACCAGCGAGACCTATAGCCTGCGTCTCGACCAACTGATCAAGTCGTGGCAGTCTGATCCCGCAAGAGTTCGGGCAACGGAATATCGAATTTGTGTTACTTGGCACAAACCAACCAAGAAGGATGATCTGTCGCTTCTTAAACCTTCCAGTGAACCGAGTTCGTTTGAGGGTCAGAGCCGATGCTATCAACTGGACACTGACGTCATTTGGCCGAAGAGAGGGCAACCCCAATTCAGGTGCCTTCAAAACACGAAGCGCACCGATTTCGTGGCGTTCGTCAAACGCCTGATTGTAGAGTTGCATTGCCCGCGGGCATCGCGCGACCTAGATCGGCCCGGGCCGATGGAGCAACTTCTGCTCAACGTGCTCTCAGATCGCGTCGGCTTCGGCCGATACCCTAATCAGCAACGGGGGCCAGTCGAAGCTGCCGCGCAGCTAATCCTTCTTGCTTACAAGACGCGAGGAGCCGATCCCGCCCATTCGGCTTTGACACCTGATGCTGTCATTGCAGAGCTTGGATTGATCACCGATTACGGTCGCATCGCACAGCAGTTTCCTTTCAAGGAAAACATATTCGTTTCGATTCCCGAGCTTCGACGGAAACTTGTTGAGAAAGTTAAGGCTGGCGGGATCACTGTGCTGTCAGGAGGTCCTGGTGCTGGGAAATCATGGGAGTTGACCGACCTCATGGAAAAACTGCGGTCGAAAAAAGTAATTGTCGCAGCTCACTACTGCTACCTCGAGCCCGGCGACCCGCTCGTGCAAAGTCGTATCACTTTGAATGCCTTTTACGGAAACCTCATTGCCGAAATCGTTGACGCGATGCCTGAGTTGAGGGAGCACAATCCGGCGCGATACGCCGCCGGGCCGCAAGAGTTGCAATCGTTGATCGATGCCGCAGGAGCAATGAAACCTGCACCAAGACTAGCTGTGATCGTTGACGGACTCGATCACATCGCGCGGGTGCTCCGGGATGCGCGGACGATCGCTCCTGCCGATACACAGATTGCACGGGATTTACTGGCGCTGAAACTCCCTAAGAATGTCAGCGTGATTATTGGCTCCCAGCCGGGTGACCACATAACACAACTCTCCCGCTCGGGCTCGGTCCTTTCGGTGCCAGCATGGGAAGAACCGGAGGTCGAGGCATTCCTCGGACGGGCTCCGTTGGGGAAGAAGCTCAAGGCTCTGCGATTACAGAGCGATGACCGAGACAAATTTCTCGCCGAATTGACGACACGCTCGCAGGGGAACGCTCTATACTGCACCTACCTCTGTCGTCAGCTGGAACTTCGGCTCGAAGCCAATCCCAGTGCGGTGCCGGTAACGTTGCTTCGCACGTTGCCAGCAAATGACGGTAACCTTTCAACTTACTATGAATTCTTGCTCGGTAGTCTTGATGAAGGCGGACGTTTGGTCGGCGAACTCATGGGGCTGATTGACTTCGGAGTCTCACTTGAGGAACTACAGCAAATCTTCCCGCTTGTCAGAAGCCGGATCGGTATAATCATCGAAAAACTCGCGCCAATACTGGAACAGACACGCGGTCAAGGCGGGTTACGCATCTACCACGAAAGCTTCCGACGTTATCTCGTAGAAAAGTCAGTCGAGAATCCGGGTAGCCTCGGTCCGATTCTAAAGGACTTGATCATTTGGCTGGATGGAAAAGGTTTTATGGCCGATCCGCGAGCGTTCAGGTTTTTGCTGCCGAATCTCACCCGGGCCGAGCGTGCGGTTGAAGTCTTCGAGCGAATTGATCGCGACTTTGTTGTTAACGCGGTGACTGAAGGACACCCCGTCGCAACAATAACGGCGAACTTGAGCCTGTATGCTCGCATTGCTGCTGATGCTGGCGAATTCGCGAAACTTGTCCGTGTCGGTGAGCTATCCCGAGCGCTCGATGCATTCGATAATAACGTTAACGACATTTCCGATTACGGCAGCACCTATGCCGCGATTTTCGGAGCCGACCGACTCGCGCAGCATTTATCCTTCGACGGTTCTCCGACATTCCATGTTTCCGAGGGCCTGAAGCTCTGCTCGTTGTGTGCGGATGCCGGCGTTAATCCGCCATGGCATGCCTATCTTCGAAAACCGATCTTGACGGGGGATCAGCAGGACATGCGGGCTGAACTTGCTCGCTTTCATGGACTCGTCCGAGCGGGCGAGGGGAATCGACTCCGCTCACGGGTAGTCGAATTCCTTAGAGAAGCCAGCGAAGACAACGATAAGGGCTACGTTGTCGGCATCGCCCGCCGGTGGGCCGAGATTGCCGGAGTCGATGATCTGCAATGCCTGAAAAAGGAGTCAAAGTGTAACGCGGCCATTGCGGAGATCTTTGACCTTGAATTTGCGCGGCACACATTGAATTCGCATAAACGCATTGCGGCAGCCACCCGCGTTGCACGCCGAACCACTAATGCCCACTGTGCTATTGAAGCTCTAAGACTTGGAACTGACCCAAAGCTCCTGACTCGCTGGACGAAGAACATCGATAAATACCAAATAGGCGTAGAAGAGCGGGGAATCGGCGAAGGAGAGGGACTGCCCCAATGGGTCTTGAGCATTCAAATCGCCGCCTATGTCCAGCCGGAGTTACTCGCCGTGGAGGAAGTTAGAACTCGTGGTGAGGGTTGGTATCGGAACTGGCTCTCGTTTGTGATTGAACTCGCGCGGATTGAACAGCGCGCCGCCCAATTGTCCGCCGATGTGGCTGAAGACGTTGTTGAAGCGTTCGGCAGATTGGCCTCGGATGTTCACCCATTCAAAGGTTCGCCGCGCGCCTGTGACCTATACTTCGGACGCGGAGCTATTCACGGGTCGTTCCGGGTCGCCCTCAACTTCCTCCAAACCCCCGAGCAATGGCGGCGCGTGATCGCACACCTGAAGGATATTTCCTCGGGCACGACGACGTGGCTTCAGCGTTCGAAATCCGGCCCACTCACCTCTGACGCCTTGGTAGAACTGGTTGCGCCTTTTGCGAAGCGCGAGGATCTTCAGGCCTTGATCCGATGCGAAATCGAACCGCTTGTTCAAAACCAGCATCACAGCGGACTCTATAACGAAATCGCTTCCGACGAAATGGCACTCGCCTCGCTTCTGATGACAATGGGCGACCGTGTGGCAGCTCTGGAGCATTGGAAAACAGCTTGCCTCCATCTTTGCGCATATGGGATGCGCAAAGATCCCACGATCTTCGAAGTGCTCGGCAGCGTACGGGCACTGATAGGCGTGGGCAAGTCGCAAACACTCGAGCGGATTGCCAAGCTACTGCCGATGGTCAATGCTGTGATCCTCCACACGGATGGCAAGGGAACGAGGCATGCAATGGGAACTTGGTTCGAGGAGCTGTTCGCGACAGACGAGGCTTCAGCAGCTTGGCTGCTTGGACGGTCAATGGCAGATGATGGAGGTGGTTACGACTATCGGCATGAGAACGGCCTCATTCACTGGCTCCAGAATGCCGGAACGATAGATACAAAGTTGCGTTGTCGATTGGAGCAGCTCGTTGAGGGCACATCTGACGTTAAGGAAATCGAACGACGTCTAGACAGGATTGATTCTCTGCGCAGTCAAGACACAGCCTCAGCCGGGCTAGAGTATCAACTTCTCTCCGCAGCCGTGCACGGTGATCCTGTCAGTCTCCCAATGGAGGCCTACGCCGCGCTTCTTGACTTCGGCACGAAATGCGGATTCATGCTGCCGATCAACGGCCCGGATGTCAGTCGTCCCGTTCGCGAAAACAACATGTCGCCCCTGTCAAAGGAGCCGATCCGACCAAAGCGTCGATGGCAGCCACCCAGAACGCCGCTTGCATTGTTGCACCGTCTCCAACAAACCCTCCATCTACGGGAAGTGACGAACGAGGCACTGCGGGTCTATTGCGAATCACCGATTGTCGCTTGGGCGGACATCCATAGCACTGAGATTGAGGAGATCCTCGTATGCATCAGCCGCTCGAACCGTTTTGGTGACCGGGCTGGCTTGCTAGCTGGAATCGGTAAGGCACTGGAAGCGGCTGGAAAAGCTGAATTGGCTGCTCGTGCCTTGACACTCGCGTTCGCGGTGCGTCGCGGAGGAGGCGGTTGGCTGTCATTCGGCGATGAAAAGGATGAGGATTTGTTGGCACGTGCGTTTAGAGCTTCCCGCACCATTGCTTTGGCAGTCCTCGCGCAGGAGATGGCTCACCGCAATGGCGAGTGGGGTGTGACACAACACGTCATCAGTTTTCTCGGTCGTCACGACGATGTAGCGCTTGCTGCGGCCATGTGGGACGAAGCGCGAGAATCAATGCTAGTCCGACTGCCCGACTACGAGACAGCACAAGGGCCGTTCCTTCCGTTTGAACCGGTCTCTGTACCGACCTGGACACACGACGATGCCGCACTGTTTCTGGTCTTGGCGCGTATTTCCCATCCGGAACTCCGTCGCAAGACAGCGGCACTCTGCGGAGCTGCATGGCTCGTGCAGCGCGAACCCGCCAAATGCATAGTCGCATTTCGCGAGATTCTGAAAGCGTCTCTTTGTTTCACGCATCAACTGTGGCTACTGCAGCTTTTGGGACAGTTCGAGAGCGCTCCTTTCTTCATTAGTCAGGCGCTTACCGCCGAATTGAATGATTTCGTTTCTTCTGGGCGTTGCGGCACTGAACAGCTTGCATTGATGCTGCTGAATCGCGCAAAGATTTCGGTATGCGGCCGAACTAAGAGAGTGGTGCCGATAGTTTCGCTCACCCCTCCGCCAAGCAAACAGAGGGCAATCATGTCGCTTGATGTTCACGACGTCGTTCCGCAAGTTGCCCAGCTTTGGCCGGAGTTTCCTGAAATTCTCTCGGGTCGGTTCGAGACGGTTATGCGTTCAGATGACTCGCACATGGAAAGAGTGAAGGATCGTTGGGAGGCGCGCAGGTCAAATTTGCGAAAGAGCTTTCCCTTGGCAAAAATCCACGGTTGGGAAAACGAGCTTTTCGCCGAAAGTATAAACGAGGTTTTGACGGGACTTGAGGCGCACTTGTGGTCGAAAGGAGAGTGGAACGATCATGTCTGGCCGGAGGTGCTTTCTTTGCTCCTTCCAAGTGCGGAGATTCCTGCGCGTCACTACTGGAGTCGGCGTGTTAGGCCGTCGTGGCAGCTTCCGTCGACACTTTCTGAATGCATCCAAGGAGTTCCGCTCGTTCCTGACGGCGAGTTAGCTGGTTGGAAGCGGGTTGCATATTTCGAAGAGTATCTCGATACGGAATCCAGCTTTGACGAGATTAG
Source organism: Luteolibacter sp. (assembly GCA_039933825.1). GTDB lineage: Bacteria > Verrucomicrobiota > Verrucomicrobiia > Verrucomicrobiales > Akkermansiaceae > Luteolibacter. The sequence goes on from JBDTNJ010000032.1 coordinate 31,785, forward strand.
GTTGAGAACACGAGCGACGGCCGGGGTGGTGCTGGGCGACTCGATGCCGCAAGGCATGCTGCCTCTCCGTTTAGCTGATAACAAAGATTGGATGCGCAAGGCTCGACCGCTTTTTGCGCTGGAGGGGTTCGCTGGCGCTGTGGCCGGTCACTCATTTTTCGGGATTCCTTACCACTTTCACGAACTGCTTGGGCTTGCCCCAAATCTTGCTAACACGTTGAATCTTTCGGGGCGCCAACAGATTGGTCCACTCGATCTAATCGATGAGAACGGGAATCTTGCGGTCGCGTTCCGGTGGTGGCGGTGCCGTCCCTTGGGAGATCACGGCCTAGCCGAAGAAACGCCTCGGCTAGCAGGCGGCGCGCTGCTGATGCGGCCTGACACCTTCGACCAGATTCTTTCGGCGACGAAGTTGCATGCCGTGGAAGCGATTTCACTGAATATCGAAAACACATTAGAGTTAATCGCCAAACACACGGATTAGACTCTGTATCGATCCACCTCATCGCGCCTTATGAGACCGGCCAAACGCGCTAGTGCCATTCATGTTGGATAGGGTCAGAGTTCTTTTGATCTCATCATGCCTTAATGAAGGACTGATTCACCCCCGGTGTTAGGCAACGGCGCAGACCATGCCCGTCACCGATCCTAGTTTCTCGGTAAACTCATTCTTCCCCGAAGCCGTGATCATCAGCCGCTCCTTCGCCCGGGTCATGCCGACGTATAGCAGTTTCATGTTCTGGGCGGCTTGGGTTTCCGAGGAATCGATTTGGCCGAGGCCGATGAAGATCACGGAGCGGAATTCGAGGCCCTTGCTGCTTTGCACGGAGAGGATGTTGACTTCGGGTTTCCGGGGATCGTAGGCCCGCTTGGCGGTCCGGTTCGCCATTTGGAGGTGGGGGATGCCGAGCGACTGGAGTTGGTGGGCGATGCGTTTTCCGTGGTCCGTGTTCATGCAGATCACGGCGATGTCGCCGAGGAAGTCCCCGCGCTCGTGCCAGGCCTTGAGGCAGCGGGTGACTTGCCCTGTGACTTGCGGGGTGTGCCGATTGCTGGTTGGGACAAGAAGAGCCCCGTCGGGAGAAGGCGAAATGGGCGCGCCCGGCGGATCGCTCCCTACCGAGTATGGCTCCACGTCCAGCAGCTACACTCCCCCGGAGTTAGAAATTTCCAATGAGTGACTTGCCCTTGGCGGTGAGCCGGTATTTCTGGAGGCGGCTGTTGGGTTTGTCCGGAATGGTTCGCTCGATGAGGCCGGCTTCGAGGGCGGGAAGGAGGTAGAGCTTCCTGAAGTTGTGTCGGTCGCTGAGTTCTAGTAGCGCCTGTAGTTCTTCCCTCGAATGTTCGGTTTTGATCACTTCGAGCAACGCTTTGACTTGGGGGCCGACTTGGGGGGTGACTTGGGGGGTGACTTGGGGGGTAGTCTCCTCCTGCCGAGGAACCGCCTTCTCCTTCCGGTGAACCGGCAGCCGGATCAGGAAAAAGGAATGGTCCGCATCGAAATCGAATACCGGGGCGGTGAGCCGTTTTTCTTCATCGCCCGGAGGATCTTGGGAATGCCGGTGGAACGGCCTTCGGTGATGTCGAGTTCCTTGAGGAAGTCACCGATGCGGCGGTTGCGGTAACGCCTGGGAACGGCCTTGCCCTGGCGGAGTTGGTCGAGCCTCACGGAGCGGTCGGGACCGGGGTAATTGACGATGACGATTTCCTCCGGGCTGATGCGGACTTCGATGGGTTCGCGTTCGTCGTAACCGCGATGATAGACGGCGTTAGCGAGGGCCTCTTCGAGCGCCTCGTAGGGGAAATTGTAGAAGCGCTCGGCCTCCGCCCGGTCGGGGTGCTTGA
>JBDTNJ010000033.1:0-3325 GCA_039933825.1 Luteolibacter sp.
TCATTGACCACCTTGTCCACGCCGTGGATCCCGGATGCTAATTTGGTGACATGCTTTTTCTCCTCCGCGCTTTTCGCTACCCCGCTGATCGTCACAACACCCTCCCTGGTTTCCACTTTTGTCGTGATGGTGCTGGTGGATAGATGAGCCAGTTGGGATGCCTTCACCAAGGCGGTGACCGAAGCGTCATCTACTTTTTCCTTCATTGTCCGGCGGGGTTCGGCCGAAGTCTTCGAGAGCGTCATTTCATTCTTGACGACTTTGACACCGTCCACGTCTCCAGCGTATTCAGAGGCGAGATCCTTTTCCTCCGCATCAGCAGCCTCACCACGAAGATATACGGTTCCATTTTCGGCGGATACTTTGGTCGTGATGACGTTTACATCGGAATGAAACAAAAGTGCCGTTTCCACTTTGAGACTCAGCCATCTATCAGCGTTATCGACCGATGTTTCTTCCTTGAGCGTGAGCTGATTGTCCACGCTTTTCACGCCTGGCAACACCTCCACCGTATCGGCGGCCAAGGATTTGTGATACCGCTCTTTGACCGTCCCGGTGAGTGTGACCACACCGCTTTCAGACTTGACCTTCACCGCGTCGTCCTTGAGGTAGGTCTTGTAAACATAGGAATTGGATGCGGCAGATTCGATGCGGTCATCCATTTCGGAGGCCCGCAAGGACAGGCAAGGAAGGAATAGAGCGCCTGCTGCTACAAACAGCACGGATGGTCGGATGTATTCTAATTTCATGATATTGTTGTTTTCTGTGATCGAGCGGATTTCCGTCAACCGCCATGACACTATGTCTTGATTGCGTCAGCTTCTATGGGGTGTTACCCTAATTCATTGGAGGAACCATAACACTTGAACCCAAAACGGCGGCGATCCGGAGATCGCCGCCGTCAAGTGTCACTTTGAACCGAGGGGTTTAGTCGGTGATTCCCCAGAACCACTCGACCTTGATCTTGTCATCCACGGAATAGACACCGGGCGCGGCCCAGGCGACTCGCTCGGCTTCTTCCTTTTCCGCGTAAGTCCGGACCTTTCCAGTAAGGGTTACATCGTTTCCGGAGGTTTTGACCGTGATCTTGTTGGAGTCCAGAAGCGCGTTGCGTTCGAATGCTTTTTCAATCGAAGCTGCGATTTCCGATGCGACGGCCTTTGAGGCGATGGTGATCAAGTTGGTCACCCCCTTGACGCCCGTTAGAAAAATCACAGCATTTTCGGCGGCATTTTTCTGATACCACCACTCAAGCTTGCCCGTCAGGGTGACCCAGCCATTCTGGACCGTAATATCGACTTTGTCGTCGGGAACGGAAGTGGACCATTCGAGATGATCGGCCGCAGATGCAGCGATCTCGCCATCGGTCCGTTCATGCGAACCGGCGAGCTTGACCTTGATGTCGTCCGCCACGGCCCTCACACCCGACACGCGTTTCGTGGCACGAACAGCAGCCCATTTTTCGCCGTAAGTGGTAGTGAAGCCCGTGAGAGTCACTGCCCCGTCCTTCACCAGCACACCGATGTCGGTGGTTTTCACGCTTGGTTCGTATTTGAGTTCAGTCAAAACGTCACTCTTGATGTCTGAATCGGTTTTTTCTTTGCTGAGTTGCATGTTCATAATTTTGTTATTTTCAATTTTTTCTACCTACTGATGGGAACTCTGGCCTCCAAGATCACTTGGATCCAGAAGTGCAGGGCGACAGGTCGTTCACCTGTCTTCCACGAACCATCACGATCCCATGCAACAACCGCGTTTTCTATGGGGTGATACCCTAGCGTTCAACATCGCGAATTGACGCCTCGCCCGATTCAAAGCCATGCCTTGCGAATCAGCCACATTTTCACCAACTGGGTGAGGACGATATAACAAAGCAGCGTCGCAAGCAGGATCGGCCAATAGAGGGACGGCAGGGCCGTGAACCCCAATGTCCCGGCCAGTGGCGAGTAAGGCAGCCATGCGGCTGTGGCCATGATGCCGACAGTAGTCATCGTGAGCTGCCAGCTCGCCCGGCTTTGGATAAAGGGAATACGGTTGGTGCGGCTGACGTGGACGACCAATGTCTGGGTGATCAGCGATTCGACGAACCAACCGGTTTGAAAAAGGGATGCGCGGGCCGGATCCCAGCATCCGAAGATGTAGAGCATGACGAAGAACGTGGTGTAGTCGAAAATCGAGCTGATAGGACCGATGAAAAGGACAAACTTTTTAATGTCGCCGATGTGCCACGGGCGCGGCTTTTCGGTCTGATCCGGGCCCACGGTGTCAGTAGGAATGGGTATCTGTGAGAAATCATACAGCAGGTTGTTCGTCAGCACCTGGATGGGTGCCATTGGAACGAAGGGCAGGAATGCGCTCGCGCCCAGCACGCTGAACATGTTGCCGAAGTTCGAGCTGGCTCCCATGCGGACATATTTGAGGATGTTCACGAACACCTTGCGGCCTTCAATCACCCCTTCGTCCAGCACCATCAAATCCTTTTCCAACAGAATCATCGATGCGGCAGCCTTCGCGATGTCCACTGCGGAATCGACGGAAATGCCCACGTCCGCCGCATGCAATGCCGGGGCGTCGTTGATACCGTCGCCCATGAATCCGACGACGTGCCCCTTATGCTGAAGCGCACGGATGATCCGCTGTTTGTGCGCGGGAGAGAGGCGGGCAAAAACGTGTGTGGTCTCGGCGGCCTCGGCGAGTTCGTCGTCGGTCATGGCTTCGACCTTGCTGCCGAGGAGAATCTCATCGGCGTTCAGCCCGACTTCGCGACAGACCTTGCGGGTAACGAGGTCATTGTCTCCGGTTAGAACCTTGACGGTGACGCCATGCCGTTGGAGCGCAGCGAGCGCTTTGGCCGCGCTGTCTTTCGGTGGATCGAGGAAGGCGATGTAGCCCTTGAGGATCAGATCGCATTCATCTTCCTTGGAGATGAATTCTTCGGGTTCGAGATGCTTGTGAGCGACCGCGAGCACGCGGAATCCATCGGCATTAAGATCCTCGTAATGCCGGATCAACTCGGCGGCGCGGGCCTGATCCATGGGAAAGAACTCTCCGTTCAGCTCATAAGACGTGCAACGCGGAAAGACCGCCTCTGGCGCCCCCTTGGTTAGGAGCTGATGCTCCTTGTCCGGCTTCTCCACGACCACGGACATCATCCGGCGCACGAAGTCGAAAGGGATTTCATCAACCTTGCTGAATCCTGCGATGATTTCAGGACTGGCATCCCGATGTGTTAGCACCGCACGGTCGAGCACGCTCTTCAAGCCGGTTTGAAAATGGGCGATCAGATAGGCGTCGCGGAATACTTCCTCATTCTCCTTCTGCATCA
>JBDTNJ010000034.1:0-1934 GCA_039933825.1 Luteolibacter sp.
CCGGCCACCACAATCATAGCTTAGCCCCTGGCCCGAATTTCGGGGTCCGCCTCACACTGCGGGTGATGGTGAAGGTGCCCTGTTGGAGATCGAGCTCCCGGGCGCTAGGATTGCTCGCAACGATTCCAACAGAAGGAAGGCTGTGCCAGGCGAGTGCGAAGGTGGTGGCGGTGGCTGATGTGTTTTCTACTTCCATGACATAGTCACCGGGAGACAGCGCAGGCTGATAGACGAGTTCCACGTTGTCCACGGAGCCCACGCTTTCGCTGATCAGTGTTCCTTGGGTGAATCCGGAGGCATGATAGAGATGCAGGTCGAGATCGGCCATGGACGTGTTCAAATTTCCCCAATTGTTTCCTTGGATGGTGTCGGTAACGATACGGTGCCACGTCATCGCGGCGCAGAACGGGGTGGGGGATGTGCCCGTGGGGATTGAGAAAAAATAGGACTTCGTGGAATTTCCATTCACGCTTTCCGCGCTCCATCCGCGGGATTTCTGCATGTTGCTGCCAGATGCCGTGCACCTGCCGGCGCGGAGATCGTGATAGGCATGATTGATGTTCAATTCACCAGCGCCGAAGCGAAGATCGAGTGGGCGAACCGAAGTGTTTACCCATGATCCCGCCAAGGTGTCTTTCCTCGCAGAGGCCAGCAGGAGTGCTTTGATGACACGCGGCAGATCCGCCCCGCTCAGGGAATACGGAGCGGCGGCGAGTTTCGAGCGAAGCAATCCCGCCGCGCTTGATACCATCGGCGTCGCAAAACTGGTATAGGACTCCGGGGCGACGATGTCGGGTTTGATTCGACCGGTGGTATCAAGGGTGGTAAATCCGGCACTGTGGGAACCATTCACGAGACCTACCGAAATCGTGTGATAGCCCTGCCCGAGAAGCTCGGGAAGCACTGTGGTATTGCCGTTATTTTCTCCTACAACACAGACGAATCCGTCGCGGTCGATGGCGAAATCCAAGCGCTGGTTGGTTTCCGCAGCGGAGGAAGAGGTTTGCGCGATCCAACTATGATTCTGGACCGCGTGCGTTTCTATAGCAGGAGCGGTGGAGAACCCAGATTTGAGAAACCCACCGCCCAGCCAGTGACTGGCGCTGTATAAATCGACGGGAATATTTCCCGACGAGAGGCTCGTCGTATTGCCATAAAAATACGACGCCACCAAGCTTGCGTGGCCACTAACCCCGGAGGCTCCCGATTTCACGGTGAATGTCTTGCCCGCGAAACCGGGACTCGCGGTATCAGGCACATAGTTCGCTGAGATTTCGAGGGCTTCCACCTGGGTGAACCCTTGCAACGGCGCGTTTGGCAATTCGGATCCCGCGAGCAGTTGCAGCCGAGTGAAACCAATTTCATCCTTCCAATCCGCTCGCAGCGGTGTGGCCATACAGAGCGCTGCCCCGACGTAAGCCAAGGGATGCCCTCGCCAAACCAGCCGTATCGATGATCGCAAGTTTCGTTGGATAGGGAAAGAACCTACGGCGTATAGGGAACCGATCAAGAAGCTTTCCATCTCATTTCACAGAGTTTCCTCATTGGTTTCTCCATCCAGGCAAGAGGAAAATCGAAACCCCCATGCTCAGGACAATGCCGATCACCGAGACGATGCCCAAGCTCACCAAGGCATCACTCGATGAAAAAACCAGCGAACCAAAACCAATCACATTCGATGCACCACAAAAAAGCAGGGCTTTGCCCGTCCCTTGCCAAAGCTCCTGATAGTCGCCATGGGTGCGACGCAGACTGAGGGTGACGTGGATCGCGTAATCGATACCGGTGCCAAGCAGCAGCGGAGTGGCCATTAGATTCACAAAATTCCATTTTAGACCGGTCACGCTCATGATGGCTAACAAAATCACAGTGCACACCACCATCGCGAACAAGGCCAGCACCACATCACTCGCCCGGCGGAAGATAACGATCAT
>JBDTNJ010000035.1:0-2192 GCA_039933825.1 Luteolibacter sp.
GGATCGAGCGCACCGTTCTTTTTGCAGAAGTCGATGGTGGCTTGATAGATGCCGGCGTAGCAGGAATCCGGGATGACTGCTAGGGTGTCGCCAGTTTTGCCTGCGGCGTCCCAGACTTTTCCGCCAGCGCGGATCATGGCGGGCATGGAGGCATCGACGATGACATCACTCGGGACGTGGAGGTTGGTGATGCCTTTGTCAGAATTCACCATGGAAAGGGCTGGGCCGTTGGCGTAGGCGGCCTGGATGTCGGCTTCGATCTCCGCTTTTTTGTCGGCGGGGAGTTTGTCTAACTTCGCAACGAGGTCGCCGAAGCCGTTGCGGAAATCGACGCCGAGTTCCTTGAGGGTGGCGGCGTGTTTGGCGATGAGATCCTTGAAGAAGACTTCGACGGCGTGACCAAAGATGATCGGGTCGCTGACCTTCATCATGGTGGCCTTCATGTGGAGCGAGAGCAGGACGCCGTCGGCTTTCGCTTTGGCGATTTGCTGGCCGAGGAAATCGACGAGGGCGGCCTTGCTCAAGAAAGTGGCGTCGAGGATTTCACCGGCCTTGAGCGGGGTGGATTCCTTGAGGACCTTGCTGCTACCGTCCGCGCCGACGAACTCGATTTTCACATCGGTGGCAGCGGGGACGCAGACAGATTTTTCGTTGGAGTAGAAATCGCCGTGGCCGTCCATCGAGCCGACGGTGGTTTTGGAATCGGCGGACCATTTGCCCATCGAGTGCGGGTGCTTTTTCGCGTAATCCTTGACGGCCTTAGGAGCACGGCGGTCGGAATTTCCCTCGCGGAGGACAGGATTTACGGCGCTGCCCATGACTTTCGCGTAGCGGGCATCGGTCTCGGTAGTGCCAGGGAAATTCGGCAGCGCGTAGCCTTTCGACTGAAGCTCCGCGATGGCGGTCTTAAGCTGGGGAACCGAAGCGGAGACGTTCGGGAGCTTGATGATGTTCGCCTCAGGGGTGAGGGTGAGGGCTCCGAGTTCAGCGAGGGCGTCGGCGATTTTCTGATCATCGGTGAGAAAGTCCGGGAATTGGGAAATGATGCGGCCGGCGAGGGAAATATCGCGAGTTTCCACGGTGATGCCCGAGTGCTTGGTGAAGGCCTGGACGATGGGGAGGAATGAATAGGTCGCGAGCGCTGGGGCTTCGTCGGTCTTCGTGTAGATAATGGTGGGAACCTTGGACATGATCTTGCTTTGTGAGATACGGCCCGCTGTGTAGGGCATGGGCTTAGCGTGGTCAAAAGCAATTGCTTCGCCAAATCGTGAAGGAAATGTGGGGTCGTGATCACAGTCCGGTTTGTTGAAAATGGGCCTCCGGGTAACTCCCTCCGGTCTCGCCGGGTGAAATCCGCAAAGGCTTGTGAATAACCTGGGGAAAATGCGCGGAAGTGCCTATTTTTAGGGGATTTCACCGATCGCTGGGAATTGCCGGTTGGGCGTTCGATCGGAAATCGTTTCAAATGACGCCGTCATCCTCCATGTCAGCAAGTTGTTTGCCTTTAGCGATCGACTCAATTTTAAGTCGCTATCCCTTAGAGAGTTAATTGAAACTTGTGAAAAACCGAATGCTTGTGATCAAGTTGTTCACAATGAATTTTCCCGGAAAAATTCAATAAATCATGGAATCCTGCGGGTTCCGTCAATGGCCCGGCAGCTGCGCGAAATAATTAATCATCCCGATGTGAATAACTTGGGGAAAACGGGCAGAAGTCGGTTTAAATTCCCCTAAATTTCAAGGAAATCGCTGGAATTTCGGATCAAGCGGTGCTCGCCAAGGGACCATCGATCCATTTGACAGGGTGAGAAAAATCCCCACCTGTTGCAAACTGTTACCGACTGCGGCTTCTTTGGGCTTTACGGCCTGCGCCGATCCCTTCACACAAGAAGCCCTGCCGCGTGGAATCATCCGCCAAGCACTCAATTCAAATCCATTCAAACATCCATCATGGACATTCAAATCGCCACCCTTTGTGATTTCGCCGCCGATTATAACGGCAAGCTCGTCATTTCCGGAACCTTCGACACCCTGGCTGCCCGCGCCGTGCCTGTTGTGCACCCATCGTGTGCCCTCGCCATGCGTTTCTGTTTCACTCCGGAAGATGCCGGTCGTCACAAGCTTTCGATCAACATCATCAACGAGGACGGCGAATCGCTCGACCCGAACAACATGCCGATCGAGCCTGAGTT
>JBDTNJ010000036.1:0-4750 GCA_039933825.1 Luteolibacter sp.
AAGGTCGAAGGCAAGATCACTTCCGAGCGCTGCGAACTCAAGGACAAGTCCAAGATCAACGGCGACATCAAATCCAAGGTTTTCTCGATGGAAGAAGGTGCCCAACTTTCCGGCCGCACCGACATCGGGGGCTGATTTCCTAACGAACCGAATTTCATCGCCCGGTCCCCGCAATGGTGGCCGGGCTTTTTTTGCCATCACCTCTCCTCCCATCGCTCGTCGTGATGTTCGGCCGACTTGGGCTCCAGATGGGAAATCACCCGGCCCAGCGGTTGGAACAAATCCGCGACACGGGCCTCGACTTCGGTCGCTGCTTCGTGAGCCTGACCGACGGTGAGCGCGTCATCGAAAACAAGATGGAACTCCACCCAATGAGTGCGGCCAGAGTGACGGTAACGCAAATTGTGATAGGACAGCCCGCGCTCCTTCACCTCGCGATCGAGTAGATCACAAATTTGTTTTTCTGTCGTAGGATCGCTTTCATCCAATAGGCCGCCGAGACTTTCCCGGATCAGCTTCACGCCGACACGCACGATGTTCAGCGCGGCAAGCATCGCCGCAATCGGATCCCAATACGTCCAGCCGGTGAATTTATAAAGCCCCAGCGCTACCAGAACCGCCGCGCTCGACCAGACATCCGTTAGGACATGATGCCCATTCGCGCGTATCAAAGCGGAACCATTGCGTTTCCCAACGGCGAGCAGCGAGAGTCCGAGAGCCAGATTGATCCCCGCCGCCGCCGCTGTGACGATGATACCGAAGCCGAGATTGTCGATTTTCACCCCGAAAATGATTTGTCGGATCGCCTCGTAGAAAATCAGAACCGCCGCTGCGGAAATCATCGCCCCCTCGAAACCTGCGGAGAGGAAGGAAACCTTGTCATGCCCGAAATGGTGGGTTTCATCTGCCGGCTTGTGAGCGAGGCGCAGGGCCCAAGCCGCAAACATGACCGCTAGAAGGTGAACCACGGATTCCACCGCATCCGAATAGATCGCCGATGAGCCGGTCACAATCGCCGCCGTCACCTTCGCCGCGAGCAATACCACCGCTGCGGCGAGTGACAAGTTCATCACTTTTTTTTGCTCATCGTAACCCGTCACGCAGCGAGTTTGCACGGCCACCGCCCGATGGCAACCCCGTCGTGCAACTCACGGCCCGCAATCAGACAACCCACGGTGGAGGGGTAAGAGACGCGAGAGCGACGTTTCTATCCGGTCCATGACGGTTCCTGAACGCTGGAACGTGAGCGGGTCAATCGGGAAGCATTCCGCTCAGCGTGACCTTTGCCGTGGCTAACATCCCAGCCGGCCCGTGCACCTCGCCTGCCACCTGGGCGAGGCCGCCCAGGCGTCCTTCGACTTTCACACGGATTTCCAGCAGATCTCCAGGAACCGCCGCACCGAGGATTTTCGCGCCGCGCACACCCGTCAGCCTCAAATCCAACATCGGCGGATTCGCACGATCGGTCTGAACCACCACTCCGCCGAGTTGGGCGATGGCCTCGATCAAAATCACCCCCGGCATCATCGGATTACCCGGAAAGTGTCCTTCTAAAAACGGCTCATCTCCCTTCACCCGATATCTCGCTACCGCCTCCACACCGGGATCGAGAGAAAGCAGCTCATCAAGAAATCGAAAGGACGGTCCGTGTGGTAGGGATTTCAGGGCTGCTTGGAGGTCGGAAGTCATCTGCGCGGAATCATCGCACCGGCCACACCCGTTGTGACAAGCGGATTGCGGCTTGGAATTCGGTTTTTTCATCACTCCGTCACACGAGTGAGGGTAGCTAGTGGTCAGTAAAACACAGATTGGCGGATGGCCGTGCCCAGCGTGGTTGTGGCGTCTCGCCGCAACGTCCCGGAAAGAGAATCGTTGCTGCGAGACGCAGCAACCACGTTCACACACGCTGTCCACCAAATTGAGTTTTACGCGCCACTAGTGTGAATGACCGCTCCTTGAAAGATGGCGTTAAATTCGGTTCGACCCTACGGGCACTTCTTGTTACCGATGTGTCCTTTGCCTAGCGATAGTCCAAACCCCCAGCCAATCAAATCCACGGAAGTCATGACGCTCCGGTGGTGGCTGCGCGCCCCGTGGGACTACGTGATGATGGCTTTGGGGCTGTCATATTGGGGAGTTTTCGGCGGCTTGCTCACTTTGATCGGCGGGCCGCTGCATTTGATACTTCCGCAGCGGACCGGGGAAAAACTGGGGCGCTATTTGCTGCATCAGCTTTTCAGGAAATTCGTCATTTACCTGCGTATCTCGGATCTGGTGCATGCGGACCTCTCGGCACTCGATCCGCTGGGGAAAATCAAGCACCCGTTCATCGCCGCTCCCAATCACACGTCTCTGTGGGACGTGGTTTTCATCATCGCCCGCTTGCCGCAGGCGATTTGTGTGATGAAGAAGGTCATCCTGATGAATCCTCTGCTCGGCGGTGGTGCCAGGCTGGCGGGCTACATCGCGAATGACAGCATGACTCGCATGATTCGCACTGCTTCCCAATCCCTCAGTCACAGCGGCCAACTCCTGCTGTTTCCCGAAGGAACCCGGACCCGCTCCGATGCCCGCTGGATCAATCCGATTAAAGGCGGCTGCGCGATCATCGCCATCCATGCGCAGGTTCCTGTCTATCCGATTTTCATCCGCAGCAACACACGCTTTCTGCAAAAAGGCTGGCCACTGTGGCGGCGTCCGGTTTTCCCGATCCAGATTCGTTTCGATTTGGGCGAACCGCTGATCCCACAACCAGGTGAAACATCCCAAGCGTTCACCGAGCGGCTGGCTGCGGTTTACGAACAGGAGCTTTCCAAGCCGGACCCGCTGAGGCGGCAAATCGACACGGCTGTGGATTAATCGTCCGCTGGTGCTTGCCCGAAACCGATTTGGCATTTAATGCAGGGCGACATGTCCGAGGTGCGCCCACTCATTCTCATTCCCAGCTACAACACCGGACCCATCCTGCGGCAAACGGTGACATCCGTTCTGGCGTATCAAACCCCCACTTGGGTGGTGGTCGATGGCTCGACGGACGCTTCCCCGAAATCGCTCGAATCGATTGCTAATAAAAATCTTAGGGTCATCCATCTGGAAAAAAATTCGGGCAAGGGCGCGGCGATTCTCCATGGATTACGGGAGGCCATTGCGGCGGGATTCACCCACGTTTTGAGCATCGATGCCGACGGCCAGCATCCGGCTTATTTCATCCCCGAGTTCCTGAAGGTCTCTGCAGCGCATCCAGAAGCGGCGATCCTAGGGCGGCCGATTTTCGATGACTCCGCCCCGGCACTGCGTGTCAATGGCCGTAAAATTTCAAATTTCTGGGCGAATCTCGAGACGCTTGGCTGGGGGGTGGATGATTCGCTTTTCGGCATGCGGGTCTATCCGGCAGCCGATCTGCTTGCGGTTTTTGAATCGACAAAATTTGCGAGACGCTTCGATTTTGATCCGGAAGTCGCCGTCAGGTTGGCGTGGCGCGGAGTGCCGATGATCAACCAGCCGACGCCGGTCTGCTATCCGAGCAAGGAAGATGGCGGCATTTCCCAGTTCCGCTACGTCCGCGACAACGTCCTGCTGACCCGGATGCACATCCGCCTTTTTTTCGGTTTCCTGCTTCGATTCCCCATCCTGCTCTTCCGAGGTGACAATCCTCTCGAAAGCATCAACCCACCCTCAGAGTGAACGATCCAGGCATCCTAAAGATCGCGGCGTTGTTTCCAGGCCGCTGGGACAGCAACTATGTCGCCGCCAAATTGCGGACCGATCCGCTTTATTCGGCGCTGGAAAACGAACTCCGCGAGTCCGATCTTCCCTTGTTGGATCTGGGATGTGGTCTGGGATTACTGGCTTTATTCCTTCGCGCGAAAGGCATCGTCGTGCCGATTCATGGCTTGGACTACGATCTGAGGAAAGTGAAAATGGCCACCCAGTCGGCTAGCGCGGCGAACGCCGACGGCCTGACTTTTTCCCATTATGATGCGCGGACCGGTTTGCCGGAACACCAGGGAAACGTGAGTATCCTCGATATCCTGCAATTCTTCACACCGACGGAACAGGAAACCCTGCTTAAGCTCGCCGCATCGCGAGTGGGTGCGGGGGGAAAGCTGGTGATTCGCTCCGGCCTCCACGATGACTCGATGCGCTTCAAAATCACGGTCCTCGGCGATTTACTGGCAAAAGTGACCTCCTGGATGAAGGCCGCGCCCACGCATTATCCAACAGCCGACGATTTCCGACGGATTCTCAAACCATTCGGAAAAGTCGAAATCTCTCCGCTCTGGGGAGGCACACCTTTTAACAACCACCTGATCGTACTGACCCGCTGATCGGCCGACTACGGAAGCAGCCATCCTCCAAACGGACCGCGAAACTCATTTCGCAAGTCTGGGGGCGAAAGCTGACTCCAGTTGAAAAGTGCGAATCACTCCCGAATCCGCACCCTTCAGCAATTGTGGATAGACGGCATTCCCGAGTGAATGGACGATCCGCGCGCCACCGTGAAATTGCGTTCGCTGGACGGCATGCGGATGGGTTTTTATGCGGACACCTCGCAATGTCCGTCACTGGAATTCGACTCACCCCGGACCCTTGTCGAGAAACGAAGGATGAATGTCTGTTATTTGGGACTGACCCCGATGACGAAGTTTTTCTTTGAGCGAACGTCTAGCTCATCCACGGCGGGGAGGGAAGCCCGAATTCAAACAGGAGCGTTACCCGCCGTTGGATGGAGCGTCTTGTTCGCATTGTT
>JBDTNJ010000037.1:0-2446 GCA_039933825.1 Luteolibacter sp.
TACCACATGACCTGTAGCCAAACGATGCTCTATCCAACTTCGGTTTTCGGGTTTATCGAACCGATCCAGCGATTTCCCGCCTGCCACTTCTAGTCAACCTCGTCATCGGTGGCCTGCCGATGCTTTACGACTTGTTGCGGAAACTCCTCAAGCGGGATTTCGGATCCGATTTGCTCGGCGGAGTATCAGTGATCACCTCGGTTTTGCTTGGCGAATACCTCGCTGGCTCCATCATCGTGCTGATGCTCGCGGGCGGCGAGGCGTTGGAAAAGTATGCGTTGCGCAGCGCCTCCTCGGTGCTTGCCGCTCTCGCGAAGCGAATGCCGTCGGTTGCTCATCGTAAACGCGGGGCGGAGATCTCGGACGTGACACTTGCCGAGGTCGTCGTGGGCGAAACGCTGGTGATTTATCCGCACGAAATCTGCCCGGTGGACGGCGAGGTGACCGAGGGCCACGGGTCGATGGACGAATCCTACCTGACGGGCGAGCCATTCCAGATCACCAAGACCTCAGGCTCGACCGTGATCTCGGGTGCGATCAACGGTGAGTCAGCACTTACCATCCGCACGACCAAGCTCGCATCAGATTCCCGCTACGCAAAAATCATGGAGGTCATGCGCGAGTCCGAGGCGAAGCGGCCGAACTTGCGGCGACTCGGGGACCGCCTCGGCGCGATTTACACCCCGGTAGCACTGACTGTCGCCGTGATCGCATGGGCGATGAGCGGCGAGGCGATCCGCTTCCTAGCGGTGTTGGTGATCGCCACGCCTTGCCCGCTTTTGCTCGCCATTCCCATCGCGATTATTGGCTCGATTTCTCTCTGCGCGCGGCGGGCGATCATTGTGAAAAGTCCCGTCGTGCTGGAGCAGATCGCCGAGTGCCGCACCGCGATTTTCGACAAGACCGGCACACTCACCTATGGCGAGCCAAATCTAACCGAACAGCTCGTCGCGCCGGGCTTCGCACTGAAGGAAGTCCTCATGCTCGTCGCCAGCTTGGAGCGCTATTCGAAGCATCCGCTCGCCCGCGCCATCGTCGCGGCCGCGAAAGCGGAGGTAATCGCGCTGCCGGAAGCCACCGCCGTGAGCGAGCAACCTGGCCAAGGGCTGCACGGCACCATTTCCGGCCGCTCGGTTCAGGTGACGAGTCGCAACAAACTCCTCGCGCAAAACATCCCTGGCGGCGACCAGCTCCCGCCAGTCGCGGGCGGGTTGGAGTGCGTTGTCGTGATAGACGGACGTTACGCGGCAGCATTGCGCTTCCGCGACGCGCCGCGCGCGGAGAGCGGTCGGTTCGTGCGCCACCTCGGGCCGAAGCATCAGTTCACGAGGGTGATGCTCGTATCGGGTGACCGCGAGTCGGAGGTGCATTACCTCGCCGAGCAGGTAGGCATCACCGAGATTTACGCACAACAAAGCCCGGAGCAGAAGCTCGCGCTGGTGCGCGCGGAGACAGCGAAGACGAAAACACTCTACGTCGGAGACGGGATCAACGACGCCCCGGCGATGATGGCCGCCACGGTAGGTATGGCGATTGGCCAGAACAGCGACGTAACGGCAGAGGCGGCAGGCGTCGTCATCATGGACAACTCGCTCACGAAAGTGGACGAGTTCATGCACATCAGCCGCCGGATGCGGATCATCGCGCTCCAGAGCGCGGTAGGCGGCATGGCCCTCAGCATGATAGGGATGATTTTCGCCGCCTCCGGCCACCTCAGTCCCGTTAGTGGTGCGATCGCTCAAGAAATCATCGACGTGCTGGCTGTGCTGAACGCGTTGCGCGCCGCATTCCCACCCAAGGTGATTCATGATGATCTCTGACTGCTCTTTCCTACCCTCTCCCTGGAAATTGTCTTCCTCTGCCGCCCTCTCACGAAGGCGAGTAAACAAGTGAGGGTAGGTAAAGACCCCATGGTCGATTCCGCATTCTCCGGCGATAAGTCATCGGGCCACCTTTTGGAAACAAATGACTCCCGCGACAACCCGACCATATGATAGATTCCGTGCTCCCTCCAGCTCCTTGTGCCGCATGGCAACAAGACGGTGGAAAAGCGGTTCTTGAAATTTCCGGCGATTGGAAACGCGACGGACCTCCTGTGAGCATCACAGGGACAGTGCCTGCACGCTTACCCGCACGCTATGAGGTGAGCAAACTTGGCACCTACGACTCGACGCTGCCGGCGTTTATCCTTTCTCTGATTCGCTCCGTCACAGAAACAGCGGATGAAAAGAACAAACAGCTTCCACCTCTGGATGGCCTGCCTGAAAGCCTTCGTGGCCTCCTCACACTGGCTCTTGCGGTGCCTGAGGAGAATGCGAATCAAACCACGCCACACCATTCTTCAGAAATCCTCAAGCTCGGCAAGATCACCTTGAAGATATGGGGATCCATCCGCTCGCTGTTCGATTTCACCGGGCAAACCGTCTTGTCTCTTGCCCGCTTCTTC
>JBDTNJ010000038.1:0-1659 GCA_039933825.1 Luteolibacter sp.
GATCCGGTCCCGGTGTGCTTCGTCGATGAGCTTCATTGCGATCAAGCGGTTGAGCGTTTGGTTGCGCTGCTCGATGGCGGCGTTGAGATTCCGGAAAGGGGAAAAAATGTGCGGACCGCGGATGATGCCCACGATCATCGCGCACTCGCCCTCGCTGAGATCGCGGGTGGTTTTCCCGAAATAGGTCCGCGCCGCCTGCTCGATGCCATCCGCGCCGGCACCGAAGTAGATGCGGTTCAAATAGTGGGTGAGGATTTCGTCCTTCGAGTAGTTCGCCTCCACACGGAGGGTCAGTGCGATTTCGAGGAACTTCCGGTGCAGCGATTTTTGCTTCATTTTGAAACAATTCCGCGCCAGCTGCATGCTCAGGGTGGAGGCACCTTGGGTGAAATCCCGATCCTTGATATTTCTAATGGTCGCGCGCATCAGTCCGCGCACATCCACGCCGCTGTGCTCGAAAAACCTCGCGTCCTCGCGGGCGCGCAGGGAATTCACCAAAAATTGCGGGATGTCCTCGCGCTTGACCAATTTCCGCCCGTTTCCACCTGGTGCTGTGATCTCGCTGCCGTTGCGATCATAAAAAATCGTGCCTTCCGGGAGTTTCGCGACCTCGGTCATGTCGAAGCGCATCGCCAGCATGAAATAGAAAAATGCGAATCCGGAGAGCACGACTCCTGCCGTCACAGCGAGGAGGAACATCAGTTTCACCGGCCCATGCATCCACTCGGGAAGCCAGCGCTTCCAGAAGGGAGGGGGAGGAATGGGACGCCAGGTGGACATTTGAAAAAACGCGGGCGGGCGGATACTGACCGGCCCGGCCTATCTCGGCAAGCGCCGGGAACGGGTAAGCGCCGGCGTGACACAGACATTCCTGTCTATTCTTTCACAAGCCTTGGTACCGGAAGAGCAGACAGGAATGTCCGTGTCACGCCCTGCCTGGACGCGATCACCCTTTGCAACCGAAGAAGCGCCTCTTCAGCACGAGTTCCGATACCCCTTCCGGCACCATTTCCTTCCATGCCTCGTCACCGGCGGCGATTTTCTTCAGCACATCGCGTGAGAAAATACTCAAATAATCCGGGTTGAAATTGTCCAGTGCCACGAAGCTGCCGCGGTCCGCCAGATAGCCGTAAAGTTTCTTCAATTCCGGCGCGACATTGAGATTTTCCACCGTCGTCAGATCGCCCGTCTGCTGATTCTTCAGCGGATAGACGTAGAGTTTTAGATCGTTTTTAAACAGGCGGCCGAAAGACTCCAGAATCCCGCCGGGAAGCTGGGTGTAGTATTTCTCCTCGAACAACTCGATCAAACTCGGTGCTCCTAACACAATCCCGACTCGCTCTTTCGTCCGCCACGAGAGATAGGCCGCGAGCCGATAATACTCGAAATAATCGGAGATCAGCACCGTCATCCCACACGCGGCTAGCAGATCGGCGCGGGCGAGGAAATCCCGCCGATCAATCTCATCGCCGCCGTTAAGCAGGTTGCGCATTGTCAGCTCGAAAAGCGGCAGCACTTCCTTTCCCTCCACCGCCGGATCGTTTTTAAACTTCTCCAACGCGCAATTCAGCATGTCGAAATTCACATGCGTCGGCGGTCGGAAACTCCTGTGCGACGACAATTACAATTACCCCCTGACGACAATTAAAATTACCCATT
>JBDTNJ010000039.1:0-8264 GCA_039933825.1 Luteolibacter sp.
TCGCCCATCCCCATCCCTGAAACACCCGAAATGCCACCTCCACAAAAAGGCTACAAGACCATCAATCACCGCGACGTCCAATACCGCTGGATCATGCAAAACCGTCGCGGCGTCAATGAGCTGGTGATCGAGGCCAGCGCACCGGTGAACGGGCAGAACATCATTGCCGAGTTGCCGCGGATCGTCAGCTACGACATGGTCACTGCGGCGATTGATTTCGGAAATGCGAACGGCTGGAAAATGAATGAGTCGGGTGCGCCATTCCGCTGCAAGTGGGTAAGAAAAGCGTTTCAAATGCCGGAGTTGTAGGGCAGGCGAGGGCGATCGTGGGAAGCGGCTTGCCCATCGCGCGAAGAGACGTTAACCCCTGCGCATGGTTGGTCTCAAAACGGTTTTGCTGCTCACGCTTTCGAATGTTTTCATGACCTTTGCTTGGTATGCGCATTTGCGGGATTTGATGGGAAAAGCCTGGTTCATCGCAGCACTCATTTCGTGGGGCATCGCTTTTTTCGAATACATGTTGCAGGTTCCGGCGAATCGCATCGGCTCACAGGCTTTCACATTACCGCAGCTCAAGATCATGCAGGAGGTGATTGCTCTAACGGTGTTCGTGCCCTTCGCGGTGTTTTTCATGAAGGAGAAAATCACGTGGAATTATGCGGGTGCCGCCGTGTGCATGGCGGGTGCGGTGTTTTTCATTTTCAGGAAGTAGGAAGCTCATGGTGATCGCCTTTCACAAACCCTACGGAGTGCTTTGTCAGTTCACGCAGGATCAGCCGGGTCAGCGGACATTCGCTGAGTTCGGATTCCCGGCGGGAGTCTATCCGGTTGGGCGCTTGGACATGGATTCCGAGGGATTGATCCTGCTGAGCGATGAGGCGGGTTTTAACAATCGGCTGCTGGATCCAAAGACGTCACACCCGAGAACCTACCTGGCGCAGGTCGAGGGGATCCCTACGCAAGTGGCAGTGGAGCGGCTGGCAAAAGGCGGTCTAACCATTCAGGGCCACCGCACCCTTCCCTGTGGCGTGCGGCTTCTCGATGGCGGACCCGAGGTGGTGCCGCGTGACCCGCCGGTGCGCTTCCGGCAATCAATTCCAACTTCATGGCTGGAATTGCGACTGACTGAAGGGAAAAACCGCCAGGTGAGACGGATGACGGCAGCGGTGGGCTTTCCTACTTTGCGGCTGATCCGGCGGGCTATCGGGAAGTTTACCTGTTCCGGCCTAGCAGAAGGTGAATGGCGGGAATTGACAGCGGAAGAGATCAGGTTGATCTGGCAAAAGTAAAACCGCCGCGATACCGGATTTTCCTTCCCACTGCCCCGATCACTGGGGGGCGACCGGGGCAGCTACACACATACTATGCTGGGGGGAGCCCCTCGGTCCGAGGCCTCAGAGCAACGGAAGGGGGCGCGGAAAAGTGATGCGATTACTCAAACACGGATTCGCAAGTTTTTCAACCCACATGATCACGGTATTTCGTGCTGTTGGTGCCTACCATCCGTCATGATCGGCCGGTTCGTGTTGTTCGATGAGCGGGAGCGAGCACTTCATATACAACTCTCCCATCGGTGGCACCGTATCAATGCCTGAGGTGGCACCGAAACTGTAGATGCCCATGCCCGGGCAAACCGGGGTGGCTCCCAGAAAGCGCCCCAATCCGATCACCTGGGATTTCAGGTTAGGGGCGATTGTGCCTGGAGCGTATCCGTTGAGATTCGCATATCCGCGGACGGCCTTCTGGACGTTTTGAATATTCATGATGCAGACCGCTCTATCTGTTCCGCGCTTCCAACCCGTCGCTCCGAAAAACAAAACGGTGACGAGCGAGAGCAGTACCAAAATCACTACGGTCATCTCAAGCAGGGTCATCCCGGAAGGCCCGCACCGTATTGACGGACTGCGGACCTTGGGAGGACTCGTAAATTGCTGGTTGAAAACCCGGGACACAAACTTAACTTGGCTGAACATCACAGGACTCCAAATGTTCCTCGTGTGCAATGTGTATTTTAAAAACTTGATCCCAAAAGCGGCCATATCGGCGATTTGATCAAAATTTTCAGCACTTTTGACCGGTTTGGCGGAAATATGGCTGATAATTCAGAGTTTTTTCAGGCTCTCGACCTGTTTTTCAAACTCGTCAAATAGGAGTCGCAAATCGTCAGATGCGGCTGGGGTGCCGGATTTCCGAAGGCGTTCCAGTGCTGTTTTATTGAGGAATTCACGACCTCGGGAGGCAAATAGATCGATTTCAACCAGGATACGCGGACCTTGGGGGGTCTGGATGACCGGATAGAGAGGGAAGGAAGGCTTCCCCCCTTGATCGATTTTCAACCCGACGGCAGTCCAGATTTTTCCCTGATAGATTCCGCAGGGCTCTGTAGCGCCCCTATTCCGGCGGGTGCTGATGATCTCATGGCCGAGATTTCTCAGGACTGCCGCGCCGCCATCCGGGTCGTTGAGGCGGGTGGTGAGCTGGAGAGCGCCTTTTACATCACCGGAGCGGGTGGCGTTCAGCCAGGCTTCCACGACTTTTTGCGCGTCCTCTTTGGTGGGGGGGGACTGCTCGGCAATATCCTTGAAATCGAAGCTGTCGGATAGGAGTTGTTCCCGCCATTCGCCGGACCAGCGTTTGGCATCGGCCGTGATTTGCACTTGGAATTTTTCCCGGGTTGCAGGGGCCGGGTCCGGGACCCAAAGCCAGCCGCTTTTTGATTTCTCAAAGTAGAGGGTTCTGAAATCGGATTTTTGAGGATCCAGTGGCGAGAAAAGCTGGAACAAGCCGGCGGCCGATGTTTCGTCCTCTTCAAACCCGAGAGGCATCGCGTGACGCACGGTAGCGGGATCATGAAAGGTCCACCAGATTTGTGCCGCCAATTCGCAGGCTTTCAGGGCGGCTTTCGGCTCGTCATCCAGTTGGGTGAGTTGAAGGAGCGAGGGAAGATTTTCTCCCTTGAGGCTTGCGAGGAATGACTGATAGATGTGTCTGGCATCCGGCTGCGGAGTGGCAGGGTGCGTGAGTCGTAATCTGGTAGGGAATCCATTTAGCAGATCGGCATCGGAATCTTCATCCGTTTCTTCTTCATTTAACGCCGAGTCCTGCAAAAAGGTAACAGGTGGATCAATCCGCCAAAGTCCGTCATTACTTTTCGAAAGATCGAAATGAACCACTTCGATGCGGGGTAACGACGAGCGGGTGTCGTCTGTCGATGGATCCAGGCAGGCGATCGAAAAAAGGCCGCTGTTTTCATCTTCTTCGCGATTCACGACGACCCGCAGCACATCCGGCGAGGTTAACAGCCGCCACGGGTGCTTTGCTTGTGAGCCCGCTGGAATTGCGGCATCGGCAGCTTTTAGGCGGGCGGGCCAGTCGTCGGGCAGGTTGGTGGAAAGCCCACCTAGCAGTCCGAGCACGGTAGGAAGATCACGGTGCTCGCACGCGGTGAGGAACCGTTGTTCGGTTTCCGTTGCTCCAAAGCTCTGCAGTTCGTCGATGGTCAGGCGGGTCTGGATTTTTTGGCGCATGCGCTCCGTCGCTTCCCCTCGGAGTTTTTCCAAGTCGATCACCTGCTCGCGAAGCATCCAGTTTTCGAGAATTTCGAGGCGTTTCCGGAGCGGGATCGCGTAGCCTGCACCGGCGTTCTCGAACGAGGCAGGCACCGGAGCGGCCGACCACTCAGTGCCGTTTTTCACAAGGGCGACGGGAAAAACCTGCAAGCGGCTCGGATCGAATCCACCAACCTTGCGAATGAGCACTGCGGCGAAGTTATCGTCGAGTTTGATCGCGCCCAGCTCCAACGGATCGCTGCCGAGCTCACGTCCCATGCGTTGGAGTCGGATGGCGATTTCACGCTTTTTCTCATCCGCCGTCTGGGCTGATAGGGCGGTGTCGGCACCAGGAGTTAGATCGAGCTTGCCAAGGCGCACCTTTTCTAGGAAGTCGATGGCCACCTTGCCGGGGTCGCTCGAAGCAGCCCGGGCGATCAGGGTGGTGGCCAGCAGGACGCAAATGAGTTTCACTGGAGAAACCCATAGCTCATTCGGGGAAAGGCGAAAGCGAAGATTTCATTCTTCGACCGCGAGAAACTCAGGCAGGCTCCCGGACACGCCCGCCAAGCGGGGATTTGCCTCCCACAGTCCGCGGTTGCCCACCAGCCTGCCTGACATCCGGTTGAGCATTTCACCGGCGTTTCGCCAGGCGTCGTCCGTCTGTCTGAGGCGGTCGCCTTTTGCATCGGGGGTGAAAACCCAAGAATACGCCAAGCGGCTGTCCACCATGCCTTTTTTGTCGCCCCAGATTCGCGATTCCGGAGGACGCAGGTCGCCTAGCCAGACGCCTTTGGAATTAGTGCGCGCGATCCACCAACCGCTGGTTGTTTGGGCGAGAGTTTTCATTTCCCGCGTGTCCTCCCGTCCGGCGAGCGCGGTTTTGCCTTTGGGATAGATCGTCCAACGGACCGGCGTTTCATGCATTTCAAAAACCGTGCGATAGCCCACCCATAATTCGTCGCCACGATCCACCACCGCGCGCCATAGAAAGATATTGAAAGCCGTGGGCGCTTCCATCCTGCGTTGATAGGTCGTAATGCGGCGCTTCAGGTCCGCGTCAAATCCTGCCGATGCCGAAAACTTCGCTGCCACAGCGAGCAGGACGTAGCCAGATGCCAGTCCCAATCCCCTATCACACAGCCGTCCGCGCTTCGACGGCGGGGCGGCTTTCTTTCCACGCGATTTTTTCACGACTTCCTCCGGCAGAACCGCCAGCCAAACTGCGATCACCACCAGCGGCCCGCTGAGCAGGAAATCGAGTGGAAACAGGGTGTTGAAAGTCACCTTTCCCGGCGAAAACGGCCACAACACCCCGGCCCCATCGGCGGTGAGGCACTCCAGCAGCAAATGCCCGCAAAACAACGCGAAGACAAACCCGCCCGCCTGCCACTTGCTGATCTTCTCCTTTGTCCAGTGCCTCACCAGCCAGCAAGAAAGTCCGTAAGCTACCAAACCCAACAGCCACAGCGAATGGCTCGGCCCGTTCCGGATTGCCAACCGGTGCGCCGTATCCAGAAATAGCGAAAGAATCCCGTCGAAATCCGGAAAAATCCCGAACAGCGCGCCCCACGCCATGGCCCGTTTGCCCAGACGTTTGCCCAACATCCGCTCTCCCATCGCCGCTCCCAGCGCCGCTTGCGTGATCCAATCCACGGCGCGACGATGGAGGGAAATCTCAAATCTGAAATCTCAAATTTGAAATTCATCTGCCACTTCCCTTGACGCCCCCCCCGGATCAACAGGACACTCCGCCCGCGATGAACGACACTACACGTCCCTTTTCCAGTCCGCTTGTTGATGGCCCCGACCGTGCGCCCAG
This sequence comes from Luteolibacter sp., assembly GCA_039933825.1. GTDB lineage: Bacteria > Verrucomicrobiota > Verrucomicrobiia > Verrucomicrobiales > Akkermansiaceae > Luteolibacter. The sequence continues at coordinate 5,371 of JBDTNJ010000039.1, forward strand.
CCGCGCCATGCTCTATGCAGTCGGTTTCAAAAAAGAAGATTTCATCAAGCCTCAGATCGGCATCGCCTCCACCTGGAGCCAGGTCACGCCTTGCAATATCCACATCGACAAGCTCGCCATCGAGTCCTCCAAGGGGGCCGACGCTGCCGGCGGAAAGGGCATCATTTTCAACACCATCACCATCTCCGACGGCATCTCCATGGGAACCGAGGGGATGAAATATTCGCTCGTTTCCCGCGAGGTGATCGCCGATTCCATCGAGACGGTCGTCGGTTGCGAGGGCATGGACGGTTTCGTCGCCATCGGCGGCTGCGACAAGAACATGCCCGGCTGCCTCATGGCCATGGCCCGCATGAACCGCCCGTCGGTTTTCGTGTATGGCGGCACCATCCTTCCCGGCTGCGCCACCATCAAGGGCGAGCAAAAGAAACTCGACGTCGTTTCCGTGTTCGAAGCCGTCGGCAAACACGCGAACGGCGAGTATTCCGATGAGGAACTGGAAGCCGTCGAGTCCGGCGCGATCCCCGGCGCCGGTTCCTGCGGCGGCATGTACACCGCGAACACCATGGCCAGCGCCATCGAAGCGCTCGGCATGTCGCTGCCTAACAGCTCCGCCCAGAACGCCATTTCTGATGACAAGATGCGCGACTGCTTTGACGCCGGTGCCGCAGTCGTCAACCTCATCAACCTCGGCATCAAGCCGCGGGATATTCTCACCAAGGAAGCATTTGAAAACGCGATCACCCTCCTGATCGCCCTCGGCGGATCCACCAATGCCGCGCTGCACATTCCCGCCATCGCCCACTCGGCCGGCGTCGATATCACCATCGACGACTTCGAGCGCATCGGTAAAAACGTCCCCGTCCTCGCCGACCTCAGGCCGTCCGGCAAGTTCGTCATGTCCGATCTCGTCGCCATCGGCGGTACCGGTCCGCTGATGAAAATCCTTCTTGATGGCGGGCTTCTCCACGGCGACTGCATGACCGTCACCGGCCGCACGATGCGCGAGAACATCGAGAAATTCACCACTCCCTATCCAGACGGTCAGGAGATCATCCGCCCTCTATCCAATCCTATCAAAAAGGACAGCCACCTCCGCATCCTCTACGGAAATTTGGCGGAAGGTGGCTCTGTCGCGAAAATTTCCGGCAAGGAAGGCGAACTCTTCACCGGCAAGGCCCGCGTCTTCAACTCCGAGGACGATGCCATGCACGCCATCCTCGGCAAGCAAATCACCAAGGGCGACGTCATCGTCATCCGCATGGAAGGACCCAAAGGCGGTCCCGGCATGCGTGAGATGTTAGGGCCTACCAGCGCTGTCATGGGCATGGGTCTTGGCAAGGACGTCGCGCTCATCACCGATGGCCGCTTCTCCGGTGGCAGTCACGGATTCGTGGTCGGTCACATCACTCCGGAAGCCTTCCTCGGCGGCACCATCGGCATCCTCGAAGATGGCGATGAAATCACCATCGACGCGGTGAACAACCGTATCGACGTGAACATTTCTGACGAAGAAATCGCCAAGCGCAAAGCCGCCTGGGTTCAGCCCGCCCCGCGCTACACCCACGGCGTGCTCGCGAAATACGCCAAGCTCGTCTCCACCGCCAGCGAAGGTGCCGTGACGGATAAGTATCTGTAAGGAGCAAGTGCTGCGTGCTCCGGGTCTTTCCCGATAGATTTCACTTCAACCGCCTAACATCTAATCTCATCACTGCTTCCGAATTCAACTCGACTCTGGAAACATACCGTTCATTCGAGTTGAAGGTAGTGAAGCTGATGCAAGGGGTTTGCGGGCCCTTCTGCGGCGTTTGTAAAACTCCCTGCTGCCGCGTGGACATCTGCCGCGAAGCCTTTGAGAGCCCGTTCCTTCTAGCAGTCCATGGAGAGAAACAAACGTTCGATAAAAAATCCGGCTACCTCGGTTGCAATGGTTGTAAACTCACCATCGGCCGCCCGCCCCTTTGCCACGCGTTTGTCTGCGATCTTATCGTCAAAAACCAGCCCAGCGACGCGCACCGCTACGCCCTCGACTGCCTCGGCGATCTGGTAGGATTCATTCAGACCAAAGTCTGGCAGAAACGCCAGCTCATCGAAGCCATGACCGATACGGAGCTGTTGAATTCTAGCAAAGCCATCTTTGATGCCCGCTTGGAAACCGCCGAGGCCGCGTTCGTAGTTCTGGATGCCTTTTTCACCCATCACATCCCCCTTGGTTTTGCAGAACTGCAAACTCTAGCAAAAGTTAGAAAACCGTAGGCCTTCTTTGGAAAGACGATTACGCCATCTGGAGCGCGGACATTTTGTCCGCTATGTGCCCGGGACATCTTGTCCCTCTTTTATCCGGCGGACAGAATGTCCGCCAGACCCAGTGTCCAAGATGAACGCGCTCCGATCCACGAATTCTCTATCATCTATTGAAAACCCACCATTGCCGCTTTCAATTTTTTCCAAGCATGCGCTGGTGGACTTCCTCGGTGAGCGTTTGAATGCGCAGGCTCAGGGTCTTAATTATTTCCGTTAGCTCGGTGTTCTGGCGCATGAGCTCGAGGAGCTGGGCGGTTTGCACCGCGGCTTCCTTTTCTCTTAATTCGCTGGCGTGGGCGATCTCCTCGCGGTGCTGGGCATCAGCTTCGGCGTGGGCTTTGTCGCGGTCGGCTTGGCGGGTCTGGGCAAGCAGGATCAAAGGTGCGGCGTAGGCGGCCTGCAAGCTGAAGGCGAGGTTGAGCAGGATGAATGGATAGACGTCGAAATGGAAGACGCCCGCCGCATTGAGCGCGATCCAGGTGCTGACGAGCGCGGTCTGGCCGATTAGAAACGTGGGAGTCCCGAAGAAGCGGGCGAATCCTTCGGCCTTCAGCGCGAACCAATCGTTTCCAAAAACGTTGGCGAGATGC
>JBDTNJ010000040.1:0-28980 GCA_039933825.1 Luteolibacter sp.
GCCAAACGTTGAGGCAGCGATTCCTGCTTGCGTGAAAGCCTTGGGTGAACCCGCAATGCTGGGTTTTCCATCCGGCATTCACATGGCGGTCTCGTCCACTTCGGAAAAAGCCCAGGAACATGTCAACCAGGGCATCAATCACCTCCACGGCGGTTGGGAGTTCGAAGCCTGCCGCCACTTCGCAGCGGCCATGCGGGCGGATCCGGAGTGCCTTCTCGCGCATTGGGGGATGGTCATGTGCCTGCTTTCGCCATCGCCTGAAACCGGCCCGGCCCGCAACGCCGCTGCTGACCGTCTGCTCACGCTCGTGGATCAGGGAAATGGCACCGAACTGGAGCGCGGCTATGCCTACGGATTGATCAAATACATGGAACAAGGCCCGACAGGGGGAGCGACAGCGTTTCGAAAAGTGGCGGAAAAATTTCCTAACGATCTACAGGCCTCCATTTTTGCCGCCCTCTTCAGGAGATCCGGCTACGATGAACTCGGCTCCGCCACTCCCGACCAGGAAGCCGCCGAAAAAAGCCTGCTTGAGCTAATCGAAAAGAACCCGCAGAGCCCGATCCCGCTGAATGCCCTTCTCACCATCCGCGCTGAAGGACCGGACCTTAGCAAATCGCTGCCGCTCGCCCGCAAACTCTGCCAGATGGGGCCGAACTACCCCCCGTATTTCCATCTGCTAGGTCACTATGAATGGCGCTGTGGAGAGCATGGCAAGGCTGCCTCGGCTTTCGGCCGTGCATCGACTTATTTCGAAAACTGGATGAAGGAAAACAAAGCCACCGTCGCTGATTGCCCGGAATGGGTGAAAGCCGAGTGCTATCGGATTGTTTCGCTCGTTTCAAAAGGTGATTTCGATACCGCCTATGCAGCCTCCCGCCAAGTCGCGGCGACACCCTTTCCTGCGGACCGCGCCTCATCGCCGGGTGCTAGGCTCCTTTTATGGGATGCCAAAACCCTGCCCGCCCGCATCCTTCTCCATCGTGGATTGAGGGGAAATGCCCGCGAAGCGATGGACTCCCTGCCAAAGCCCGAGGATTCGAAAAAATACCACGAAACCTCGCTTGCCTATTGGTGGACCGATGGGCTGCGTTTTGCGCTCGAAGCCCAGCGGTTGATCGATGCTGGCGATTTTGACGAAGCCAAAGAAGTTTGCGCCGCTCTCACGCATCACGGCGAGGCCATGGCAAAAAGCCAAAGCGCGGCCAATGCCAGCGGCGAGCGCTCTCCGTGGACCCGCGCGTTTCGTGCACTTGAAGTCCTGGCCAGTGATCTTCGCGGGCGCCTCGCCCTAGCTGGCCCGAAAGCGGAAATCAGGTCAGCCTACAACTGGTTCAGTTCTGCCACGGATCGCCAACACCCGGCACCCATGATGTTTCCCCCCATGCTTCTAACTCCCATGGCAATCCGCATCGGCGATTATTATTTGGCCGTGGGTAAAGCCAACGACGCCGTGGAAGCCTACCAGCGTGCGCTTACCGCTTTTCCCAATGACATGAACGCCTTAACCGGCCTCAAACGTGCTTACGAACAAGGCAAAATTCCGGCTAAAGCGGAAGAGACCGAGACACAAATTCAGGGTCTTCGCGCTCAATAGTCCCGCCCCTTTGATCATCATGAATATTGATCAAAACCACTTGAGATGAGCCACTTTGCCCGCCTGATGCATGAATCAGAAATCCCCCAAAGTGGCACGATTAAGAGGGATTTTGGGATTTTACTGGCATGATTAGCTTATTAGTGCCATAAAAGCGCTGGAGATGGCGTGATAACTCAGAATCACGCCATAAAACCAAAATCATGCCATTTAAAATTCCAGCGGGAGAATTTAACGAACTTCGCAGCATTATCGCCTCGAGGTTGTTTGGTGCGTCCGTAAAAGAGCTTCTGGAAGTTTCCGGCCTTAAATACCCCAAGCGCACCTTGCAACGAAGACTCGATCAGCTTGTCGCCGAAAAGCGGTTAGAGCCCAAAGGAGAAGGCCGTGCGCGGCGCTATCTCGTCCCCAAGGAAGATCCTGTCCCTAGCTCCTCCTACGTCCGGGAGGAACCGCCGGTTTACAAAATCAGGCACGATTGGCTTTCACCCGAAGCGCTCGAAATTCGCTCGATCATCCAGCTCCCGCTCGCGCAGCGGAGTCCCGTGAGGTATCAGGGATCGTTCCTCGCCGCATACCGCCCTAACAAAACTTTTTACCTACCAGAACATTTACGAAAGGAGCTCGGAGAAATTGGCCAGGTCGGCATGGGCGATCTGCCTGCCGGAACCTATTTCCGGCAGGTGATGGACCGCCTGCTCATCGATCTCTCCTGGAACTCCAGCCGCCTCGAAGGCAACACCTATTCGCTGCTCGAAACCCAGCGCCTGCTGGAACTTGGCGAGGATACGGAGGGAAAAGGCGTGCAGGAAACGCAGATGATCCTCAACCACAAGGCCGCCATCGAGATGCTTGCGGACGATGCGGGAGAGCTCGATTTCAACCGCTACACCATCTGCAATCTGCATGCGTTGCTATCAGACAACCTGCTGTCGGATCCGGGGGCTTGCGGTCGCTTGCGCTCTCTGCGGGTCGGTATCAGTGGAACGGTCTATCACCCATTAGGGACTCCACAACAGATCGAGGAGTGTTTCGAGGAAATTTTGAAAAAGGCCTCGGCCATCCGGGATCCGTTCGAGCAGGCGTTCTTTGCAATGGTGCACCTGCCTTATTTGCAGCCTTTTGAGGACGTAAACAAACGGGTCTCCAGGCTCGCCGCAAACATCCCGCTCATCCGTCACAATCTTTGCCCGCTGTCATTCGTGGACGTGGAATCGCGTGAATACATCGGTGGTTTGTTAGGCGTTTACGAGCTGAACCGCATCGAATATCTGCGGGATGTTTTTGCGAGGGCTTACCGGCGGTCGTGTGCGCGCTATTCGACAGTCCGGCAAACCTTGGGTGATCCGGACCAGTTCCGTCTGCGCCACCGCACGGCGATCGCGGCCTTCGTCAAGGCGGTCGTGCTCGGCGGCATGAACAAGCGTGCGGCCGCGAAATGGATCGCCAGCAAGGCGGCGGAAGAGATTCCGGCGGACGAGCGGGCGAAGTTCATCGAGGTCGTGGAAACGGAGCTGGGCTGCCTGCACGGTGGAAACATCGCGCGCTACCGGCTGCGTCCTTCGGAATTCGAGGACTGGAGCAGGAGCTGGAAATAACAACTAACTGAAACGATCCACGTCCATCGCATCAATTGGGCGGAAGAGCGGGTCTCCGGCAAGGAGATCCGCCACAAGCCGGCCACTCACGGGAGCAAGGCTGAGGCCCATCATCGCGTGACCGCTGGCGGCGATCAAGTTAGGAAGGCCGCGCACGTTTCCGAGATACGGGATGCCATCGGGCGATACCGGGCGAAGTCCGGCCCACGGCTTGATGCCATCGAAGTCGAGCTCGGAAAATTTCGGGAAATAGGCGTGCACCGATTTCACGATGCCACGAACGCGGGCGGGATTGATCGAGAGATCCAGCCCGCCGACTTCCATGGTGCCGCTGAAACGCAGGCTGTTGCCCAGCGGCGTGATGGCGACCTTCGCCTCGGCGAAAATCGAACAAAGCTGCGGCAGTTCCGGCGGCGATGGCATGGTGAGTGAGTAGCCTTTGCCCGCCTGCAACGGCAGTTTAACCCCCACCAGATCCAGAAGCTTCGGAGTCCACGAGCCTCCCGCCAGAACAAACCGCTTCCCTTCGAATTTTCGCCCGTTTCCGCTAACGGAAACCACCTGGCCATTCTTCGTTTCAATGCCGTCGATCTCCACACCGCTTTCAAAAACCCCGCCGAGATCCGAAACACGCTGCCGCATCGCCGCCATGAAGCGGGCGGGATCGAGATGGCAGTCCTCGGGAAAATACACCGCGCCGGCGATGTCCATCGTGACCGAGGGATCGAGCTCCGCTGCTCCCGTGGCATCAATGACTTGCGACTTCAGCCCGATCTGGTTCGCTGCGTGGGAAACCTCCGCTTCCTCGTCGAGTCCCTTGGCCGTTTTGCAGAGCATCAGCAGGCCGCGTTTTACCAGACCGTAGTCGCCTTCATCCGATAGCTCCGCGAACAAGCGGCGGCTCTCCAGATTCAGATCCCAGCGCATCAGATCCAGGTTCAGGCGAGGCCTAACATAGAACGGGCTCTCTGGATTGAACATCCAGCGCAGGCCTTTGGAAATCATCCCCGGCGCGGCCAGCGGCGTGAAATGGCTGGGCACGATCATGCCAGCGTTTCCCATCGAGCAGTTGTCGCCACCCGCTGCCTCGCGTTCGATCACGGTGACGGAAAACCCGCGCTTCAGCGCATAATAGGCCGAGCACAGTCCGATGACCCCGCCGCCCACGATAATCACCTGCTCTTTCTTCATTTACTCAAACCTAACCCATGCGTCTTGCCCGAGTCTGGAGAAAACCCTGAGGAAACCGCACGGTGGGTGAATCAGCGTTTCGCCCTGGAAAGCGCGCCCAGTCCGTAGCGCTGGATCTTGTATTGCAAGGCACGCCGGCTGATGCCGAGTGTTCTGGCGGCCTCCTCGCGGTTCGAGGTGACCTGTAGCAGTGTCTGGCGGATGAGTTCGGATTCTACCTGGGCGAGTGTCATGCCTGGCACGATCCCGAGCGATGCCGGACTGCCGGCGTTCTGCCTGAAGGTCGCCGGCAAGTCCTCCGGCGTGATCGTCGTGTGCGGGATGGTGACCACCAGGCGCTCGACGAGATTGCGCAGTTGGCGGACGTTGCCCGGCCAGCGGAAGATTTGGAAAAGCCCGATCACCGCTGCGGGAAATTTTTTTGGACTCCGCCGGTGCTTGGCGCAGAAATGGGCGGTGAAGGACCTGACCAGCGGCTCGATGTCCTCGGCCCGCTCGCGCAAGGGCGGGATGCGGATGGAAACGATGTTGAGCCGATAGAAGAGATCCTCGCGGAACCGCCCGTCCATGCTCTCGGTTTCGAGCTCCTTGTTAGTCGCGGCGATCAGGCGCACGTCCGCCCGCTCCATCACCGGGCTGCCGACGGGGCGGTACATCCCGTCCTCCAGCACGCGCAACAGGTCGCCCTGGCCTTTTTTCGAAAGATCGCCGATTTCATCGAGGAAAAGCGTGCCGCCCCGCGCGAGTTCGAAGCGGCCCTTGCGGTCCTTGATCGCCCCGGTGAAGGCCCCGCGGGTGTGGCCGAAAAACTCCGCTTCGATCAGGCTGTCTGGCAGGGCCGCGCAGTTGACCGGGATGAACGGTTGCGTCCGCCGGCGGCTTTGTTCGTGGATCGCCCGTGCGACGACTTCCTTGCCCGTCCCGCTCTCGCCTTCGATGAGCACGGTCACATCGGTGTTCGCGATCTGGCGGATGAGGGCGCTGATTTCCCCCACGGCAGTACTTTTTCCAGCAAAAATGTCTGGCTCCGAGCGGCGGCGCAGGCGTTGTTTGATTTGCTGGTCCTCCGCGACGAGTGCCTGATAGTCCAGTGCTTTGGCCACGGACTCGACCAGTTGCGCGGTGTCCAGCGGTTTTGCGAGGTAGTCGAAGGCACCTTTGCGCATGGCGTCCACGGCGGTGTGGATCGTGCCTTTGTCGCTGATGAAAATGAACTGGGTGTCGGGCGCGATGCCGCGGACTTTTTCCATCAGAGTGACCGCATTGATCCGCTGTGCGTCGAACGATTTCACCACCACGTTGAAAAGCTCGCCCGCCGCGAGATTCAGCGCTTCGGATTCATGTGAAACGTCGGCGACCTTGTAACCCACTCCCGCAAGCGTCTGACGAATCTGGCGGGCGGAGGCGGCGTCGCGGTCGATCACCAGGATGCTGATTCTGGACGGATCCATGGCATCAACTTACGATGCACTCGATGGCCCCCGCAAGTGCAGATTCTGCGCGTTAGGAAATAACACCCACCGGGAGTTCGTCCGGCGGAATATTCACGGGTTGACTGTCAGTGAGTTGCATGTTCGCTGGCGAGGTTGGCACGCCTGCTGCGTTCCTGGGTGTGATGCCCACCCAATCCCTCCGCCGCACCACCCCCGATCCGGTTTGGTTCGACTGCGAATTTCCACGCCTGCCAGACGACTGCGAGTTCGACCAAATTCTCCCGCGACGGTTGCGTGAGTACTCCGCCTTTCACTGGACCACGGTGGAAGTCTGCCGCCACGCCGCCACTTGGTTGGTCAGCGGACCGGAGACGCGGGTGCTGGACGTGGGCTGCGGTCCCGGAAAATTCTGCGCCATCGGAGCGTTCGCCACGGCCGGACATTTCACCGGCGTGGAGCAGCGGAAGCGTCTCTGCCGCACGGCGTGGGACATGCTCGAACATTACTGCATCCCGCGGGTGCGCATTCTTCATGCGAATGTGATGGAAATGTCGTTCGGCGGATTCGATGCATTCTATCTGTTCAACCCGTTCGAGGAGAATCTAGCACCGGAATTCAAGATCGATGATGAAGTGCCGGTGGAGATCCAATACTACGGCCTCTACATCGACTACGTGCGCCGCCAGCTCTCACAACTCCGCCTAGGCACCCGGGTGGTCACTTTCTGGGGGAGTTGCCACGAAATCCCACCCTGTTATGACTGCGAGGAAACCGCTTTCGATGGCAAGTTGCGACTGTGGATGAAGCGCCGCGACCTGCCCGTCGAACAAAGTTCGTTTGCCGAAGCCCTGAAGGGCGATGCCGCCATTTTCTCAATCATCTGAAAACCTCCCGCTCCCATGCCGACTGATTCCGCTCCTCTCGATGCTCCCACACCCTATTGGTCTGATGGCAAGCTCTCCCGGCTTCCCGATGATGCCGAGTTTGATCGCGCCTTTCCTGACAGTGTCAGGGAATCTTCGGCGCTTCATTGGACATCCGTTGAAGTTTGCCGACAGGCGGCCGCCTGGCTGGTCACCGGACCGGAAACGCGGGTGCTCGATGTGGGCTGCGGACCCGGGAAGTTCTGTGCCATCGGGGCCCTCACCACGCCGGGTCAATTTACCGGAGTCGAACAACGGCGGCTCCTCTGCCGGAATGCCAGGGAAATGCTCGGCCGCTACGGCATCCGACGCGTGCAGATCATGCATGCCAATATCACGGAGGTGTCTTTCAATTGTTTCGACGCCTTCTACCTCTTCAATCCCTTCGAGGAAAACCTCAGCCCGTCTTTAAAAATCGATGACGAGGTGAAGGTGAGGTTCGAATTGTACGACCGCTATATCAATTACGTGCGCCGCGAGCTGTCGAAGCTGCGGTTGGGCACCCGGGTGGTCACTTACTGGGGTGACTGCGATGAGATCCCGTCCTGCTATGATTGCGTGGATGAGACCTACGACGGTGAGCTGCGATTTTGGATCAAGCGCCGGGCTGGCACCACCGTGGAAATCGCAAGGGAGGCGATTTCCATAACAGGCAATGAATGCGATTTTCCCATCGATTGAACTTTCCCACATCTAACTAAACATCACCAACCCATGACCATCCGCCCCGATCTCATGCAGCGCCTGCGCCAGCTCGCCGAGCTGGATGAAGCACGCGCCGCCCTGAAACCCAGATCCACCAAGCTCGACGCGCTCGACGCGGAGATCGAAAGCGTGCGGCAGCTTCTGCCTACCGCCATCACCCACCACTATGACCAGTGCCGGTCCCGCAAGAAACCCGCCATCGCACCGGTGCGGCAGGGAATTTGCGGCGGCTGCCATCTTTCGATGACCCGCGGCAGCTACGCGAACCTGCACCGGAGCTCCGGCGCGCTGCACGTCTGTGAGAACTGCGGCGTGTTCATCTATCTGGACGAAAACGATGCCGCTGGTTCTGCGGTTTCTGGCAAAGGATGAATTTGACGATTCCATTCCATCCGAAGCTGTTGGACTCGCTCAGGGGCTATACCTTGGAGCGCTTCCGGCAGGATTTCTCCGCAGGTCTGAATGTCACGACGCTGGCATTTCCCCTGTCGATGGCGTTCGCGATCGCCTCGGGCGTGAAGCCGGAGCAGGGGCTTTTCACCGCCATCATCGGCGGCGGGATCATCGCCGCGCTCGGCGGATCGCGCGTCCAGATCGGCGGGCCGACCGGGGCGTTTGTGATCATCACCTACAGCATCGTACAAACCGCCGGTTTCGCCGGGCTGTTCCTCTGCACGATGATGGCGGGCGTGATGCTCTGTCTGATGGGGCTGGCGAAAATGGGATCCATCATCCGTTTCATTCCCTATCCGGTCTCGCGGGCCTTCACCAAGGGCATCGCGGTGCTCATTCTCAGCTCGCAGATCAAGACGTTTTTCGGGCTTCAGGTGGACAAGCTGCCGGTCGATTTCATCGGAAAAATCCAGATGCTCGGCACGCATCTCGGGGCGATCCACTGGCCGACCGTCGGCTTGTCGCTGGCGTCCGTGGCCGTGATCGGATTGTGGCCGAAGCGGCTGTCGCGCTTCGTGCCGGGAGCGATGGCGGGCCTGGTCGTCGCGACCGCGGCCGCGGCCTTGTTCGGATTTCAGCAGCATTGGGGAATCGCGACCATCGGCTCGGAGTTCGGCGCTTTTTCCGGCAAGTTGCCCACGATGGCGCTGCCGGTGGCGGACTGGGGGACGCTCAAGGAGCTGATCCAGCCCGCGTTCACCATCGCCCTGCTGGTCGCGATGCAGGCGTTGTTAGGCGCGGTGGTGACGGATGGTTTGTTGGACGACCGGCACGATTCGAATCAGGAGCTTCTCGGCCAGGGCCTGGCCAATCTGGTAGGGCCCCTGTTCGGCTGTATCCCGGTGACCGGCGGCGTCGCCCGCTCCGTGATGAACGTGCGTTCCGGCGCACGCACGCCGGTGGCGGGGCTGGTGCATTCGTCGCTGCTGCTGCTCATTTTGTTAGCGGCGGCCCCGTTGATCAGCCACATCCCGCTGGCCACGCTCAGCGCGGTGCTGGTGGTGGCTGCTTGCCGCATGGTTTCCTGGAAGCAATTTGCCCGCCTGTCGAAATGGCCGTTCAGCGATTCATCCGTGTTTCTGGCGACCTTCGGACTCACCGTCCTAACAAACCTTTCGCTGGCGGTCGAAATGGGCGTGGTGCTGGCCGCTTTGTTGATGGTGAAGCGGGTTTCTGAAACCTCCAAGATCACCGCCGTGGACGAGACGACGGAGACGGAGGGCTCGCACCACTCGTTGGTCGGCAAGGACGTGCCGCCGGGGGTGCTGATTTTCCGGGTCTTCGGCGCGTTTTTCTTCGGCGTGGTGGACAAGCTCGACGACGAATTGAAACGGGCCAAGGAAGAGCCGGAAGTCCTGATCCTGCGGGTGCGCAAAGTTCTCGCGATAGACGCCACCGGCTTGCAGGCGCTGGAGGATCTGCACCTGAAACTCCGCGCCAAGGGCAAGCATCTGATCCTGAGCGCGCCGCACACCCAGCCGCTGCTGGTGATGACGAATTCCGGCTTCATCGGGCGGCTCGGCGAGGAAAACGTCTGCCCGGACGTCACCGCCGCTTTGGCCCGGGCGCGTAAAATCCTTGGCCTTCCGCCGGTTGCGGAGTTACCTGAAGCACATGAAGTCCTTTATTCCGAACGTCAGACGGTCGAAACCGCGCGCAAGGAACTGGCAGAGGCGCTCGATCGCGCCCAGAGCATCCTGAAGACGCTTGATCACGCGACAACCGAAGATCGGGGGAAAAAACGATGTATTTGAATCTTGTCCAGCTTGCCGAGTCGTTCGGGGTCTCGGAGCGGATCGTGGAAGGGTGGATCCGCCACGAAGGATTGCCGCACACCCCGGATCACGGGGTGCTGTTATTCGACCGGGCGCGGGTGGCGCAATGGGCCGCGACGCGGGGTCTCGCGGCGCAGGCGGGATTTCTGGCCCAGGAATCTCCGGCGCTTTCCGCGGCTGTCAGGCTCGGTCCCTTGCTGCGGGTCGGCGGCATCTGGCGCGAGGTGGCAGCGGCGGATTTGCCGGATGTTTTCGCCCGCATCGCGGAAGCGTTGCCGGGAGTGGCTCCGCCGGTGCGTGAATTGTTAGGAAAGCGCTTCCGCGCGAAGGACGGGGTGACGATCGCGCCGATCGGCGGCGGTTACGCGCTGCCGCATCCCGCGTCCCGGGTCACGCTGGGCCGCGATTCCGGGGCGCTGGCGGTCATCCTTCTGCGCGACTCGCTGGCCCCGCCCAAGGAGCTGCGTATGGACGATGTGCCGGTGACGCGGTTGTTGTTTTTCATCGCGCCTTCGCCCCGCGCGCATCTCGATCTGGTCGGGCGGCTGAGCCGGCTTTTGTCGAAGGGGTCCTTGCGCAAGGTGTTGGAAAACGGCGGGACTGACGAGGAAATCCTGGGATCGGTGGACGCCACGGATCTGCGGAAACCGGAGGGGTCGGGGGGATGACGGCGGCGCTGTTGCTGCTGGCATTCGTGGCGATGGCGATGGCCGTTGTCACCGGCGCGAAATGGCCGCGGACGTGGCTCGTTCTAACCGTTACCGGTTGCGCCGCCGCGTTGGTGGCCGCGCTTGCCGGCGCAGATTGGGAATGGCGGAGCGGGTTTCTGATGGGCGGCGAACCGCTGCATCTGCGGCTCGATGGGCTCAGCGCGCTTTTTCTGGCGCTGCTGGCGGTGGTCGGTGCGGCAGGCGCAATTTACTCGCGGGAATACTGGTCGGACCACCACTATCCGGCCTCGGCCCCGCGCGGCCGGGTGTGGTGGAGCGCGCTGTTACTGGGCATGGGAACGGTGCTAACGGTTTCCAACGGCCTCCACTTCCTCATCGGCTGGGAGCTTTTCACGGTGAGCGCGTATTTCCTCGTCACGCTGGACCGCCAGCGGCGCGAGGTGCGCGCGGCGGGCTGGCTCTATCTGGCAGCCTCCCACGCGGGGACGGTTTGTTTGTTCGCGTTTTTCGCCCTGCTGGCGGCGCGCACCGGGAGCTGGGACCTCGGGCCGATGCGCGGGGACGCCGGATTGGGATCGTTGTTCTGGCTGGCATTGATCGGCTTCGGAGTAAAAAGCGGCGTATTTCCGCTGCACATTTGGCTGCCTTCGGCGCATGCGAACGCGCCAAGCCATGTCTCGGCGATCATGTCGGGCGTGGCGATCAAGATGGGAGTTTACGGAATCATCCGTTTCAGCGGCTGGCTGCCGGTTCCACCGGCGGCGGGCTGGGTGGTGATCGGGCTGGGCTCTATCAGCGCGGTGTTGGGAATTGCTTTCGCGCTCGCGCAAAACGATTTCAAGCGGTTGCTGGCGTATTGCTCGGTGGAGAACATCGGGGTGATTTTCGTGGGACTCGGTGCCGCATTGCTCGCCGGCGACGCGCCGTGGGGGCGGCTGGCGCTGGCGGGAGCCCTGTTTCATGTGTGGAATCACGGGGCCTTCAAGGCGCTGTTGTTTTTCGCGGTGGGTTCGGTGCTGCACACCACGGGCACGCGGGAAATGAGCCGGTTAGGCGGCTTGTGGCGGGCAATGCCGTGGACCGCCGGGTTGTTCGCGGTGGGTGCCGTCGCGGTGTCCGGACTGCCGCCGTTGAATGGATTTGTGAGCGAATGGCTGGTCTATCTCGGACTGTTCGACGCGGTGACGAGCAAGGAGCCGTCGGCATGGGCGGCGATTCCCGCAGCGATCCTGCTAGCGATGGCCGGAGCGCTGGCGCTGGCGACCTTCGTGAAGGCGGGCTCGATGATCTTTCTCGGCGCGCCCCGCACACAAATCGCGGCGAAGGCCCGTGAATGCGGCGGCTGGATGCGCGGGCCGATGTTAGGGCTGGCGGGCGTTTGTCTCGCCATCGGGCTGGCGCCGGTTCTGTTCTGGCCGGCGGTGGCGCGGGCCATCGGCGCATGGCGTCCCGCCTGGGCGACCGCGGAGCTACCCGCACCGTTGTTCACGCTGGGGTTCGCCCATCTGGGGTTGTTCATCCTGCTGGCGGCGGCGGGCGTTTTCCTGTGGCGGAAAGTGAAATCCAACGGCCTGCGCCGCGGCCCGACCTGGGATTGCGGCTATGCGACGCCGACCGCGAGGATGCAATACTCCAGCGGTTCCTTCGGCGGTCTATCAGGAGAGTGGTTCGCATGGATCCTGCGGCCGGTTCTCAAGCTGAAACGCCCGGGCGGGCCGTTTCCCGTCGATGCAATCCATGTCGAGCGGGTTCCTGAAACGATACTTGAGCGGGTGGTCACGCCGTTAGGTGGGTGGTTCATCCTGCTGTCCACGGCGGTGCGACGTTTACAACATGGGCGTTTACAAGCCTACATTCTTTATGTGGTCGTGGGACTGGTGGCGCTTGGCGTATTCGTTTTCCTGGGAGGTGAGCCATGATCGCGGTGCTCGAATGCCTGTTGCGCCTCGGCTGCTGGCTGCTGGTGGCACCACTGTTGCCGGGCATCATCAACAAGGTGAAAGCGTGGGTCGCGGGTCGTCGCGGACCGCCGGTGTTGCAGCTCTATTTCGACCTCGCCCGATTGTGGAAAAAGGGAGTCGTCATGAGCACGCTGGCCTCGCCGGCGTTCCTGATTCTTCCGGCCGTCGGCTGGGTGGCCTTGCTCGGGGCCGCCATGTTGGTGCCGCTGGGGCCGGCGGGGGCGAGCCTGGGATTTCGCGGCGATGTGCTGCTGATGCTCTATCTGCTGGCGATGGGGCGGTTCTGCACCGCGTGGGCGGCGATGGAAACCGGCTGCGCCTTCGAGGGCATGGGCGCGGTGCGCGAGGTGAGCTACGCCGTGCTCGCGGAGGCGACGATGGTGGCGGCCGTGCTTTCGCTCTGCGTGCAAACCGGCAGCGTCTCGCTGGTCACCATGCTCGCACCATCGGCGGGCGCGGGCGCGGTTCTGCTGGGAGTGGGTTTGTTCATCGTGCTGCTGGCTGAAAATTGCCGCGTGCCATTCGACGATCCTAACACCCATCTCGAACTGACGATGATCCACGAAGCGATGGTGCTCGACCACAGCGGACCTCCGCTCGCCGCCATCCTGCACGGGGCCTCGATGAAACTGTTACTGTTCGCGGTGTTGCTGATTCAAGCGGTGCTGCCGATGGGTGACCTTCGGGCGTCCGCCGCCGGACTCGTTCTAACGATTGGTGTGCTGGTCGTGACCGTCGTCGTGGGGCTGGTGGAATCGTTGATGGCGCGGCTGGCCTTCCGCCGCGTGCCCTTGCTGCTCACCTCGGCATTTCTGCTTTGTTTGTTCGCGCTGTTAGTGGCTTGGAAAGGGGGGCGTGCGTGAATCTCGATCTCCTCATCGGTCTGGCGATGGGCCTGAATCTCCTGGCGCTCGGCACCAGCCGGCTGCCGGCGCTCATCCGCGTGATGTCGGCGCAGGGCGTCATCCTCGGCGTGATGCCGGTGATCCTCGAATTTCATCACCTCGACTGGCGGCTGCTGCTGGTCGCGCTGGCGACGGTGGCCGGCAAGGGCCTGCTGATTCCCGCACTTTTGCGGCACGCGATGCGGACGGCGCAGATCGACCGCGAGCTTGATCCGCTAATCGGTTTCGTGCCATCGCTGCTGCTGGGAGCGGCCGCGGCCATCGCGGCGTTGGCACTGGCCGGGATGCTGCCATTGCTGCCGGAACACCGGGATTCGCTGCTGGTGCCGGGGGCGCTGGCCACCGTGTTCACCGGCTTCATCCTGATGGTCGGCCGCAACAAGGCGATCTCGCAGGTCTGCGGCTATCTGATTTTGGAAAATGGAATCTATCTGTTCGGTCTGCTGCTCATCAAGACCATGCCGCTGTTGGTGGAGGGCGGCGTGCTGCTCGACCTCACGGTGGGTGTTTTCATCATCGGCATCATCGTGGATCGCATCCAGCGGGCGTTCGATTCGCTCGATACCCGCAAACTCACCGCGCTGCACGAATGAAATCGCTTCTGCTCATCATCGTGCCGCTGGTGGCTGCCGTGCTCGCCGCTTCCTGGCCGGGAAACCGCACGCGGCCATGGTTCCTGCCTACCGTGGGAATCATTCATGCGTTGCTGGCGCTCTGGCTGTTTCTCGATCCGCCGACGGTCGCCGCACAGGCGTGGCTCGGCTTTGATCCATTGGCGCGGGCGATTCTGCCTGCGGTGTCGCTGCTGTTTCTCGTCTGCTCCGTCTATGGTTTGAGCTATCTGAAGCTGCGGGAGGGTCGGCCTAACCGCATTTTCGTCGCGGCGCTGCTGGCGGTTCTGGGATTGTTGAGCGGGGCGCTTCAGGCCCGTCATCTGGGGTTGTTGTGGATTTTCACCGAAGCCGTCACGCTGGCCGCGGTGCCGCTGTTGCATTTCAACGGCACGCCGCACGCGTTTGAGGCGACCTGGAAATACCTGCTCGTCGGCGGCACCGGGATCGCGCTTTCTTTGTTAGGATCGCTGTGCCTCGGTTACGCCTCGATCTATGGCGGCGGAACGGGAGATCTAACTTTCGTGGCGCTGGTCTCGCAGGGTGAGGGTCTGTCGCGTCCGTGGGTGCTCATCGCGTGGGTCCTGATACTCGCCGGCTATGGCACGAAAATGGGCCTCGCGCCGATGCACACGTGGAAGCCGGAGGCTTACGGCCAGGCTCCTTCACTGGTGGGCGCGATTCTGGCGGGTGGCGTCACCTCCGTGGCGTTCGCCGCCATCCTGCGGGTCCGCGCCGTGGTCGGCGCGGCGGGCGAGGGGGTGATTGCCGATCAGACGTTGTTGGGGATCGGTTTGTTCTCGATGCTGGTGGCGGCGTTGTTCCTGCTAGGAACGCGCGATTTCAAGCGCATGCTCGCCTACTCCAGCGTCGAGCACATGGGTATCCTCACCATCGGTGCGTCGCTGGGACCGGCGGGCGTTGCGGCGTCGTTGTTTCACGTGTGGAGCAACAGTTTGACCAAGGGCGCGTTGTTCCTGAGCGCGGGCAACATCCGCCGCGCGGCCGGATCCGCGTCGATGGATGATGTCCGCGGGATGGGCGTGCTTGCTCCCCGGTCGGCGGCGATTTTTGTCGTTGGCCTCTTCGCCGTCACCGCCTGCCCGCCATTCGGACCATTCTTCAGCGAGTTGAAAGTCGTTCGCGCCGCACTCGAAACGGGCCACAGAGCGGCGACCGCGCTTTTCCTCGGCTGCCTGCTGCTGGCGTTTCTCGGACTGACCCGCGTGGTTTTCGGCATCGTGGACGGCCGGCCGAATCCGAAGGCGAAACAACGGACGATCGAATCGGCGGGCGTCATCCTTCCGCCGCTCGTGTTGCTCGGGTTGTCGTTGTGGCTCGGCCTGTTTCCTCCGGCGATGCTTCAGGAAGCGTGGGCCGCCGCCGTCTCGCAACTCTCACCACCTCCATGAGCGCCTCGAGTCCATTCGCACTGTTAGCCAACGCCACCTGCATCCCGTGGGCGGAGGTTCCCGCGTGGCCGGTCGCCGATTTCGTGCGCGCCACCGGAAATGAAATCGCCCGCGGCGCGCGACTGTGCTCGTTGTTCGGCGTGCCGGAAGGCGATGCCGTGCAACTGGTGGCCGTGCTCGCGTTCGATGCGGACAGCACGCTCGCCGTCGGTCGCAGCACGCCATTTTCCGGCGCGTTTCCATCGCTCACCGCGGCGCATCCGCAAGCGCATTTGTTCGAGCGGGAAATTTGGGAACAGCACGGCGTCACCCCCGAAGGCCATCCGTGGCTCAAGCCGGTGCGCCGGACCGAGGGCGACGCGCCCGCGAACGGCGAATTCTTCCGCGTCGATGGCGGCGAAGTCCACGAAGTCGCCGTCGGTCCCGTCCATGCGGGCATCATCGAACCCGGCCATTTCCGCTTCCAATGCGCGGGTGAGGAGGTCCTGCATTTGGAAATCGCGCTGGGCTATCAGCATCGCGGAATCGAGCGCGCGCTGATAGGCGGCCCGCATCGCGCGACGATGATCCAGATGGAAACCATCGCCGGCGACTCGACCATCGCCCACGCCACCGCGCATGCGTCGCTGATCGAAGCGCTTGCCGAGACCGAGGCCCCATTGCGTTCCCAATGGCTGCGCTCCATCGCGCTCGAACTCGAACGCCTCGCCAATCACACCGGCGACCTCGGCGCGCTCGCCGGCGACGTCGCGTTCCTGCCCACCGCCTCCGCCTGCGGGAAAATCCGCGGCGATTTCCTCAATCTCACCGCGCTGCTCTGTGGCAACCGCTTCGGCCGCGGCCTCGTGCGTCCCGGCGGCTGCCGCCAGGACTTCGAACCCGCCCGCGCCACCCAGTTGCTCGCGCGCCTGATCGCCGCTCTGGCTGACACCGAGCAGGCGCTCGAATGGCTTTGGGATGCCGCCTCCGTCCGCGCGCGCTTTGAAACCATCGGCACCGTCACTGCGGCACAAGCCGGTGAAATCGGTATGGTCGGTCCGGCGGCGCGGGCCTGCGGGTTGGTGCGCGACGTGCGCTACGACCATCCGGCCGGGTGGCATCGTTTCGCGCAGGCTCCCGTGACCGTTTGGCCGGGCGGCGATGTCTTCGCCCGCGCCCGTGTCAGGTCACTGGAAATCCAGCGTTCGGGCGAGTTCCTCCGCGAGCAGCTCGCCTCACCGCCGGATGGCGATCTCCAGGGCGAGCTCCCGCCCGCCGCCCCTGATATGCTCGCCGTGTCTCTCGTCGAAGGCTGGCGCGGCGAGGTCTGTCATGTCGCGCTAACCGATTCTCTCGGCTGCTTCCGCCGTTACAAGATCACCGATCCCTCGTTCCACAATTGGACCGGCCTCGCGCTCGCGCTGCGCGACACCGCCATTTCGGATTTCCCCATCTGCAACAAGAGCTTCAACCTCTCCTATTGCGGCCACGACCTGTAGAATACCGCCATGTTTGTCTTCGACTCACTCACCCACCGCCTCAAACGCGGCTGCGAAACGATGGCCTATCCGAATGGGCCGGCACCCGCATTGCCTGATCGCCACGGCGGCGCGCTCAAAGTGGACGCCACCAAATGTGCTGACGGCTGCGTCGCTTGCTTCCCGGTTTGTCCCACCGAAGCGATCACCCGCGGTCCTGGAAATCCTGTCGCTCTGGATCTCGGCCGCTGCGTTTTCTGCGCCGCCTGTATCGAAGTTTGTCCTGAAAAGGCCATCACGCAAACCGGCGACCACCGCATGGCAGTGCGCCATCGCGAGGATCTTCTGCTAGGCGATCCCGGTCACGAGCAAGTCCGCCTCGCCGCCGCGCTCGATGAAAAACTGCGCAAGCTCTTCGGCCGCTCGTTGCGCCTCCGCCAGGTCAGTGCCGGTGGTTGCAGTGCCTGCGAGGCCGATACCAACGTGCTCGGAACCATCGGCTGGGACCTCGGGCGCTTTGGCATCCAGTTCGTCGCCTCCCCGCGTCACGCGGATGGATTGCTCATCACCGGCCCGGTGACGAAGGCGATGGAGCTTGCCTTGAAAAAAACCTACGACGCCGTGCCGGATCCCAAGATCGTCATCGCCGTCGGTGCCTGCGCCATCGCGGGCGGTCCCTTCGTCGGTCATCCCGAGGTGAACAATGGCGCGGCCTCCGTCGTCCCCATCGATCTCTTCATCCCCGGCTGCCCGCCGCATCCGCTGACGATTCTCGACGGACTGCTGCGCATGTTAGGCAGGCTTGAAAAACGAGGCTGAGTCGGAAAAATCTTTGGGCGAGCCTCAGTGCCGCCGCTTGCGCTCCTTCTTCGGCTCGAAGCTCACGGCCTTCGCATCGAACGCTTCCGGATCGTAGCCGGGGTGCGCCCACTCGATTTCGCCGTGGAGCGCCTGCATGTATTGGAAGGTGCCGCCGAAGTCTTCCGGCGGACAGGCGCGTGCGCCGTCGAGCACTTCCGGGCCGCCTTCACCCGCCGCCCATTTTTCGAAAACGATCTCATGGATCCACTCGTCGGCGAAATCGTAGCGGTAAAGGATGCGGATCGGCAGACGGCGTTTCCCGATAAACTCGCCGACGGTCAGCACCGCCTCATCCCGAAACTCACCCGCCGTCTGATCTTCCAAGCCGATCGGCCCGATCACATCGGTCAGCCGCTTGCCTTTCCCGTGGCGGAACTCATGCGGGCTCTTATTGTCCCAGCCCATCACCGCCTGCACCGCATCACTGAATTGAATAAAAGTGAGCTCCTTGGAAATCGAAAAGCGCCGCCAGATCTGGGGTTGAATCCCATAGATAAACACCTTAACCACCAGCCGGTTTTCGTCCTTTGCTTTCGCCATGCGGCGATCTTGGGTAAGCCCGCGCCCAGAATCAAATGGGAATTGCAAGCACTTGTCTTGCGGCGATGGAGGAAGAGAGATGCAGGAACCAATCGATCGGATTTTCGCGCTACTCTCAGCGACGCGCGCCTCGACGGGTCTTGCAAAATCTGATTTCGATGGCCAATACTGGCGCATGGAGAAGCGATGCCTGTCACCCGTTGTTAGCCCGGTCCGTCTTGTCAGTGCTTGCGGCCTGAGCGTGGAGATCAATGCCAATGGCTCAATCCGGCGGATGGATCATGGCGACATCATGCTGAATCTTTTTCTCGGCAATGAGGCGGAAGGCGGACCGGCGAATATCTTCCTACGCCGTTTGGACGGCCCGCCGAATTCGACACCGCTTCTCGGGCCGGACAGCCCGGCGACATACGAAAGTGATGGAAAGACGTTTTCGGCATCCGGAAAATGGGGCGATTTGTTATTCCGGGTGACCCTGGTGCTGGCGGATTCTACGCCCGCGTGGTTTTGGCATGTGGACTTGGAAAACACCGGATCCACGCCAGCTTCATGCGATCTTATCCATACCCAGGACCTGGCACTCGCCCATTACGGTGCGGTTCGCCTCAACGAATATTATGTGAGCCAATATGTGGACCACACGCCGCTCGAACATACCGAGAAAGGCTTCGCTGTTGCTTCACGACAGAACCAGTCAATGGGTGGCCGCTGCCCATGGACAGTGATCGGCTCCCTCGGGCGGGGTGTTTCGTATGCGACCGACGCACTACAATTTCACGGTCTCGCCACTCGCGCCGGAGCTAGGGCGATCGGACTAATAGAAGGCCTGCCCGGTGAACGCCACCAGCACGAACACTCGATGGGGGCCATTCAGGACGAATCATTTACACTCTCTCCGGGTGCCACGATCCAACGCGGCTTTTACGGTTCGTTCGAGACCGATAAATCCACGGCCACCTCGGCCGCTGACGCAGCATGGATCAATGCGGCGTTGGCGCTGCCGGAAGCGCTTGCGCCTGACCGGGCCCCGATTGTTAGCAACAACACCCCATCGGGCGGACTGTTTTCAAATGCTCCGGTTTTGAAAACACTGGAGCTGGATGAAAGCGAGATAAGTGTGTTTTTCGGCGATGCCCGACGGCATGAAGAACGCGAAGATGGGCAGCTTCTTTCGTTTTTCACAGGCGACTCCCGCCATGTCGTTCTCAAAGCGAAGGAGCTGAAAGTTCTGAGGCCACACGGACATGTCCTGCGTTCCGGCGGATCGCTGACTCCCGATGAATCCGCGCTCACCTCCACCGCATGGATGGCCGGGGTGTTCCATTCGATGGTCACGCAAGGGCATGTGAGCATCAACCGCTTCCTCTCAACTTGCCACACCTACCTCGGGCTTTTCCGTAGTCACGGGCAGCGGGTGTTTGTGGAAATCGACGGGAACTGGCATCTCCTCATCCAGCCATCGGCCTTTGAGATGAGTCCTGCTTCCTGCCGGTGGATTTACAAACACCCCGGCGGAGTGATCGAGGTGGTTTCGACCGCGCCGGATGATCGGCACGAGCTCGGCTTGTCGATCTCGATTCTGGAAGGATCTGCTGCCAGATTCCTGATCTCCCATCACGTTTCCATCAATGGTGACGATGGCAGCACTTCGGTTCCACTTCGCCATGAACCGGATGGCAGGGGAGTGTTCGTCCGGGCGGTGCCGGATTCTGATATCGGCCGCCGCTTTCCGGATGGTGGATTCCGCCTCACTCCGGCGGAGGGTATGGAAATCGAAACGATCGGTGGCGACGAGCTGCTATTTTCTGATGGAGTCTCGCGCAGCCAGCCATTTATCTGCATCGTCACTGCAGCGTGTCAGACGACCGGGCTGGTCATCGAGGGCGATTTGGTGCCGCTGGAATCCAATCATGTGCCTGATCTCTGGAAGACAATCCACCTCGGCTTGAAAATAACAGGATCGCATGCCTCCGCGCTCGCTCCCGCAGCCGATCGCATGGTCGAGGTTTTTCCGTGGCTGATCCAGAACGCGCTGATCCATTATCTATCACCTCGCGGCCTGGAACAATACTCCGGCGGGGGCTGGGGGGCCCGCGATGTATGTCAGGGCCCGCTGGAACTTCTGTTAGCGCTCGGCCGCTTCGACACGGCGCGTGATTTGCTGATGCGTGTTTTCCGCCAGCAGAACGCCGATGGCGACTGGCCGCAGTGGTTCATGTTCTTTGATCGCGAGCGGAATATCCGGCCGGGCGATTCCCATGGTGACATCGTCTATTGGCCGGTGCTCGCTCTGGCCCAATATCTATCTGCAACGGGCGATTCCGGGCTACTTGATGAAACGTTACCGTATTTCCATCCCGATGGCGATGAACCTGCGGAAAAAGCCACCATTTCCCAACACGTCGAGCGCGCGTTGGAACTGATCCAACACCGGGTTATCGCCGGCACCAGTCTTGCGGCATACGGCCATGGCGATTGGAATGATTCCCTTCAGCCCGTGAAGCCCGATATGCGTGAACGGCTGTGCAGCTCATGGACGGTGACGCTCAGTTATCAGACATTCATCGCTTTGGCCGCTGCTCTCCGTCATGTCGGAAAATCAGAGCGGGCGACGGACTTGGAAAGCCGGGCGGCAACCATCCTGATGGAGTTTCAAAACATCCTGATCGTCGACGGCGTCGTCGCAGGGCTGGCCTATTTCCACGAAGGAGGAAAAACCGATTATCTGCTTCACCCAAGCGATCGCACGACGGGCCTTTCCTTCAGCGTGCTGCCGATGATTCACGCGATCATCAACGATATGTTCACTCGTGATCAGGCGGAAACCCATCTCGACCTGATCCGCAAACATCTGCTCAGTCCGGATGGAGCGCATTTATTCGATCGGCCGCTTGCCTATCACGGGGGACCTCAGAGCTATTTTCAACGCGCCGAGAGCGCCAGTTATTTCGGGCGGGAAATCGGCATCATGTATACGCACGCACACCTGCGCTTCTGCGAGGCTCTCGCCCGTTTCGGCGAGGCGGATGCGTTTTTCAAAGCTCTCTGCCAGGCCAATCCGATTTCCATTCGTGAACTCGTGCCAACGGCCGCCTTGCGCCAGGCGAACTGTTATTATTCAAGTTCCGATCCCGCGTTCCGCGATCGCTACGAAGCTTTCAATCACTATGATCGAGTGAATCGCGGTGAAGTGGCACTGGAAGGCGGTTGGCGCGTGTATTCCAGCGGCGCAGGCATCAGCGTGCGCTTGATCATGCAATGTTTCCTGGGTCTGCGGCTTGAAAAACTCGCTCTGGTGGTGGACCCGGTGATTCCTCCCGGCTTGGATGGCTTGGCAGTCCGCTTGGAGTTGCTGGGAAAAACGGTCGACGTGGTCTATCACATCAAGTCCAAAGGCTGCGGAACGATAGCCCTTGATTTAAACGGTGTGGCTCTCGGTTTCACCCGTGAGGAAAACCCATATCGCTCCGGAGCGGTCCGCATCCCCATAGACTCTGTCATCGCCGGACTCACAGGTGATGACGACCAACTCGTGATTTGGCTAGAGTGAGGGCGTCGGTCTAACTTTCGTGAGCCCTTACCCCCATTGAAGCGGCTGCTTCCGCGCATGCGCTTCAGACGTAGTGCAGCTCGGCAGCTTTTGCGTCGATCGCCTTATCGTTATCAAGCAGCTCCTGGATCGGATCCCAGCGTCCGGAAAGCAGGGCTTCGCGGGCGGAGTCAGGCATGGTCACGGGGATGTCGAGGCCACTGGAGGTGCGGACTTTGAGGGCCTTCACATCGATGGTGACTTCGACCGTCGGATCGGCTTCCACCGCATCGCGGATGGCCACGATATCAGCGGCACCGGCCATCACGCAAGGCATGGCAAGCGTGGTGGAGTTGCCATAGAAAATTTCCGCAAACGACTCAGCGATGACGCCGTTGAAGCCATATTTGCGCAGCGATTGCGGCGCATGTTCACGGGATGAGCCGCAGCCGAAATTCACGCCGGCGACGAGGATCGAAGCCTCGCTGAAACGTGGATCGTTAAGCGGGTGCTCGGTTTTTTCGCCAGTCTCGGAGTTAAAGCGGACGTCGTAGAATGCGAATTCTCCAAGGCCATCGAAGGTGACGCATTTCATGAAGCGGGCGGGGATGATACGGTCGGTATCAATATCCGCGCCGGGACTGAAAACTGCGCGGCCGGTGACGGAAGGAACGGGATCGAGTGCCATGATGGTGAAATTTTAAGGATTGGCGGTTAGGCAATAGCAGCGGCGGTTTCCAAACTAAAAAGCTCGCGGGCATCTGCGATCGAGCCGGTGATCGCAGCGGCGGCGACCATGACGGGCGACATCAGGACGGTGCGTCCTGTAGGCGACCCTTGGCGGCCTTTGAAATTACGGTTCGAGGACGAGGCGCAAAGTTGATCGCCGATGAGTTTGTCCGGGTTCATGGCCAGACACATCGAACACCCGGCGGCGCGCCACTCAAAGCCAGCAGCACGGAAGATTTCCGGCAGGCCTTCTTGTTCGCACTGGATGGCGACGATTTGGGAACCCGGCACGACGATGGCGGTGACCCCCGCCGCGACCTTATGGCCTTGGATGTATTTCGCAACTTCGCGGAAATCAGAGATCCGGCCGTTGGTGCAGGAGCCGATGAAAGCGACGTCGATTTTCACGCCCTTGATCGGGGTGCCGGCAGCGAGTTTCATGTATTGTAGAGCTTCCTCGATGGAGGCCTTTTCCAACGGAGTGGAGGCATTGCCCGGGTCCGGGATATTTTCGGAAATCGAGATTCCTTGGTCGGGCGAAATGCCCCAAGTGACGGTCGGTTCGATGTCGGCGGCGTTGATTTTAACAATGTCGTCGAAATGCGCATCCTTGTCGGAGGCAAACGAAAGCCAGCGGGCGGCAGTCTCGTTGAAATCCGTCATGTCCACGTAGGGGCGACCGCTGAGATAGGCGACCGTTTTGGCGTCCGGATTGACGTATCCGCAACGGGCACCGCCTTCGATGGACATATTGCAAACGGTCATCCGTTCTTCCATCGACATGCGCTCGAAAACATCGCCGGCATATTCGTAGGCGTAACCGATACCACCTTTGGCACCGAGCAGGCGGATGATATGGAGGATCACGTCCTTTGCATACACACCGGGTGCGAGGTCGCCGTTCACTTCGATGCGGCGGACTTTGAGCTCTTCCAGCGCGAGAGTCTGTGTCGCAAGAACATCGCGGACCTGCGTGGTGCCGATGCCAAAAGCGATCGCTCCGAACGCGCCGTGAGTTGCCGTGTGCGAGTCGCCACAAGCGATTGTCGTGCCGGGCTGGGTGATGCCTTGCTCGGGCCCGACGACGTGAACGATGCCTTGTTTACCGGAGGCGAGGTCAAAATACGTGACGCCGAAGTCATCCGCATTTTTTCGGAGTGCCTGCATCATTTCCGCGGCGAGCGGGTCTTGGGGAGCGTCCTGATTGATCGTCGGCACGATGTGATCGACCGTAGCGAAGGTGCGCTGTGGAAATTTCACCTTCAGCTTGAGATCGCGGAGCATGCCGAAAGCTTGCGGAGAGGTCACCTCATGGATGAGGTGCGTGCCGATAAAGAGTTGCGTGCGACCGTCGGCGATAGTTCCGACGGTGTGAGCGTCCCAGACTTTTTGGAAGAGGCTTTTACCCATGATTAAAAATCCCGCCGTGGTTTGCAGCGGGGCGGGAAATTGGCCGGGCGAATTCAGAATGTCAAAGCCGCATGTAATTTCTACGGAGAAAAGCCGATCCGGGCGGGCTCAGCGCAGCTCGATGATCAAGCCAGCGACGATTCCCACACCCAGCACGATGGCGACGATGATCATCAGGATTTTCAGCCAATCCCGGGAAGGCCCGGAATGGACGGGTCCTCCACCGACCCATTCATCCCACGACCTTCCTGGTTTCGGGCCGCTGCGATGATAGTGGCGCATATGCCCCTTGAAGCGGGCTGGCCCATCTTGCGGGTTACTGGATCTCATACAATCATATGAATTTTCCGGGAGAATATTGATGGAAGTCAGAATCCATTCCCTAGTGGACTCATCACACAATGAAATGCGTCCCCCCGACGATACGGGGGGACGCATGATCATTTCCTGTGATAAAGCCTGAAGCTCGGGATTACTTGGATGAGTGGTAATCGACTTGCGGGGCAGGAGCAGTTTCGATCTCCTGGAATTTTGGCAGCGAGCGCAGGCCAGGTGCTTTTGGCTCACCTGTGCAGCACATGCACGAAACGGAAAGAAGTGCGAAAACAGAGGCAACAAGTGCGGTTAGAATGCGAATCATGGGGTCAGTGAGGTTTTATAGAAAAGTGAAAAATGGTGGCATATCATGCCGGAAACATCAGATTGTCCGGCTCGCCACCCGGCGAACCGAACTGAGAGTGAATTACTTGGATGGAGCTACGTAGGCAGGCTTGCTGGGAGCGGGAGCGGCGCTCGGGCAGCAGGAAGCGGCAAAAACAGCGGCGGCGGCAGCAATGAAGGCAAGTTTCATAAAGTAATTTGAGTTTGTTTTGTTGAATTCCGGCATGATTCGCACACCAGCTAAGCGCGAGATTAGCGGCAGGGTCCATCCCTGCAAGGCAAAAGACGAGGGAGGAAAGTGAGATTATGTTCCGCTGCCATACAAAGGCCTGCTGGTGATTTCTTTGAAAGCTTCCGAATGTTCCATCTTGAATCCTGGCTCATGGCGATTGAGTCTCAAACCATGCCCGACGACACGCCTGAAGCCGATCCCCGGTTCAATGAGTTTATCATCCTCCAAGCCCAGAACGCCGGGCTCTTCCTTGGGCAAATCCCCCATCCGCACTCGGGCGAAAAACAGATCAACATCCGTGCCGCCAAGTCGGTCATTGATTCCCTTGAAATGCTCGCTTCCAAAACCCGCGGAAATCTCACACCCTCCGAAGCGAAGCTGCTCCACACCGCCCTCGAAAATCTCCGCCCGCTCTACCATACGGCCCGGAACAATGACTGATTTCCCTACACCATGACCTTTGACCCCTTTAATATCGGCAACGTTCCCGTCGGCGGGCCCGTCCCATTTTTCATCCTCGGCCCCTGTGCTCTGGAATCCGAGGCCTTTGCTTGGGACATGGCCCGTTCACTCAAGGAAATCGCCGACCGCACCGGCATCCACTTCATTTTCAAAGCATCATTTGACAAGGCCAACCGCACCTCCCTCGGCGCGTTTCGCGGACCCGGCGTAGAGGAGGGATGCCGGATTCTTGGTGAAATCGCCAAGGAACTCGGCGTCCCCGTCACCACCGACATCCACACTGCGGATCAAGCGGAAATCGCAGCAAAACACATCGACCTCCTGCAGATCCCCGCATTCCTCTGCCGCCAGACCGATTTGCTCGAAGCCGCCGCGAAAACCGGCCGCGCAATCAACGTCAAGAAAGGCCAGTTCCTCGCCCCCCTTGATACCGTCAACATCGCCGGGAAAATGCGGGGTTTCGGCTGTGAGCGCTTCCTGATCACCGAGCGAGGAACGACTTTCGGTTACAACAACCTCGTCGTCGACATGCGCTCGCTCTATTGGATGCGCAAAGAGGGTCTCCCCATCATTTTCGATGCCACCCACTCCGTCCAGCGCCCTGGCGGACTCGGCGGTGCCACCGGCGGTGATGGAGAGCTCGCCCCCGTGCTCGCCCGCGCTGCGATCGCGACCGGCGTCGATGGATTATTCATGGAAGTCCACTCGGACCCGGCGAACGCCTTGTCGGACGGACCAAATCAGATCCCGCTGGAATTCATCGAGGACCTGCTCATCAAGCTCATCGCGATCCATCACGCATCCCACTGAAATCCGTCGTTAAAATTCATTTGCGCCGCCATCTCACAGTCTTGTTTCTCCTCTCTCCCGCCGTGCTGATGGCGCGGGAGCCGGCGGCATCCCCGGAGGCGAGAAAAAAACTTCCAGCCGTCGGACTGCTACCTGATGGCAGCGAGCTCAAGGGGGTCATCCTTCCCCGCTACGATGAAAATCACAAACTCATCGAAGTGCTCAAAGCGAAGAAGATGATCCTGGTCAACGACGAGCAGATCGCCGGCGAGACAGTTTCTGTCGATTTCTTCAATCCTGATCAGAGCCCGCGCGGCAGAATTGATCTCACCCGGGCGGTTTTTTATCAAACCCGAGGCGTGCTTGAGGCGAAAGAACCGGTCACCGTCACGGCGGATCGGCTGACAGCCAACGGCATCGGGCTTTATTATGCATTCCAAAAGGGCGAGGGCTTCCTGCTAGGTCCGGCCACTACTACGATCCATCCTCCCACCGAGACGACCATGAACACTCCCAGCTCACCGATCCGTGCCACCGCCATGATTGGCATGTCGCTGCTCACCCAATCCCTGGTCGCCGCGCCGCCACCCGCCATGACCGAAAAGGAAAAATCCGCGATCCAGGCGGATGCAGCATCGAAGGCCTCCACGGCGGCGGAAGCGGGTGCAGCCACCCGCAAAGACCTTCAGACGTCCATCGCGGCCTCACAAGCAGCGGATAGCGCCGCACAAGCCTTCCTTGCCCAAAACAGCCTCCCCGTTCCAGCGGCAAGCGCGCCTGCCGCCACCGCCAAACCGCTGGGAGTAACACCAGGGCCCGAGGATACCGTGATCAAATGCGACGGCGGCGTGTATTTCGATGCGGATGAAGGCGTGCTCGTGTATATGAAAAACGTCACGGTCACGGATTCGCGCTTCGACCTATCAGGCGCGAACGAACTCAAGGTTTTCTTCGTCAAAAAGCCTGCCGACGCGCCGAAGAAGGAGAAGCCTGGCCCCTCGGACCAGGGCCTTGGGAACGTCGGTGGAAACTTCAGCGAAGTGGATCGGATTCTCGCCACCGGGGCGGTCCGTCTCCTGCAAAAGAAAACCACGGACAACAAACCGCCGATCGAAGCAAGCGGCGCGATTTTCTCCTATCAGGTGAAATCCGGCGAAATCATCCTCAGCGGCGGCTATCCATGGGTGAAACAAGGAGACTCGTTCATGCGGGCCGGTGAACCTAATCTTAATCTCCGCATCCAGAAGTCCGGCAGTTTTTCAACCGAAGGAAATTGGACGATGGGCGGAAACCTGAACCAGAAGAACTGAATTTGAAAACACACAATCCCGGCTCCACCTGTTGCAACACGGAAACCGCCGTGCTTTACGCCAACGGACTCCGCAAGACTTATAGCGGACGCGCGGTCGTCGATGGGGTTTCCATCACCGTCCAGCCCCGGGAGATCGTCGGACTGCTAGGACCTAACGGTGCCGGCAAGACCACCTCGTTCTATATGATCGCCGGACTCATCCCGGCCGATGCCGTCTCGGTCTGCTTCAACGGCCACGACATGTCGAAAATGCCGATGCACCGCCGCGCCCGCCTCGGCCTCGGCTACCTGCCGCAGGAGGAATCGATTTTCCGCAAACTCTCGGTCCTAGACAACTTGCTCGCGATCCTCGAAACCCGCCCTAACCTCAACAAGGCGGAGCGCCACGAGCGCGCCCACGACCTGCTCGCCCGCTTCGGCATCGGCAAGCTCGTCAAGTCGCTCGCCATCACTCTATCCGGTGGCGAAAAACGCCGGCTCGCCATCGCCCGCTCACTTTGCTCGGACCCCACCCTACTAATGTTAGATGAGCCATTTGCGGGCATCGACCCCATTGCAGTGGAGGACATCCAGCGCATCGTCCGCGAGCTGCGGGACCGCGACGGGCTGGCCATTCTAATCACGGATCACTCCGTTCGGGAAACCCTCACCATCACGGACCGTGCCTTCCTCATCCATGATGGCCGCGTCATTCTTGAAGGGGTGTCCGATGAGCTGGTGAACGATCCCATCGCCCGCAAACACTACCTCGGCGAGGATTTCCGGATGTGACGAGGTGGCGTTTCAAGTTGCTGCCCCGAGCGGCTCGTTTGCTCCTGTAGGAATGCACCCGGAAAATCCGCGCATCCTTCCAGACGGGATGCGGAGCACGCTCGTGCAAGTCCCGGCACCTTCAGGGTAAACCTGCCCTGACCGCATGACAGCCATCACATCGTTTTCCACATTTCACCAGTGGTTGCTTGCCGAATCCACTGCTGTCGCGCCAGCTTGCGCCATCATCATTCACACGGATTCTCGTTTGACCGGCGAATGTCTCATAGCAGAAGTCGCGGAATATCTCAACGAGTATGACGACGAGGGTGACGGTTGCTGGCTCCCAGCGACTCATGAACTCGTGGCAAGGGTCTCGGCGGATGCGAACTACCGCCAGCTTCTCGGCATTCCGGAAAACTCACCGGAAGGGCCTGAAGGGATTGTCGAAACGCTCACCGCGCTCGGCAAACGTGGCCGCGTCGTTTTCCATGCCCCTGAAACGTCTGATCCGGAGCTGGACCAGATTAAAACCTTCCATGCGGGAGTCGGCCAAATTTCCACTGCTTTCGCGAAATGTCATCTGACCCTCAACCCTGATCTCATCGATCCGAAGAGCATCGCCCACATCATCGGTGACGTTTTTCTGGAATGGCTGCACTGGGACTTCCGGCGCGGCACTGCACTGCACCAGATTGAATAGAATATGCGCAACATTGGGCAAGGTATGCCCAGCACCCCCTCCCCCACCCTGCTTTCTTACCGCAGCCTTTTTTCATGAACGTTATCGCACTTACCATTCTGATCTCCTCGTGTCTGGCAGGCATCTTCATCGCTTGTTTTGCCGGAGAGATCCGGCGCTCGCGGCACTCCAGCCCCGAACGGGATTCCTTGCTGCCACTTGATCCCGAACCTGTGGCCGAAACGAAACCCACCGTCAAAACCCTCATCTAAACCGACTCCATGACCACCACCATCACCTACGACGACAAGTCGGTCCGCCGTTTCATGATC
>JBDTNJ010000041.1:0-12437 GCA_039933825.1 Luteolibacter sp.
GGCGGGAAATCCTGACCCAATGTGATAGACTGAAATCGAGCGTTACCGTCCGGTTTCATTTTGGAACGGGTGTCGGAATCGTGGTATTTATAAGAACGACGGGGAGGTCTGATCAATTGAACCTCCAATCTGAAAGCTTATGGCACGGTGGCTTCGAGGCGCATGAAGCCGGGGGTGTTGCTGATAGGTAGCAGTGCGTGGGCGAGTCCGTCCGGGCCGGGCGCGGGCAAGGGGGAGACAGCGATGAAGGAAGTCAGGTTCGCGGAGTGGGTGGGAGTGAGTGTGTAGCGGGTGGAAACAGGAAGCCGGATCGGATAGGCCAGTTCGAGCGCGTTGCCGGTGATGTGGGTGCTAACCATGTCCGAATCCCGCAGGATCGGATTCAGCCCGAGGGCGAATTCCACCCCGGCGGTAAGGCCGTCGCCATCGGAATCGTCGCCAGGCGGCAGACCGGTGAGGCCGAAGCCGGTCATCCAGCTGGCGAAAGTCATGTCGATCTGCGCGGGCGTTTTCGCTAGCAAGCCGCCGAGAATTTCCGTGGCGCTGAGAGGAGCGATGCCTGTATGATAGCGCGTGTTGAATGCTGCGATGACTGCATTGGCAATGATCGCTTGGGCGCTGGTGTTCGGGTGAAAATTTTTGCTAACTGGTCCATTCAGCCAGACGAAAGCGAGATTTCCAGTGGTGGAGCCACTGTTCGCGATGGTGATGCCGTGGATGCAAAGCGGCGCAGCAGTAAGCAGAGACAGCGTGGGGTTGAAAACATCCGCATAGCCGATGTTCCTCGACGTGGCGAGGGCTGCAAGCTGGCGGTTCAAATCTAGCAGCACCGTCGTGACACGGCCCGTTTTGATCGGATCGGTAGGCCATTTCGATTTGACCTCCGGGGTGATCCCGACGTGCGGCACATTGACGAGCACGATTTGGAGGTTCGGCCGGAGGAACCGGACGCGGTCGATGATGGCGGTGGCATCCCGGACGAAATCCGCCACAAATGTGCCGGGCGCGTTATTGTTATAGATGTCTCCATACACCCCGCGGATGTCATTTCCGCCGATGAAAAGTGTGAGCCGCTCGGCAGTGGTCTGAATCTGACTTTCGAGCTCGCCGATGGCAAAATCATCGGCTTCATTGAAATTGGTCAGCGCCAGAAGATTGGCGAGATCGGGACCGAGCATCGCGTTGAGGGTGACCTCGTGATTGAGGAATTTTGAAAGATCGTTGATTTTCATCCCCGGCAGCGCCCAGTTATACCGGTTACGGAAAAAGAAATCGGCACCGCCGATAATGTGCAGGGTATCGCGGCTACCGATGTCAAACGAGGCGTTTCGATAGGTCGTTTTATTCAGTATTTCAACCCAGTTGCACACCTTTGAGCCGAAACCGTCGCCATAGCTGACCACGAACGGAATGCTGACCTGAGTGCCGAACTCAGATTCGTAGGCATACGTGAGCGAGTCACCCAAAGTGACGATCTGCTCCGCAGCGGATACGGCGGGACACTGTAGCGCGAGAGTGAAAACAACGGAGAGGGCCAGCTTCATGAAATAAACGTTCTAAGATTTCAATATAGCGAGCCGAAGAGGACTTGCATCGGAAATATAAGAAATTGTCTCTAAGGTGCTTCATCCTCAAACCGAATCCCCTACCCTACGAGGAAGTCCCGGCCTACGAGTCCCTGAGCATGACCTTGGCGAAGCTCGAGGGGATCGAAGTGCCGCCGCACTGACTGTTAGCTGCGATCGATGGCTCGTGGGTTTACGCCATACTCCGCTTCGACCGTGCGGGCCGCAACGAACGACTGCATCGCCGATGCATTTCTATTATCCTCCCGGCAGGAAGGCTACCTAGAGATTTTGAAAAAGCGCCACCATCGGCTGTTCTCCATTATGTGAAACCATGCTCCCCGCTGTCCTCCGGCAATCTATCTGACAATGAGTAAATGCCAATTTTTGATCAGAACGAAATGGAGTTAGGAGTGATGACTCCGCTCCAGTGCCGCTGCCACGAAGCCTGCGAAGAGCGGGTGCGGGTGGTTTGGCTTGGATTGGAACTCGGGATGGAATTGGGCGCCGATGTAAAATGGATGTCCCGGTAGCTCCACGATTTCCACGAGACCTTCGTTCGCGGAGACGGAGGAAATCACAAGCCCGGCTTCCTGCAGGCGTTCCTGATAGTCGGAGTTGAACTCATACCGATGGCGGTGGCGCTCGTGGATGCGGTCCACGTTGTTATAGAGATCGGCTGCTTGGGTGCCGGTGAAGAGAATGGATTCTGAAGAGCCAAGACGCATGGTGGCTCCCATGTCTTCGATGCCTTTCTGCTCTTCCTGAAGGCAGATGACGGGGTGTTTCGTGGCCTTGTCGAACTCGGTGGAGTTAGCGTCTTTCAGCCCGCAGACGTTTCGCGCGTATTCGATGGTGGCGATTTGCATGCCGAGGCAGATGCCGAAATACGGAATCTTCTGCTCGCGGGCATACTTGGCGGCTAGAATTTTTCCTTCGATACCGCGGTCGCCGAATCCACCGGGGACGAGGATGCCGTCCACATCGCCGATGACCGACTTTGCGCCGTGATCCTCGATGGCTTCGGCTTCCACGCGGACGATCTGGACCTTGGTGTCGTGATGGGCGCCGGCGTGGATCAGCGATTCGTAGATAGATTTATAAGCGTCCTGAAGCTCGATGTATTTTCCGGCTACAGCGATGGTGACTTTGTTCTTCGGGTGGATGACACGCTGAACGAATTTTTCCCAATCCTCCAGCGCAGGCGACGGCGTGTGCCCGAGGCCGAGCTTGTCCACTACGAGCCGATCAATTTTGTCGCGGCGCAGATCTAACGGGCATTCGTAAATCGTGTGCGCCACATCGCGGAAGGCGACGACGTTCTTGCGCTCCACGTTACAGAACATGGCGATTTTCTTGCGGTTGTCTTCATCGAGGTCCGCCTCGGTGCGGCAGATGATGATATCAGGCTGGATGCCGAGTTCCCGGAGTTTTGCCACGGACTGTTGGGTGGGCTTGGTCTTCACTTCACCGGCGGCCTTGATGTAGGGCAGCAGGGTGACGTGGATGAAACAGACGTTTTCCTTGCCGACTTCGAGCGCGAACTGGCGCAAAGCTTCGATGAAAAGCAGGCCTTCCATGTCGCCGACGGTTCCGCCGATCTCAGTGATGAGCACATCCGTCTTTGGATTGTCCATAGTCACCTGATGCATGCGGGATTTGATCTCGTCGGTGACGTGCGGGATGAACTGCACCGTCTTTCCGAGATACTCGCCTCGGCGCTCCTTCTTGATGACCGAGTCGAACACTTGGCCGGAAGTCAGGTTGTTCATGCGCGACAGCACGCCGGAGGTGAAGCGCTCGTAGTGGCCGAGGTCCAGGTCGGTTTCCGCGCCATCGTCGAGCACGTAAACCTCGCCGTGCTGATAGGGCGACATCGTTCCCGGATCGACGTTCAGATAGGGATCGAATTTCTGCATCAGCGTGGTCAGGCCGCGGTGCTCTAGCAAAGTCCCGATGGATGCCGCTGCGAGACCCTTGCCGAGTGAGGAGACCACGCCGCCGGTGACGAAGATGTATTTCATAAAGTGATGAGAAAAGTGGTCAGTGATCTGAAAGAAGACGCTCGATTTCCCGGGCTTGTTCCGGGGTATCGACTCCGGGTGAGGTGTCGGTGGTCAGAAGGACTTTGATGCTGGCACCGTTTTCGAGGGCGCGGAGCTGTTCGAGGGACTCGGCTTTTTCCAAGGGCGAAGGCGGCCAGGTGACGAAGCGTTCGAGAAAACTCCGCTGATACGCATAAATTCCCTTGTGGCGCAGGACCGGCAGTCCTTTGACGGGGTTGCGGAAAAATGGCAGCGGCGAGCGGGAAAAGTAGAGCGCCCGGCCATCGAGTGCGGTGGCGACTTTCACGACGTTCGGATCGTGCACGGCGGGATCGGTGGGATCGAGCGGATTGGCCGCGGTGGCCATGTCGAGCGTCGGATCGGCGGCCATGGTGGTGGCGAGCTCGTCGATGAGAGTGGGGTCGATGAGCGGTTCGTCGCCTTGGATGTTGATGATGTGGGTCGCTTGCGGGACGGATTTCGCTGCCTCGGCGATGCGATCCGTGCCGGTCGGATGGTCCGGGGAGGTCATGGCGACTTTTCCTCCGAAGGCGATGACGGCGTCGCGGATGCGCTCATCATCGGTGGCTACGATGATGTCATCGAGGCGGGAACATTGTTTGCAGCGCTCCCAAACATGCTGGATCAGGGGTTTTCCGGCGATCAAATGAAGCGGTTTTCCGGGGAAGCGGGTAGAGCCCCAGCGCGAGGGAAGTACGCCTAAAATATAGATCGGTGGGGAAATAACGGACACGCTTACAAAAGGTTGGGCGAGCGTATGGCACGGACGAGCCCACGGACAAGAGCGGTTTCCGAAAAAGATTTCACGCCCGCAAAAATGCCCGAAAACCGGCTGTCAACCTGTCGGCGTGATCTCAAGCATCATGGAAATGTGCATGGCGGTGAGCTCGCCCATCGACTGGCAATCGCCGAAGCCGCTGGTGGCGTGCATGCGGTCCAGCTCGCGGGCGAGTGTGACGACGTGCTCGCGTGGCGCGATATCCTCGCGCCGCATGATGCCGAGCAGCGCGCGCAGGCGGCCGCTCTCGACCTTGGCGCGGCGGGCCATTTGCGCGTGCTCCTCCGCGACGTATTGATCGATGCTCTTGCGGTTGAGCACCTCGAAGGCGAGGCGGGTGACCTTGCGGTTCGAATTGAAACGAAAGGCCAGATAGACATTTCCATTTCCCTCGTAGGATTGTTGGTCGAAGTCAATGGCTCGCACGCGGTATTGGATCTCTTCGAAATCCGGCGTGATATCCACGACGTAGTTCACACTCCGCATGTCTCCGAGCAGACGGATGAAACTCCGTTCGGTGAATTTCGTGAATTCCTTGGCGATGCGGACCTTGTTAAGGCCGGGCCGAGGAAGGTAGTCGCGGAGGAACACATCCCCCGGAACGCCGGCGATGTGCTCTTCAATCAGAGTATTGCCGTTGATCAGATAGTTGATTCGGTTAGGCGACAGGATGTGCTCCAGTTCCAACCCATAGATACGCGAGGCGTCGGCCTGTTTGACGTAATAGTAGTCCGAGTTATCATTGAAGAGATTGGTAATGCGGACGCGGAAGGGTTTGGAATTGCCGAAATCCCCGAAGTCGATGCGATCGACGAACAGATGTTCGTGCTGCTCGGCGTCGCGGCCGAGCTTCAACTCCGTATAGATGCTGGTGAGGCGGGGAAGGAGCTCCGCAAAAGCCTCCTGCGGATACATCACGGTGTGCCACAAGGTCTCGCGGCCGGTCGGATCCTCGTAGGGAATCGCGCCGGTGAAGCGGCAGAGCTCGTCATAGACCTTGGGGATATCCCGCTGGCGATCAAAATGATAGAGGTATTGCCGCAGGGAAAGGGAAACCGGATACTTGATCTTTTGCCGCGCGATCACGGGTGGATCCTAGTGAAACTTTGCTGGAAAGCGAGCGCGGGTTTATCGTTTTGCCAAAGCAACCAAGACCGCCTTCTGTGCGTGCAGGCGGTTCTCTGCTTGTTGGAAAATAGTGCCCGCGTGGAGTTCCAACACTTCCTCGCTGATTTCCTTGCCACGATAGGCCGGCAGGCAGTGCAGCACGATGTGGCCGGCTGCGGCCGTGGCAAGCAGCGCGGAGTTCACTTGGAATCCTGCGAACTCCTGCTCTTTCTCCTTCTGGCCCTCCTGCCCCATCGACAGCCACACATCCGTGTTGATCACATCGGCCTTGTTGGCTGCCACGGCTGGGTCGGCGGTAACCGTGATGTTCGGCGCATCCAGTTTTGCTAGAAACTCAGCGGGCGGTTGGCAGGAACCGGGTGAGGCGATCGTGAGCTCGAAACCGAGGTGTTTCGCCGCCCACATCCAGGAGATGGTCATGTTGGAAAAACCATCGCCGATGAAAGCGACTTTTTTCCCTTCCCAGCCCCCGAGCTTTTCCTGGATCGTTAGCAGGTCTGCGAGGATCTGGCACGGGTGCTCGTCGTCGGTGAGCGCGTTGATCGTGGGGATGCCGGAGTATTGCGCGAAGTCCACCACATCCTGTTGGGCGAAGGTCCGGATGATGGTGCCGTGAACCATGCGGCCGAGCACGCGGGCGGTATCCTTGATCGGTTCGCCACGGCCGAGCTGGATGTCGTTTCCTGATAGAAATAGAGGGAAACCACCGAGCTCGCGGATGCCGACTTCAAAGGACACGCGGGTGCGGGTGGAGGATTTGGTGAAAATGAGCGCCCACGTTTGTCCGGCGAGCTGGTTGCCATCGCGTCCGCGCTGGAGTTTCAGATGCGCGGCGGAATCCAGCAGCTTTTGGATTTCCTTGGCGCTGAGTTCTTCGATGGAGAGGAGGTGTTGCATGAGATTATTGGAATGCGGACAGGACCGAGTGGATGATTGCCAGCGCTTCATCGATCTCGGAAGCGGTGACGTTGAGCGGTGGTAGCAGACGAAAAGTATTCGGTCCAGCAGGCGGAACAATAAGGCCGCGCTCCATCAGCTTTCCAACAACGACAAGCGCTGCGGTTTTCCCATCGGGAGTCGGGATGAGCGCGGGGTCGAGCCCGATGCCTAGCAGCAGACCTTTGCCCCTGACTTCGGTGACGATGGGCAGGTTCCACGAACGCACCGTTTCGCGGATACGGATTTCTTGCAGGAGGGCGTTTGCGGCGAGTTCCTTCTCACGGATTTCCTTCAACACGGCGAGTGATGCCGCACAGACGAGCGGATTGCCGCCATAGGTGGAGCCGTGGGAGCCGGGACCCATCAGTGAGGAAAGCGCGGTGCCGGAGTCATCGATCGCGCGGTCGCTCAGCCAGAAGGCGCCGATCGGCACGCCGCCGCCCATGCCCTTGGCCCAGGAAATGCCGTCAGGTTTGATTTCCGGGGCGATCATGCGCCAGGCCATCGCATCGCCACAACGGCCGAAGCCAGCTTGGACTTCATCGAAAAACAGCAGCAGGTCGTGTTTTTCACAAAGCTCGGCCACCTCGCGGAGGAATTCAGGTGTGGCGGTATTGACTCCACCCTCACCCTGGATCGGCTCTAGCAAAATCGCTGCGGTTTCCGGGCGGATTGCATTTTTCAGCGCCGCGAGATCATTGAATGGCAGATAGCGGAAGCCGGGAAGCAGCGGATCGAAGCCCTCCTGGATTTTCGCCTGCCCCGTAGCGGACATCGCGCCGAGGGTGCGGCCGTGGAACGATTGCAGGAAACTGATCACTTCGAAGCGCGGCGCGCCATCCGGCTGTGGGCGTTTGTGGCCGAAGCGCCGCGCTGACTTGATCAAGCCGTCGTTCGCTTCGGCACCGGAGTTGGAAAAGAAGACTTTCCCGGGCATCCGGACGTGGTGCAGGTTGATTTCCTCAGCTAGCTCGGCTTGCAGTGGAATTTGATAGAGATTCGAGCAATGCAGCAGCTCGCCCGCCTGGTGGCGGATCGCCTCGACCAAGCGCGGGTGACAATGGCCCAGCGAGCACACGGCGATGCCCATGCAGAAATCAAGATAGTTTTTCCCCGCATCATCCCACAAGCGGCAGCCCTCACCTCGCACCGGGACCAGCGGAAACCGCCCGTAAGTGGGAAGAACGTGTTGCTTGAAAGTCTCTGAGGTGCTCATGGGAAGGGCGGAGACTAAGGCCAATCCCCGGAATGGCAATGCGGGAATATTGATTAAATCCGCAGGTTCGCTGCACTGGAGGGAAGATGTTTTTCAAACTGAGGGTTCATCGCCGAACAAGATGGAGATGAGGCACCGCGAATCATGCGAATCGAGCGAATCTTAAAGAAGGGTCGCTGAGCGTTTCTGGAATTTTTTCATTTTAAATGGATTCGCCAGGTTCGCATGATTCGCGGTGCCTAGATCTTCCGTTTTCCTCAGACAGAATCACTCATGTAGAGCCTATTGTTTAATTCGCGCTCGAGCGATTCAGTCCCAGGTGCTGAGGAATTTCTCCAAATCATCGAGGCTCGGGCTTTCCGCAGTGCGCACATAGTGGCCGCTGGTGCAGACGCCGAGAGTGAGACAGGCTTCGGGGTCGAGCCCGAGCATTTCGCCTTGGGCAAAGCCCGCATTGAAGTGGTCGCCGGCACCGGTGGTGATGAGCGGTTTATCGGTATAGGGGCCAGGAACCCACCAGGTGCCGTCCGCAGTAGCGCAGGCGGCCGAGGCGCGTGGATGGACGACCACGGAGGAGAGCTTCAGATTGCGGCGGATATCGTCGGCCAACGCGCGCAGCTCCGTTTCGGTCTCGCCACAGGCGGAAAACCCGAGTTCGGCATGCACGCGCTGGGCTTCTTTCAGGTTGAGACCGAGGGTGACTTTTCCGAACGCTCCGAATCGGCCGATGATCTCCAGCACTTCCAACAGATCCTCACGCGAGCGTTTTTCTGGATCGGCGAGATCGAAGAAAAAGTTACGGCTCGCACGCTGCGGAAGGGCGGGTAGCACTTCGTTGACGAGTGATAGAAAAATTTCCGTCATGTTCGGAATCATCGTCCAGTTCACTAGGGCAATCAGATCAACCGACGCCAGCGTGTTGCGGAAATGCTCCGCGCCCATGACTTCCTCGATGGATTCCAGCGTGATTGTGTCCAAGCTGCGGAGCTGACCGAGCATTAGCTTTCCGTCGTTGAACTCGACCGCGATGGTGGTGGCGGGATCACACAGTGAAACAACTTCCGCGCGGCTCGCGAAATCGAGGAAAACCCCATGCAGCGATGGCCGTCCCAGCGCACCAATGTAGGTCAGCCGAGTGCCGGCGGCGAGCAGTGCGTTGGCCATGATCGGTCCGTTGCCGCCGAGCTTGTCCATCAACGGATAGAACTCGATGTTGGTGCTTTTCCCTGCGGCACCGGCGATGCGTTGGGCGAACTCGGGAATGGTGGTGATGGGGGTGAAGGCCTCGCCTTGTGCAGTGCGCTGGGCCACCGGAGTGACGATGGTATCGACAAATCCATCCAAGCCGACGAGAGCGGAGTTAGCGGGGTTTTGAGCGCGGGCGGCGCGGAGTGCCGCGAGGGTGTGTGTCTTGAATGTCATGCGATGAAAGGGGTGAGGGGATCGTGTCTGGCGATTCCGGAATGATCAAGTTACAAGTGAGGTGATAGGAAATGCTCCAACCGCAGCGGGCGTGCAGCAAAGTCGCAACAATCTTTCGATTGGGTGACTCCTGGCGACTTTGAACGCATCCCACCTGCGATTCTGTTATTTTTCCGCAGGGAGGCCCTGGTAGATCACCAGACTGGACGGCGGGACCGGCAGGCGCAAAGGGCCAGCGGCATCGATATCGGCGACGATGGGGGATTTTTCCTGACCGATCGTGAGGACCGGGCGCAAGATTTTGCCTGCGGCTTTGATGCTCGCAGGAAGTTGAATCTGATTGCCACCGGCTGAAGTCGTGCGCTCCGCATCCGAGGCATTCACCACCACGACCGCGAAGGATTCCCCGTCCTCCGAGGCACGGGCAAACGCAAAAACCCCGTCATCCTGATCGCTGGAGCCACTGTCCACCCAGAGTGGGATCCATTTTCCGGTGCGCAACACCGGCAGCTTCTCACGCAGCGCGGCGAGCTTGGAAATGTCTGAAAACGCCTGGGATTTTTCCACCTCCGCCATGATCGGCCCGCCCTTGCTGGGGAAGAACATCATGCGCCCGGTTTCCCCGTCTTCACCGATTTTACCGCCTTCATCCAGCAGGGAAAACTCGGTGCCGTAGTAGAGACACGGGATTCCAGGCAGGGTCATGAGCAGCCCCTGAGCCAATCGGTTGCGGCACTCGGTGACGCCCGCGACGCGGAAACGGTTGAGCCCATCGTGATTCTCGATAAACGTGATGATTTTCTGCTGCGCGTTCAGTCCATCCGCGCCTGGGTGCGGATTGTAGAACGGGCGACCCTGGGAATCGCTGGCAGTGCGGCTGGTCATTGATTTTTCCAAGGCCGCAGGTGATCCGAATTGCGTCCCCGGCTGACGGAGATATTCGCGGGCGCTGAAGCAGAAATCGAAATCCAGCACGGAATCGAGATCCTGCGCCGTGCTTTTCGGCCAATCCGAGCGCCAGGTGTAGCGACCCAGCGTTGCCGGATTTCCATCATAGATTTCCCCAAACAACAGCTTGTCCGCTGCCGCGCTGCCGAGGCGTTTTCTCAGGCGCCCAGTGAAGGCGTCCCAGAATTCGTGGTGCACGTGTTTCACCGTATCGATCCGCAAGCCGTCCACGCCGACGGTGGTGAGGTAAAATTGATAGATCTCCACGAATTCATTGACCAGCGCGTCGAAATACTCGCCTTTCGGATCGGTCCAGATGTCACGCAGGGAGAAAAAATCGCAGGTGACTTCCTCGCCATCGGTCTTGCCGAGACTATCCGAGGAAAAACCCTTGCGGCCGTAGCTTTCAATCTGGGAAAGCGTGCCCTTGGTAGCGATTTTTGCGCCTAACATCTCGCGTGGGCCATCCGGCTGGGTGCGTTCTGCGTTCCATTTCGGGATATCCGCCCACTTGGCATTCGCGTGAAAGCCCTCCTTTTCGTATGGCTGCACCCACTCTTCTTTTTTTTCCACGTTAAAGACGCCATCGTTATTGTCGTCATAGTAAAAGACCGGGCCTGCATGGTTCAGCACCACATCCTGGATCACTTTGATGCCCTTCGAGTGCGCGAGCTTGACCAAATCCTGATAGTGCTTCATCCGGCCCTCCGCATTATCGGAATAAGGTTCGCCCGCGAGCGAGGTCCTGCTGGTGAGATGCGGATCAATATCTAACCAATCCTGTGTCCAGTATCCGTGATACCCACTTTTCCATCCGCCGAGATCGTAGCCCGAGCGCCAGACATTTTTCACCACTGGGGTCAGCCACAGCGCGGTGACTCCGAGATCGTTGAAATAGTTCGCCTGGAGCGCCTTCTCGACCCCTCGCAAGTCCCCGCCCTGATAGCGCGAGAGGTCCTTTTGCTGAGGATCGTAGAGCGTGGGATCGCTGCCGGCCGGAATATTATTGGCAGAATCTCCATCGCAGAAGCGATCCGTCATCATAAAATACATGACATCATCGCTCCATGGCCGGGCATCTGCCGCGGCGGTCAAGGAAAGCGCAAAAAGTAGGGTTTTAAGAGGCACAATTGCATATGTTTGCCTCCGCTCGATGGTTGGGCATTTTCCATGAAAATGCGGGAAAGCGCGGTTTCAAGGCCGGTAGGCGTGGCGGTGGCGTAGCACGGGTTGGAAGGCAGGGGGCGGAGTGCAGATTCTTTCAATCAGATCGTCCCAAATTTCCTGGCCTCTGAGGATTTCCACTTCGATCCGGAGGAAATACACCGGCACATCGATGGACGCAGGACGAGGGAAACGAACAGCATCCTTTTCAGTGGTCACG
Source organism: Luteolibacter sp. (assembly GCA_039933825.1). GTDB lineage: Bacteria > Verrucomicrobiota > Verrucomicrobiia > Verrucomicrobiales > Akkermansiaceae > Luteolibacter. The sequence continues at coordinate 11,447 of JBDTNJ010000041.1, forward strand.
ATGAGCTGCATGTCGCGCTCGACGCAGCGCTGCATGAATTTTTCCACCTCCTTGCGCGAGAAGCGGTAGTGGTCGGAGAAGCGGCGCTGGATTTCCACGCGGGCACCGAGTTTTGCCAACGATCCTTCGAAGGCCTCGGGCACGGCAATCGCACTGATGGCCCCGACCCATTTGTCCCTCAGAAATTCTAGCGGCTTGCGCTCGCGGGTGAAAACGTCTTCCAGATAGATCGGACCGTGCGTGCACTCGATGATTTCAGCGGTGCGGTTGTAGCGGCGGATGCGGGCGATCAGTGCCTCGTTCGATGTGCCGTTGCATTTGGTGATGAGGATGTAGCTGGCGCGGCGGAGGTTTTTCGGCGGTTCGCGGAGGGTGCCGCGCGGAAGCAGGGCCCCGGTGCCGAAGGGTGCGCCTGAGTCGATGAGCACGATGTCGATGGCGTGGGCGAGATCGAGGTATTGCATCCCATCATCCAGCAGAAGGGTATCCGAATCGAGATTGGCGATGGCGAAGCGGCCGCCTTTCACGCGGTTTTTATCGACGACTACCGCGACGCCATCGAGGTTGCGGGCGAGCATGAAAGGCTCATCGCCAGCAAATTTGGAATCGAGCAAAAGGGCGCTGCCGGTGGAAACTACTTTCGGCATTTTCTCGCCAGAGATGGGACGGCCCTTGAAATCCTGCCACTTCTGCGGGCGCCCGAGCTTTTTGCTTTTATAACCTCGGGAAAGGATGGCGACCCGCCGGCCCCGATCCCGCAGGGTGCGTGCCAGCAGTTCGACGACCGGGGTTTTTCCGGTCCCTCCCACGGTGATATTACCGACGGCAATGACCGCTGTGCCGAGGTGGTGTTGCTGTTTCCATCCATTGCGATAGCGGCGCAGGCGGATTTGCACAATGATCCGAAAAACCCCGGAAAGCGCCCGCATGAGGAAGCGCATCAGCGCCGCCCGGAAGCCCTTGGCGCGCCCGAAGATCACATCCGCTCCCC
>JBDTNJ010000042.1:0-14644 GCA_039933825.1 Luteolibacter sp.
ATGGGCGCGTTGAGCTTCGCGTTACCACGGATGGCATCAATGAAGTTCTGGGCATGGTTGTCCTCCAGCCCGGGGTCAGCGCTGTTGGCGAGATTGGTTTTTTTAGCCACTGCGCCGACGGTTTTGACCAGTTTGTTATCGAGATCATAGACGCTGTAGCCGCCGCCGCCGTCGTAGTCGATGGTGCCTTTGTTGCCGTAAAACACATTCCCGTTCGCCTTGTATCCAGGCGCTCCGTAATCGCTGCACGAGCGACCGAACCACGAAATGCCTTTGCCGGAGCCGAACTCGAGCTGGATTTCCTGAGTGTCCGGAGTTTCCCAGTCGTCGAGCCCCACATCGTGCCAACGTCCGCCGAACGAGCTGGCTTTGGTGGGGAAGGAAACGTCCATCGCCCAGCGTGCCACGTCGAGATAGTGGGTGCCGTTATTGAGAGCCTCACCGGTGCCCCAGTTCCAGAACCAGTGCCAGTTGTAGGGATGAATGTTACTCCGGTAGGCGGTGCGAGGCGCTGGACCCTGCCACAGATCCCAATCCAATTCGGCAGGAGGCGCGACCGGCTTGCCGAAACCGATGTTGGTGCGGCGGCGCGAGTAAAAACATTGTGCGAGAAACACGTTCCCAATCACACCGTCGTGGATCTCCTTTACCATCTGCTGGACGTTGGCGATGGAGCGGCGCTGACTGCCCATCTGCACCAGGCGTTTATATTTGTTAGCCACCTCGATCAGAATCTCACCCTCGTGCGGATTGTGGCAACATGGCTTTTCCACGTAAACGTGCTTACCGGCCTTTGCTGCGAGTGTTGCCATTGGCGCGTGCCAGTGGTCGGGAGTGGCGATGATCATCGCGTCCACCTCTTTATCCTCCAGCACCTTGCGGAAATCTGTCTCCGTTTGTGGGGCCTTGCCTTGGGCCTTGGTGGCGGTTTCCACGGCTTTCGCGAGATAGCGTTTGTCCACATCAATGACGTATTTAATTTCCACTCCGGGAATGGAGCCGAAATTGCTAATGAGTTGGAGACCGCGGCTGTGGATGCCGGCCACGGCGACCACAACTTTGTTAGCTGGATTTTCCGCGGCCAGCAGGGTTTCGCGGGACATGAATGCCATGGCGGCACCGGCGGAGAGCGAAGTGCCAACGAACTGGCGGCGGGAGATTTCTGGGTTCATGATTTTCGGTTGGTTCGGGTTATTGGGTGAGACTTTTCAGATAGGCGATGCTGACCGGCACCTGGGTGGCGGTATTGGTGCTCTCGTCCTCAATATAGTAGTGTTGGATTCCGGCCTTTTTGGCCGCCTTGAGAATCGCTGGCAAATTGAGTTGGCCGGTGCCCAGCGCGACATCGTTGTCCACTGGAGTTTTCCCGCTGAAGTCGCCGGTGACGCCTTTTTTCAAATCCTTGACATGCATGAGCTTGAAACGGTTGCCGTGTTTTTCGATCAGCGCGGCAGGATCCATGCCGGGGAAGAAAGCCCAGAGAATATCAATTTCGAAGCTGACATCCTGCGGGTTGGTCTTTTCCATGAGGAGATCGAAGAGGGTTCCATCCCCATGTTTCACGAACTCGTAGCCATGTTGGTGATAACAGAATGTCAGACCGTGTTTTTCGCGTAGATCCTTGCCGATGCGGTTGAACTCCTCTGCAGTTTGCAGGGCGAGTGCCTCGGTGAATGGCTGGCGATTCGGCAACCAGGCAATGCGCACAAACTTCGCTCCCAGGATTTTGGCGTTGGTGGCGACTTCATCCATCTTTTTCGTGATGTCATCGAAGCTCACTCCGAACGACGAGCAGGCCAGCCCGCGCGCGTCTAGCATGCTACGCAACTCGGTAGCAGTCTTGCCGAAGAGGTTGGAGAATTCAATGTCAGTGATGCCGAGCGCCTTCACCTTATCGAGCGTAGCAGGCATGTCCTTGGCGAACTCATCACGATAGGTATAGGATACCAAGCCGGGACTTTGTGGAAAAAGAGACTCGGCGACGAGGGAACCCGGGGTAACGAAGGCGGCTGCAGCCAGCAGCAGGGTTTTTATGATCGATCTAAGGGACATGATGATATGATGGGTGACTAAGATGCGAAATGCTACGATGGGCAGACTGATCATCTTTCAGCAATCTCGGCGCTTCCATCGCTAGTTAGAGCGATGCGGCTCCCTGCATCCTATTAAAATGAATCGGCCGCAACGATTTCGCAATGATGCTCGCCCGTTACGACCGGATCAATGGCGGATTTAGTTAATTGGACTTTACCCGGACGAACAGCGCCGGATTCGCCAACAGGGCGGGGCTAAGTGTCACCTCGACGGTTTGCACGTTACCGACGGTTCCGGTGACCGCTTCGGTGGCACCCGCATCAGCCGTCCATCCCGCGAGGGTGGTGGAGGTTTCCACCGTGTAAACCAGAGGTGGCGTCGGCAGAGTGATGGTCCGACTTTCCTATCGAAAGAAAGCGCCAGCTTCTCAACGAGATCAGATCGCGGGTTCTCGACATGGAGAAAAGCGGTGCGCGCACCCGCGAGGTTCCGCTTTGGAGGCCCGACGGCGATGGCGAGGACGGCGGTATCTGGTTCTCCCACCAAGGGCCGCTCATCGCCGGAATCGCCACGTTCGACATGGAGGAAGCCCGCAGGCTGATGCAAAAGCTGACGTTTCATGCCCATGCGGAAAACTACCCGAACTACTGGGTGGGCCACTGGACCACTGCGGACAGCTTGAACTCTACCCTCTCGAAACGCGAGGGCCTCTATCATGCCTGGGTGGACGATGCCTTCCAACCCTTCTGCGCCCACGCCCATGCCTGGATGCTCTATTGCTATTTTAAGTTAAAGACTATTTCCCCGGATGTCCCGCCTAGCAATCGAACCATCAAGGTGAACGTATGAAAAAATGGAAGATTGCCGGAATCAACTTTGACCACATGCACATGGGCGACCTGCTGCGCCTCGCATTCGATCATCCCTGCGCGGAAATCGTCGGTATCTGTGATGAATTGCCTGACCGAATGGTGAGCGCTGCTCAACAGTTCAAACTTTCGCCGGAACAGGTTTTCACCGATTATCGAGTTTGTCTTGAAACCACTAAACCTGACTTGGTGATTCTGTGTCCTTCGACAGCCACGCACGGGGAGTGGACGGAACGGGTTGCCCCCTTTGGCACGCACATTTTGATGGAAAAGCCGTTTGCCTCCAACGTCGCCGAGGCCGACCGGATGATCGACGCGATGCAGAATACGGGTAAGCAATTGGTCATCAACTGGCCCTTGCGCTGGTATCCAGTTCATATCACCACCAAGCGATTGGTGGATGAAGGCGTCATCGGTGAGGTGATAGAGGTTCATTACTACGACGGCAATCGCGGGCCGCTATATCATCTCGCAGACAAGATCGAACATGAGCCGACTGCGACCGAGAAAGCCTCAAGTTGGTTTTACAAACGCGACCAAGGCGGCGGCTCGTTGCTCGACTATCTCGGCTACGGCGTCACGCTCGGCACCTGGTTTTACAATGGGAAGAGGCCGATCGAAGTCACCACCGTAACAAGCCAGACCGCTGGCCTCGAAGTGGACGAACACAGCATCACCATCGCGCGTTACCGCAACGGACTTTCAAAATTTGAAACGCGCTGGGGCACCTTTACCGATCCGTGGACGCACCAACCCCAGCCCAAGTGCGGGTTTGTCATCAAAGGCACACGCGGAACGATCAGTAGTTACGACTGTGAATCTACCGTGGGCTTGCAAACGGCGGAGCATCCGGCCATCCGGCAGATTCCTGTGGATGTGATTCAGGCGCCCGATCAAAACCCCATTCAATTTGTTTTAAATAAAATCGAACGAGGCGAAAAAGTTGACGGACCACTCGCGCCAGAAATTTGCCGCATCGGTCAGGAAATCGTGGACGCCGCCGCGCGCAGTGCGGCAACCAACCAAACTGTGAAACTTTGATCCATTGATCCGATGGGCAATCCCTCTCAATCAGGCTACGGAATAAGTCAGGTGGCAAAAGCCAGCCGGATCGCTGCGCCGATTCTGCCCTATCTCCCACGAATGCCACGCGACTATCGCCCCAAGATCGGTTTGATTGGCGCGGGCGGCATCACAGAATATCACCTGCGCAATTACAAACTGCTAGGGTTGGACATCGTCGCGATTTGTAATCCGTCCCGTGAGCGCGCTGAGAAACGCCGCGTGGAATTTTATCCCGAAGCCGCAGTGTATTCCGATCATCGTGAAGTTCTAGCCCGCGACGATATCGACGTGGTTGACATCGCCACCCATCCTGCGCCGCGGGTTCAGATCATCGAAGATGCCTTGCGAGCAAAAAAACACGTCTTGAGTCAAAAACCATTTGCACTGCATCTTGACACCGTGACCCGGCTGTCCGACCTCGCCGACCAACAGGGTTGTCGGCTGGCGGTGAATCAAAATGCCCGTTGGGCACCGCATTTCAGTTACCTTAACCAGGCGATTCGCAGTGGACTGATAGGCGACGTGGCGACGATTGATTTTAATGTGCAATTCGACCATTCATGGACTTTGCATACGCCGTTCAACGAAATGCATCATCTCATCCTTTTTGATTTCGCGGTGCATTGGTTTGATATTGCCACGGTGTTCATGGAGGGCCGCGCCGCGCGCTCGGTGTCCGCAAATGTGAATCGTTCCGCCGAGCAAACTATTAAACCGCCAAGCCTCGCGCAGATCATCGTTGACTATGGCGACGCCCAAGTGCGCATGAGTTTTAATGCCCTCGTAAAGCATGGCCAAGAAGATCGCACGACCATCTGCGGTTCGCTGGGCACACTCCGCAGTTTCGGCCCAAGTCTTACCGAGCAGACCGTGACGCTTCACACTGTGGCCGGCGAGGCTTCGCCTCAACTGGACGGCAATTGGTTCGTCAACGGATTTCAAGGATCGATGGCCGAGCTGCTGTGCGCCATTGATGAAAACCGCGAGCCGTCCAATTCCGCCCGCAATAATCTGCGCACCTTGGAACTTTGTTTTGCCGCCATCGCCAGCGCGAACGATGGGCAACCGAAGATTCCGGGATCGGTTCGTAGTATCAATTCCGTATAACTTTGCCCTCGCCAAACCAAATCGCTGCGGCCGCAATGCCGCCACTGGTCACAGCATTGTTAGTCTGCGGATATTCGATGTGCCAATGATCTTCGATGGCATCCACGATTTGACGCTCTGATCCGCCGCTGAAGCATTTCAGATGCCCGGGACGAAATCGTGCTTCACTCCCCTTTCTTAGCCAAAATCTTGATCGCAAGCCGCCTAGGAGCAGACGGTTGGGCACCTGCCTTTGTCACTGATAGAGCAGCCGCCGCGTTTGCGAAGCGCACGGCATCATCGAGGGATTGGCCTTCCGCGAGCGCGACGGCAAGTGCTCCGTTAAAAACATCGCCAGCAGCCGTTGTATCCACCGCTTTTACTTTGAAGCCAGGAACCATCCGGGATCCGTCCCTATCCGCGATCAACGCGCCGCGTGATCCTAGGGTGAGCACTACGGTCCGGACGCCCTTGGCGAGCAGGGCGGCAGCCGCTTTTTTGGCGGATGCCACATCGCGCACGGCGATACCGGTTAGTAGCTCGGCTTCGGACTCGTTAGGTGTCAAAACGGAAACATTCTTCAGCAAGCGCGCCGGCAGGGCACGGGCAGGCGCTGGATTGAGAATCACCCGCACTCCAAGTTCCGTCGCCAATTTCGCAGCTGCTTCGACTGTGGCCAACGGGGTCTCCAACTGGATTACGCAGACCTTGGCTGAAGCCATGGCATCGCGCGCCGCACCTACGTCCGAGACAGACAACTCGCCATTCGCTCCCGGAGCCACGGCGATGCTGTTTTCGCCTTTCTTGGAAACGAAAATCAGCGCCACACCTGACGGTGCCATTGCATCCCTCGATACATGCTCCACAGAGATCCCGTCGCTTCGCCATGCAGAGATGGCCTCGTCGCCGAAAACATCGCTGCCGACCCTAGCGACGAAAGTCACCTGCCCTCCAGCCCGGGAGGCGGCCACGGCCTGGTTCGCGCCCTTGCCTCCGTGAGCGGTTAGGAAACGCCCACCGAGGATTGTCTCACCGGGTTTGGGAATCCGCTCGGCTCGGATGATCATGTCCGTATTGGAACTGCCGATGACGACAATATCTGGCTTTTTCATGGGTGAATCAGTGGTCAAACGCTTGAAGTTCGGTACAGGTGACTGAGGATTGTTTGGGATCGTTTCCACTGGAGGGAGCACCGATCACCCGGATCCCAACAAAAGTCGTGGAATCTGCCAGCTTGATGACGAAGTGATTATTCCCCCAACTCAGGCGTGGATCATTGCCCGGATCGACCGCCGTGGTGGCGGGATAGTCGGCGAACTCGCCAATGGCTTCCCAACCGCTGTCGTTAGTTCGTTGGATTTGGAGTTTGGGTTTTGCGGCACTGGTGTCGAACCATCCTCCATCAGGAAGATTCTTCCCATGGACAAAAACGACTTGTCGGGCCGTCACCGGGCTCGGAAGTTTGATGGCGAACCAATCTTCGGACGCGGGCTTGCCGTCGTTGGTTGCAGCGATGGATTGGAAATCATCATCGATGATCGAGCCTGTCAGTTTTCCATTTCGCGATCTGCTCTCGATGCCACCTGCCAGCAGGTTCGCACCTTTCTGACCGGCGAGTGGAAGCCATACCTTGTAGCGTTCTCCGGTCATCCCTGCGTCGGCGAATGGGACCAGATGGGCGGCGAAAGGCGTATCTCCACTTTTCGTATTCGCATTCACTCGAAAGAGGGCAGCATCAGGCCAAGTCTTCCGATCCAAGGTGGCCGGCTCCTTGACGATTCCGGTGGGCGGATTGACAAGCGTGAATGTTGTTAGCGATTGTTTGGGATCTGAATGCAAAGCTTCATCCGCAGCGAGAACGAGTGGACCGCTGAAAATAACAGCTTTTCCCTGATTCCGTTGGTCACCGACAACCACGCGGAGCTCGATCTTGAGATCCAGATCGATTGAATCACCTGCTTTCCATGTCCGGCGAAGGACCGTGTAACCGTCTTTCCCTGTGATCGCTCCGGCAGGCCGAATGACAGTTCCCTTGCTCCATGACGGGAGACGGAACTTGACGGAGAATTCCCCTTCTTCCGCAGGATCAATGGTGATCCGGATCTGACCATCGGCAGGATACTTCGATTCGATCCTGAGTGCCAGTTTCCTACCGCCTTTGAGTGTTAGATTAGCAGCACCTGGCTCGTACAGATTAACGACCGCGCCGTCGGAGTCAGTGGTGATGGCAAAGGTCGGCAGCAAGGCAATCCCGCGCGGGCCACTGGAGAGGCAGCAGTGACCATCAAGTTCGGCCTTGTAGGGTTTCTTGCCTTCCATCTGCACATAATAGCCCCATGCGGTTCCATCGGGCTTCTGAGCTCCGAGCAATTGATTCATCGCGACACGTTCAAGTTGCTCGGAAAACCGCGCTTCTCCAGTCAAACGCAACAGTTGGGTATTGAATTGAAGCCAGGTGACGGTGACACAGGTTTCGCCGACTTTGTTATTATTCGGCAGATCATGGTTGTCGTGAAAGTATTCACAATAACTTGCCGCACCCGTGATGTAGAGTTGATGGTCCACAATATCCTGCCAGGCTTTGAGAGATGCATCGAGCAACTTTTTTTCGCCTGTCGTTCGGTAAAGTTCGAGCAAGCCGTTGAGGCACGAGAGCATTTCATAGGCTTTCGCATTGCCGACTTCATTCACTCCTTTTGAGTCCAAGAGGCGGGAGACGATATGAGGTCCATTTTTTCCCTCGGTCGCACGGACGATGTAGTTGCAGAAATCCAGATAACGCTTCTCGCCGGTGAACCGATAGAGCAACACCATGGGTTCAAGGACACTCGACGAGGCCATGCCCGAGTGGAAGCCGCTCAGAGTAATGTCTTTCTGGCCGGGACCGTCGCCAAATGTTTTGCACAAGAGATCCGCCATCCGTTGACACGTTGGCAGAGGTGCGAGGTTGCCCGTGTAGCGCATGTAGGTGATCAATCCCAATAGATTGTATTTGTGCGCCCATACATCCCATGCGGACCATCGATCATTCTCCACGTAGGTACCGAGGTAGCCGTCGGCAAGCTGACATTTGCCAAGTTCGGCGGCGGTTTCATCAAGTTTTGCGCGTAGCGCCGGATCGCCATTGTAAACCCAGGCCAGAGTGGCTGCGTGCAACCATTTTCCGACATGTTCGCCATCCCATGTCTGGCGACCGGGACGCTTGCGATAGCCTTCCAGCAGTCGTCCGGTATCGATCTTTACCAAGCGGTTGTTCACATTGGCGTCGATTCTCGTACCCAGCCACCCGGTTAGCTTCACCCGGTCAGGCACAAGAAACGCTTGTTGGTCGGCCACGAGTCCGGGTGACTTCTCCGGTAACGGTGTGATAGCAGCGGATAACATCGCCGGGACTGACAGCAGGATGGCGGTAAATGGGATTTTCATGGATTGGTGGGAAATTAAACCTTCGAGGCGACGAGAATGATGAGTCCGACCAGATAGAAAACAAAGATTGCGGCAAGCAGGGAGGACTCAACAATGATTATGTGCTTGTGCGCAATCGTTTGCGCTAATCCTGCGCAGACGTCAATCCATAAATATCAATCCTGCCTTACCTCGTTGAGCTTTCACAACGCCCGGACCGATTCACGGGAAATCAAGCTCACCGGCAGGGTGAGAACGCCCACCGCCGTCGTCGTTGCGCCATCGGGCCGCATGATCTCCAACAGCCGCGCGAAAGCCTCGTTGGCGATCATTTCCACCGGCTGGGCGATGGTGGTGAGAGAAGGAGAAAGAAACTCCGCCCACGGCTGCTCATCGAAGGAAACCACAGAAACATCCCGCGGCACACTCAACCCGCTTTCATGGATCGCGCGCAGCGCACCGAGTGCGAGTAGACTGCCGAAAGTGATCAAGGCGGTCGGCCGCGTTTCCGGATTCCGGCAAAGTTGCATGGCAGCATGGTAGCCGCCCTCCGCCGTGAAATCGTCCCCGCAGAGAAGGCTTGGATCAAAACGGATGCTAGCCGCCTTTAAGCCCGCTTTGAAACCACGCAGCCGTTCTATGTTAGAATAACTTGCGGCCAGTCCCTGCACGCATCCGATGCGGCGGTGGCCATGCGCGACGAGATGATCCACCGCCATCCGCGCTCCGCCGAAGCTGTCCGCCACCACGCTCGGGACATCCCATTGCGGGAATACCCGGTCGGCGAGAACCACCGGGATGCCCGCCTGTTGGAGTGGCAGCAGATGGTTGTGGGATTCTCCGACAGGGGCGAGGATCAGGCCGTCCACTCGGCGCGAGTGTAGCAGATCGACCGTTTCCCGCTCGATGCCGGTTGATTCCTGACTGTCGCAAAGCAGCACCGTGTATCCCCCGGCCCGGGCGGCCTTTTCCACGGCACAGGCCAAGCTGGCGAAAAACGGATTAGCGATGTCCGGGATGAGAAGGCCGATGGTGAGCGTCTGCCGTAAACGCAGGCTGCGGGCACCCTGATCCACCATCACACCCAGCTTGTTAGCTGCTGCGAGGACCCGCTCGCGAGTGGCCGGAGCGATGCGGTTTTGCTCGGATCGCCCGCTGAGCACACGCGAAACCGTAGACACGGAAATGCCTAGCGACGCGGCGAGTTCCTTCAGATTCGGGCGCGGCACGCTGACGGCCGGTGGCTTGCTTCTGGCATTGCGTGGCTTGTCCTGCACGGACAGACTGTGTCAACAGCGCGGGATTCTGGAAAGAGAAAGTCGTCCCGAACGACCTTCACGTGTTGTCTCATTGAAGAGGACACCGAAACTCCATGATACGGATCGGCACGATGAACTGCCGCTTGCTCTGGTCAAAACCCAAACAGTGCTGATACTACGAAGCGGCTAGTTTTGGAAGGCCTCGCGTTTGCAATTCCATGAGCTTCGCGAAATGGCCCTCGCGATTCTCCAACAGTTCATTCATCGGCCCGTCCTCGACGATCCGCCCCTTGTTGAATACGAGCACTCGCTCTACATCCCGCAGCGTCGAGAGGCGATGTGCGACGATAAAGGTGGTGCGGCCACGGCACAGCACTTCCATGTCATCCTGAAGGTTCGCCTCGGTCTGTAGGTCGAGCGCGCTGGTGGGTTCGTCGAGAATCACGATGGCGGGATCCCGCAGGAAAACCCGGGCGAGGGCGATGCGCTGACGCTGCCCGCCTGATAGACGACCACCTCGTTCGCCGCACTGGGTTTCGTAGCCTCGCTCCAGCTCCCGTATGAAACGGTCCGCCTGGGCTTTGCGGGCTGCTACTTCGACTTCCTCATCGGTGGCCGTCGGGCGGCCGTAGCGGATGTTTTCCCGCACGGTGGTGCTCCACAAAAATGCGTCTTGCCCCATGATGGCGACATTCCGGCGCAATTCCAACAGGCCGATCCGATCGATAGGCACTCCGTCGTAAAGGATTTCGCCCTCGTCCGGCAGATAGAAGCCGAGAATCAGATCGAGCAGCGTGCTTTTTCCGGCACCCGTCTCCCCCACCAACCCGATGCGCTGTCCGACGGGAACGTCCAGATTGATATCCACGACGGTGGGCGCGCCTTCGAGACCCGGATATCGGAAGGTCACGCCTTTCATTTGCAAGGCACCGCGGAGGCGGACCTCGGATGCATCAGGCGATTGGCGGGAGCTTTCCATTTCACGGGAATCCAGAATCCCTAACATCGCAACAAGCCCCGGCTTCGCCTGCGCCCAGGCGTCGTAGGCCCCCATGAACGCCTGCATGCCGCCGCGAACGAATCCGTAGGTGGTGGCAAAAACCACCAGCGACCCCATCGGCAGGCTTCCTCGCAGAAACAGGAGTCCGCCAACGCACCAAACGATCACGCCCATGAACTCACCGATCATCTGAATGCCCATGGAGACCCAGCGCATTGTGACGCTGGCCTTCATGCCCGCTCCGCGCACGCGCTCGATGACTTCCGCGAGTTCCTTGGCCACTCGCTCCTCGTTGCCGAGACTCTTGGTGACCCTCATCCCGCCGATGAACTCCACCACGCGGGCGGAAAAATTTTCGCCGCTCTGTTGGACATGTTGGTTCAGGGAATTCAGGCGGCCCGCCATGCGCCGCACCACCAGAAGCTGCAGAGGCGCGGAAATCAGCGTGACTGCGGCGAGCAACGGATTGAGCCAGATCAGATAGATCAGCGCGCCGATACCCAGCGAAATGGAGATCATCAGGCTGCCGACCACGTATGATAGAAAGGCTTCGACCCGTCCCAGATCCACCGTCACTTGATTCGCCAATGCCCCCGCACCACGGCGGGTGAAAAAGCTCAGCGACATGAGTTGCAGCTTATCCACTAGCAGGCAGCGCATCTGGGCGATCGCCGCTCGCGCGAGCAATTGCGCGCGCGTGAACGCACTGACCGTACACCACGCGTGCAGTGGCCACAGTGAGAGATTTGCCAGTGCATAATAAATGATATAACGATGGCGTTGCTCCAACGTTAGCGCCGGGTTCTGCAAAATCTGGTCCACCAGAATCCCGACCCCGGCGAAAAACGGCAGATAGGTGACCGACTGGAGGGCTTGGAAAAACGCGGCACCCCGCAGCGCGCCCGGATTGACACACACGATGGCCATCAGCCGCCGCAACGGGGATGATGCGGGAGTAGTCAAGGATCGTTGATTTTCGGTTGGGTTCAAAACGGCAGGAGGGGGCGTTCCCACTCATCTTTCAGCAGGCCGCGATTCACAATTCGGTGAAAGGCATCTTGTCAGTATAGACTTTCAAGTTCCGATAAACGACGGCGGAGTGGACCATGCATCGGATGGCGATGTGGCCAAAGTTGAGGATGCCGCCGGTGTTGGTGCGCGAGCTATCATCGATCACCAGCAGGATTTTCCCGTCGATGGCACCGATCAATTTCCCGCCGCGCTGGACGAGCTGCAGCTTGTGCCACTCGTTGATCGCGAACCGCTCGGGCGAACTGCCGAAACCGATGCGATAGGCGAATGGATTCTTGCGACTGAAGGCGGTGCCTACGTCATTGCGGACGTCGTTCATTTCCCGATAGAACTCCCAGTGGTAGTTACGGACGTTCTGGGCGTGGACGGTGTCCATGGTGCCGTTGGTCTTTTTATCATAGTCCGCCATGAAATCCTCGCGAGTCATGCCGGAGGCGTGGACCATGAGCAGGCTGAGGCCGTTCGGCTTGATCGCCTTCCATTCGAATTCGACATAGATGTCTCCCTCGAAGTTCTTGTGGCTCCAGATGTAAACCTGACTATTCCACGCCTCCAGGCTGCCGTAGCGGAGAACCGGAGTTTCTATCAGCAATCCCTCGGGGTGGCCGGTTGGCTTTACGGATTCGGTGTGGCCTTGGATGTAAAACTCTTTGATCTGCTCGACAGGGTTCTGGAAATCGACGTCCATTTGTTTGGACCAGCCCGCATCGACGGGATCGAAGGTGAACTCTTCGAGGTCGGTGCCTTCGAAAGCATGGCGGAGTTCCTGTTCGATTGCGGCGTCATAGTCCGGAGCGGCTGCGCGGTATTTTTCATAAAAGTCCGCACCAGTTAGGACTTCATCGTAGAATGAAATTTCGCCGTGGCAGAGCGCGGGGCATCCAGCGTAAAGTTTTTCGCCCGCGATGTCGCGCTTGAAGTCCTCGTTGAAAATATCGCTACGGCCGCAGAGCACGCCGTTCACGTAGAGCGCGGCGCTCTTGGATTCGTCATCCCAAGTGACACCGAGTTGATACCAGCGAAACTGTTGGAAATAGTTAAAGGGAACCGCCTGGACCCACGCCTTCTGCGGCGGCTCAAAGCCTTCGAGTGACGGATAGACGGTGCCCTTGAAGAACTTGGCGCGGAATTCGTTGAAGCGGTTCCACATGAAACAGAAGTTCGCCTGCGGGTAGTCGCGCGGGACGGAAAAATCGCTGAGGAAGGTATAATTATCGAAAAACTCGTTCTGCATCTTCATGTGGTCGGCCACGAAGCTGGCACCGAGGTCCTCCATGGCGAAAAACCAAAGTTCAAACGAACCTTTCGGCTGGTTGAACGTATGCCCGCCTTCCAGTTGGATCGCGGTGTGGATGCTTGTCGGGTGAATCCCCTTGCGGCCCTTCAAATCGAGAATCCGCGCTGATCCATTGATGGATTCGCCGGCGGCCAGGGTGGAAACGTCAGACAAGTATCGATATTTGGGAGTCATGGATTTGGAGTAGCGGTGTTTGAGGTTTGAAGCGATCAGGTGCGAACGGCCAGAGCTTTTCCTAAAGTTCCTCCTAATTAAAGGATTCTTAACGGGTATAGTCACAAACCCCGCCGGGAAACCAAACTGAAAGAGTGGCCGATCATTTTTCAAATGACAGGTTGGCGGACGGCAACTATCCACCATGCATGAGTTCAAGCCCGCCGCCCCTTCGCATCATGATCATCGGAGGCAGCGGTTTTGTTAGCGGCACACTGGCACGAATGGCGGTGGCGCGGGGACACGAGGTCACCGTCATCACCCGCGGCCAACGCCCGGCACCATCCGGTGTGGAAGTGGTGACGGTGGACCGGAACGACCGGCAGGAATTCGCGAACCGCATCGCATCGCTCCGAACGGATTGGGACCTGGTCGTGGATGCGATCCCCTACACACCGGATGACGCACGGCAGGATGTCGAGGCGTTCGCGGGGCGGACCGGGCGATTGGTCTTCATTTCCACGGATTTTGTTTATGACCCGAAGGAAAGAAAAATCCCGCAATCCGAGCACGACGCAGTCTTCACGACCGATGGCTACGGCGGGCAGAAGCGCTTGGCGGAAATCGTGCTTGAAGAAACCGCTCGCGAGACCCTGCCATGGACAATCCTGCGGCCCTCTCACATTTACGGACCGGGGTCATTGCCGGGCTGTTTGCCGCTGCATGGGCGCGACCCGGTGTTGGTCGAATCCATCCGACAAGGCCTGCCGCTGCAATTGGTCGGCGGCGGGCGGTTTCTCCAACACCCGATCTTCGCGCCGGACTTGGCGGAGGTGATCCTGAGCGCGGCGGGCCAAACGACGGCTGATGGGACTTTCAACGTAGCAGGACCGGATGTTTTGGAATCGCGGGCCTACTATCAGGTATTGGGACGATTGCTCGGCAGGGAAGTGATGATTGAGGAAGTGCCGGTCGCCGGATTTCTCGAAGAGCATCCGGAAAAGGCACCATTTTGCTGCGACCGCTCCTACGACCTGTCGGCATTGAAGGGCTCTAGGCTCTATCTACCGGCCACTTCATTGGAAAACGGCTTGCGCATCCAACAGGGCATCACAGGCTAAACCAAGTGACACTGGCTTACCAATGATCGCGACGAACTGCTCGATTTCAATCCCGTCCGGCCTGAAAAAATCATGGCGAGGCGCGGCGAAGCGGAATTGCAGCTTGCTCATGACATCTAACACTCGATACTGGACGCCGCATTCAACGTGGTGGTCATCGTCCACACCTCGAAGCGCTACGCCTATCAGGGCTGGCTCACGCTTGCACCTCATGTTACCGGTATAGACATCCACGAGTAATCAGCAGGAGATTCACAATCTCCGACAGCTCATTCGCGGGTAACCCTTTCAAAAGTAAAACCCCCACCGTATGCAAAATCCAT
>JBDTNJ010000043.1:0-7281 GCA_039933825.1 Luteolibacter sp.
GTCGGCCATCCGCACGGCGAGCTCGTCCCAAAAACTTTCGTTGCGGAACTCATCGTAGCACTCGTGGTAAAAGAGCCCCTCCTCCTTTTCCGCTTTCACCCGGAAGCGCTGGCTCTCCTCGTCGAATTCAATCCAGTCCCCCAAGCCCGAGTGCCCGGCTTTTTCCAGAATCTTGCTTTCAAGATCTTCGAAGGCCGAAACCCGATCATTCGCGGATTCCTTCTGGTTCCACGAAGCCACGTTTGCCGCGAGGCTGACCATTTCCACCAATGTCGCAAGTTCCTGATCTGATAAGCGCAAATGCATCCGTGCGGGGAAGAAACCACCGGAGCGGTCCGCCCGCAAGCTTGCAAGACATCAGAGAACCATGAATTTCATGGCCACTGATTCCCAATCCGGGATCAATTGGGCCCGGAAAGGATTCTGCCACTCCAGAATGGATCGGTGGCTTGGACTCAAATCATCACATCCATTCCGACAAGGCAGACATCGTCGATGAACTCCTGAACTCCTGAGAATTTTTGGGATTCCATGACCAGTTCCTTGAGCAGTTTTGCGCCTGGGGTTTGCAAGCGCCGCCGGACTGCGGCGAGCAGACGCTCGCGGCCGAATGCTTCACCCATGGCGTTTTCCGCCTCATACAAACCGTCGGTGAAGAGCACGATGGAATCGTTAGGGCTCAGCGGCGATTGAAATGTCGGATAGTCGGCATCGCCGAGCAAACCGAGTGGTGGGTAGCCGTGGCCGCGCACGGTGAGCCAATTCGCAGTGCCTGCGTCGCGCTGCAGAAGCATTGCGCTCGGGTGGCCGGCGTTTGCGTAGGCGACTTCCTGCTTGTTGAGATCTGCCACGAAATAAAATGCGGTGGCGAAGGCATCGATCTCTGCCTGTTTCAGAGTTTCTGAGAGCCCGTGGTTGAGAGCGCTGAGAAATTCTCCGGGCTGTGTGGCGATGGGGAGGAATTGATCGATGAGTCCGCGGGTGAGAGCACCTATCAGCGCGGCCCGCACACCGTGGCCCATCACGTCGCAGATGAGGACGCCGGCTTGATGATCGGACAACCGTTGCACGCTGAAAAAATCGCCACTGAGCGCGGCAGCCGGATGATAACAGTGCGCGAAGCGCAGCGCGCTTTTCTGGTTGATCTGGAATTCAGGGTATTGATGAGGCAGCAGCGCCTGCTGGATCTCCCGGGCCATCCGGAACTCTTCTTCCAGCACCTCGTTCTTTTTTTTCAGTAGGGCGGCATGGCGCGCAAGCTCCATTTGCGCCCGATGCCGCTCGATGGCATAGCGGATGGCCCGCGGCAGAAGATCCCCGATGCCCTGTCCCTTGGGTAAATAATCCTGCCCTCCCTGCTGGACGGCCTGCATCGCAATCTCGTCGTCGCCCAGACCACTCAGCACGATGATCGGGATGTCCGGCGTGGCGGCATGCAAGTGCTCGAATGACTCGATCCCCCGACTGTCCGGCAGGCCGAGATCGAGCAGGATCACATCGAAGGGTTCATACTTTGCGCGCCGGATCGCAGCGTCCAAGTGGTCCACTGTCACCACTTCAAATCCAGATCCCACCGTTGCGTTTAAAGTGGCCCGGACCAACAGCGCGTCGGTCGGATTGTCTTCAACGAGCAGGACGTTGATCGGGGGGACGGTCATTGGATCGAGAGTTTAAGATGGTAGAGTGACGATGGCAAACCAGAACTTTTCCATGATCGTAATCGCATTTGCAAAGGATGCGAAGTCAACTGGTTTGACGACGTAGCAATTGGCATGTAGTTCGTAGCTTTTGAGTACGTCTTCTTCCGCTTGCGAGGTGGTCAGGACGATCACCGGGATGGTCTTGAGTACCTTATCCGCCTTGATTTCCGCCAATACTTCGCGCCCGTCTTTTTTTGGAAGATTCAAATCCAACAGGATCAGGTCCGGCCGCGGCGCGTCGCCAAACGGCGGCTCTTTGCGCAGGAATGCCAGCGCTTGGGCACCGTCCTCAACGTGGTGGAGTTGGTTGATGATCCGGGCTTCGGCGAGCGCACGTTTGGTCAGCAACGCATCGCTGGGACTGTCTTCAACCAGCAGGATCTCAATAGTTTTGGCAGTGGGTTGTGGATTCATGAGTTTGGTTTGGGTGCTTCGTGGAGAGTAAAATAAAAGGTTGAGCCTTTGCCCGGTCCGGAGTCGACCCAGATCCGTCCGCCATGACGATCCACGATCCGTCTGCAGATCGCCAAGCCGATGCCGGTGCCGGGATATTCCGTGCGGGTATGCAAGCGTTGGAAAATTTCGAAAATACGCTCGCGGTATTGTGACTCGATGCCGATGCCGTTATCGCGCACCGAGAATACCCATTCATCATTCTTTTGTTGGGCACCGATGTGGATTTCCGGGCGCTGCGCACTGCGAAATTTCAGACCGTTGCCGATGAGATTCTGGAACAGCTGCGCCAATTGCGTAAGGTTGGCCGTGACGGTCGGCAACCTGTCTCGAGTGATCACCGTATCACTTTCGCTCAGAGCGGTGGAAAGATTGGCGAGCGCGAGGTCCAGCGCCGCATTGGAGTCAGTTAGGTCGAGCTGGTTGTTTCGTGTGGCGACGCGCGAGTATTCAAGTAGATCGTGGATCAAGGTTTGCATCCGCCTCGCGCCCTCCAAGGTGTGCTGAATCAACACCTTGGCATCGGCGTCGAGTTTGTCCTGATAGCCCTTTGCAAGGAGTTCGACACAACCCGCGACGGCCCGCAGCGGCTCCTGCAAATCGTGCGAGGCGACCGAGGCAAACTGGGCGAGGTCGGCGTTGGAGCGGGTCAGCTCGGCGGCCGTGCGTGCCAGGGCCTGCTCGGCGTGCTTTTGTTCGGTGATGTCCCAGTTGGTGCCGATCATGTGGATGGCCTTGCCTGAGTCATCCCGCTGGACCAAGGCATCCGCCTTAATGTAACGAATGGATTTGTCCGACCAGATGATGCGGAATTCGCTGTCAAACTCCTTCTCACCTGTTAGCGCCATTTGGACCTTTTCCTTTTCCCTCGCCAGGTCATCTGGATGCACGGTCGCCTGCCACGCTTCATAATTACCGGTAAATTGGTCCGGCGTGACGCCGAAAATTCGAAACATCTGCTCATCCCAAATCAACTCATTGTTCACCGGATCAAAATCCCAGATGCCAATCGCCGCCGCGTGGGTTGCCAACACCAAGCGGTTTGACATTAATTTCAATGCTTTTTCCTCGCGCTTGCGCTCAGTGATATCATGCGAAATGCCGAAGGTGCCGATGACTCGCCCGTTTTCATCTTCGAGACGCATCTTAGTGCTCAATGCCCAAGACTCCGTGTCATCGGGCCACGTTTCCATTTCTTCGATGGTGAGGGGCTCGCCGGTTTCCATCACCCGCTTTTCGTCTTCGAAGGCCTGCCGCGCGTGTTCTTCCGTGAAAAAATCAAAGTCGGTCTTGCCGATCACCTGTGACGGGTCAGTCAGGCCGAAACGCGCCAGATGCGCTTGGTTGTTGCGCATAAAGCGGCTCTGGTTGTCTTTGAAATAAATACGGTCCGGCACATGATCCATCAGCGAACGCAACAGATAGCGTTCATGCTCGAACTCGGCCTCCGCGTGCACGCGCCGCGCGTCGAGACCATGAACCGTCCGGGCGCTCCACACGATCAGCGCGACAAAGATCAACGTGTTCCCGACTACTAACATCTCGACTCCAAACTCCGTTTCGTAAAGCCCCATGCGCTGGCCCAGCAGCCGTAACCAGCCAAGAACCAGCGGTGTGAACAAGGCAGCAGGCAACAACCGTCTAACAAATACATCCGTACTTTCGCTGCCGATCAACGCCAATATCCCGACATCCCGGGA
Organism: Luteolibacter sp.; assembly: GCA_039933825.1. Lineage (GTDB taxonomy): Bacteria > Verrucomicrobiota > Verrucomicrobiia > Verrucomicrobiales > Akkermansiaceae > Luteolibacter. Next base: position 3,854 of record JBDTNJ010000043.1, read on the forward strand.
GGCCGATAGAACGCCTACGGAGAGCAATAGAAAGAGCAAGGCACCGTGCATGGCCATCCCCATCATCGGAGCCATGATATGGAATTCCTGGCTGTCAAAAATGTAGCCGACGAGCGCTAGGTAGGCTAACAAGGCCGCCGTGTAGACGAAGACCCGCACCAGCAGGAACCGCTCGTGGCCCAGCAGCAGCAGAGCGGATCCAAGCATCACGATGTTCAGCGCGGACGTCGCGGCCATCCGCCCCGGAAACGCAGTCCCCAGTTCCGCCGTGTCTTTGAAAAGCAGCACGTCGGTGCCGCAGTTCCAGCCAACCAGACACTCGCCGAGGGTCAGAGCGCCGATCAAAACGGCCACTCCAGCACAGACCTGCGCGATGCGATTCGTTCTGAGATCCGGCGATTTCCCCTGCATGAGCCAGAGTGCCCCACCCAGCAGCACGAAACAAAGTGCCGTGTTTGCCTTCATGGTCATCCACCCCGGAACCACGCTTTTGAGGGTGGCGATGTCAAAAGCCCAGCCCAGAAGCACCAGTATTCCGATGATCAGCGCCACCATCGCGGTGACTCTGGAAGCCATGCGGCAGACCCGATCTGCTCCAAAATTGGAATTCAGCTGTTTCATGGTTCTGGATCGCGCGGAGTGGCCGGGCTTAAGGCCAAAAAGACAGATTAGATCACTTACACGATCCTGTCACTTTCCTATTTTTCACCCGGCAGCGTGGATTTTTGCGAGCTTACGCTGGCGCGATCGGGTGGATCCCGCTATGTCCTCGCCCGCCCTGTGGCAAATTTCCCCATGATTCCCGATCTCACTGTCATCAAGGCCGGCACCGGCGTTCTCACTAAAACGGACGATGGTACCCTGGACCGTGCGGCGCTCGTGCATCTCGTTTCGGCCATTTCCGGGCTGGTCAATGCGGGGCATCGTTGTTTGTTCGTCTCGTCCGGGGCAGTGGGTTCCGGCGTTTCCGCGCTCGGTCTCACGGAATACCCGAAGGACACCGCCACCCGCCAGGCGTGCGCAGCGGTCGGCCAGGCGCGCCTGATGCAAACCTACAGCAGCCTGTTTTCAAACTTCGATATTACCATCGCCCAAGTTCTACTAACCGCCGCCGATCTCGGCACCCCGGAGCGCTCCAAGTATGTCTCGGACACGCTCGGCCGGCTGCTCGACGAGCCGGGCATCCTTCCAATCATCAACGAAAACGACTCTGTCGCCGTCGAAGAATTGAAATTCGGTGATAATGACATGCTCTCGGTCCGCGTCGCCAAACTCGCCGGGGCGAAGCGTGTTATCCTGCTCACCAGCGTTGACGGCCTGCTCGATCCCGCAAGCAACGCACTCATCCCGGAAGTCACCGATATTGATAACGTTTTCCGCCACGTCCGTGAAGACAAGGGCCGTTTCTCGATGGGCGGCATGGCTTCGAAACTCGATGCTGTGAAATTCGCCGTCGATGCCGGGATCGAAACCCACATCGCCCACGGCCGCCATCCGGAACGGCTAGCGGGAATCATCGCGGGTAAAGGGATCTCCACGCGTTTTCACGCAGCAGATAAAGGTTGAAAACAGCCCCGCTCCGTTAAAGTGCGGCCCGCCTCGTCCGCCGCCTGGACGCGGTCATCCACAACAAATACCGCCGCGATCCCGACAAACTCTCCGCTTGGAAAAGCGCGTCGCACCCCGAGCGCGCGGCGAAGAAAGCGGAACCTTTCCTCACCCCGACTCCCGCATCAATCGGGAGGGGGGCGGATGGCACGCAGTTAAGCACACCGTGGCTGGCGCGTCTCGCTCTAGGCCATTGTCGGAGTATCTTGCTCCGAGTCTTCCTCTTCGAAAAGCCGCTTAACGACGTGCCATTGGAAGGGGGACCTTGCTGTCTCCCATCTTCCCCTCTTCCATCGCCAAGCTCCAACAAACGCCCGGCCATCCGCACTCGGAGGCCGGGCGTTTTGGTGCCCTACTATTTCCGAAAAGCGCCCCGTTCCGATAAATCCAAAATCCTCACTCCTTCGTTTGGCCGAAGCTTTTCAAGTTCCAAAAATTTAAGGTTCCGGAAACGACTAGATCCAACTCCTTTGGCATGCCAGACCATTCGGCTTCTCAATGCACTGAGGAGGCTGGAAATGCCTGCGGTTTCCCAAACCTCTCTGCTTGACCATCAGATAGTTCCGAATACGCTTCACAGCAATCACCCACGCTTCCTGAAGGTTAGATATCCACTCGGTAGTGGGAGAATAAAGACTGTTCGACTAAAAATATGGAACTCGAAAGCGATCGTGGCATAAGTCGGATGGACTACGAGTCTACAAGCAAAGGTTGGTTAGTTCGTTACACAAGAGACGGTCAGACTTACAACGAGCATGTGTCCGATAGTAAGTATGGCTCTCCAGAAGCTTCATTGGATGCTGCCAGAAAACTTCGAGATGATCTGCGGGAACTATTCCCCCCGCCATCTTGGCAAGAGTTCCTAGCTCAGTCGAACAAGCCGGAAAGTGGCATTCATGGGGTGCGCCGGCAGGGTTCACGGCGCGACGGCAAGAATGCATCGTGGATGGCCCGTTGGTCGTTGAATGGGGAAGTTACCTCTAAAAGCTTTAGCGTAACCAAATATGGTGAAGAGCAAGCCAAGCAAATGGCGATTGCCGTTCGTGAAGAAATTGAACCGCAACTTGAAGAGCAGTATAATGCGAAACTTTGGAATTATCGGACGGGAAGGCGATTCAATCGAGCGGATGTTGTGATAGATCCGTTTGGGTTCGAAGGCGCAGAGAAGTTCGTCTTACACAAGGCCGCCGAACGAGACCCACGAATTAGAAATCTAAAGTTACGAGCTTTCCTCAACGAGCACGGATCACTTTATTGTGAGGTGTGCGGGTTTTCTTTCGAGAAGACATATGGACAGCTTGGTAAGGGACTAATTGAGGTGCACCACCTAGTGCCAATTGCTGAGATGGAGCCCGACCACAAGACGATCCTAGACGAACTGATCTGTATTTGCTCCAATTGCCACTTTACGGTTCACAATGGAGATTCAGCCGAGAACCTGCGACTCATGCGACTCATCTTTTCCCGATCCAAATCGAAAGAAGAAGTCGAACAAGCCGTGACTCCTAACGGGCCATAAGCTTTGCAATTTCACTTCAAAACAACCTCAGTCACTCCCGCAGGAGCACTCAAACGTTCTGCAAGAAGCTTAATGCACAAAATCATATTCACTCTCTTCTTGCTCGTCGGATTGAGTCCGGCTGCGACGGTTATCCTGAATCCCAGTTTCGAGGACTCTGATATGAGTGCCTGGACGAGGACAGCAATCTCAGGAATTAGACCATGGGGCCGAGGGTCAGCATCGCCGCAGGACGGATTGTGGTATGTATTTGCTCCAGATGAGGCCATCATTTCTCAGACCTTTGGTCCTATCCGTGGAA
>JBDTNJ010000044.1:0-8766 GCA_039933825.1 Luteolibacter sp.
CGGCCACCACAATCATAGCTTAGCCCCTGGCCCGAATTTCGGGGTCCGCCTCACTTACGGATGTCCCCCGCCCCGTTCACCAGAAGCGCAGGCGCTCCTCCCGGGTGTTTTCCTGTCCAGCGGACTCCGCTCCCCTCCCCGCTGACAGGCAGGAGGAACCGGTATGCCTTCCGACGCTTTTCAGAATCGATGATGCCACGCAGCATCTGCGCCTCCAGGTCGTTGCCGCTGCCGAGGGCCTCCATGGCCCGCACTTGGCGCCTAAGGGCCCTCATGGGCTTTTTTCGGTAAGCTGGCGGTATCTCCGGGTCGGTGACGGACTGCTGGCGGCCAAGCAACTCCTGCTGTTCGCGGCTCATCCATTCGGGTACCGAGAAATCGTCTGAACGAACGATCAGAGAGAACCGTGCGGGCAGTGTGTTACCAGCGTTCGGTTTCGAGGAGACGAGGTTGCCGGCCAACGCTGAGGCGTGTGCAAGGATATTGAGAATCACGATCTCCTGAGGCACCGAATACGAGTCTGCAACGGCCCCTGACGCCCAGAGGAGCGTCCGGAGGTCTGGACCAGAAGTGTTGGGCGTGGCGTTCATAGCAAGCGGTCGGCGATGAGTTTGCGGGTCTCCAGGCGGGCAAGCGGTACCGTGCCAACTGACAGGAGCTTTTTCGGATCCTGCTGGAGAATTCCTTCGAGGAGCAGGAGCTCGATCACCGGGCGGTAGGTGTCCATCGACTGATGATCAAAGCCCCGGACCAGATCGCGAACCTTGCAAGGCTGAATCCGCGCAACGCGCTCGACGACCTTCCGAGCGAGCTGCTGGCGCTCATCGGCCAGTGACGCGTTGTCGGTCATAAGATAGGGTTCAAGACCGGCCTCGGTGAGCCTGCGTGCGACAGGGGCGGCGGTGGCCAAAATATAGTCGTCGAGGCCCGAGTCCGGCCCAAGGACCGAGATCGTCCAAGCCAGCAGCGCCGGCAACCGGGCAGCCTGAGTGGTGAGATCTGCCAGCGGGTTTTCCCCGAGTTCACGCAGGAACTGAAGCTGCTGTTTTTCGAACTCCGCCTTTGCCGCCCAAGTGGTGAAACCGCCCTCTTGAGGCAGGCCAGCGCGGCGCAAGCCGAGGGTGTGTTTCGCCACGCTTACGAAGCGTTCGAGAAAATAATGTGCATCGGCCTGCCGCGTCTCGGGATCGGTGTTAGAGACCGCAACCTGGCTGGTTCCCGAGCTCACCAACAGGGTGTCGCCGAGGAAGTCACGGCGATTCCCTATCAGCCATTTAAGGTCAGCTTCGCCGAACATGAACGCTCCGCTCAAGACGAGTTCCCGCGTTTCCGCCGGCGTGACGAATCTCGGGTGGCCACTCTTGGCGGCGACGCCATGGAAGAAGCGCAGGAGTTCATCCACCTGCTTTTCCCGACGTCCAGTCTCGCGCGGGAGCGGTCCGGGACTTCCAGTGAAATAGCCGAGGCCGCCGTGACACTGCCCCAGCCGGCCTTCCACGTTCTTGGCCAGCGAACCGCCCAGGAGAAAGTCCGGGTGAAGGAGCGCTTCCATCCGGACGCTTTCCTCCTGATGGCGGAGGTCAGCCCCCAACTGGTGCGCTGCGTCGTGCTTGATGAGCGATGGATCACGCGGTTTCGCCATAAACTGGAGGTCGTCGTTGTTCCGGAGTTTGAAGCCCTCGTGACGAGCGCTGTACAAGTTGTCCAGCGTAAGGTTCCCGGCTTTCCGACGGAGGCATGTCTGGACGTTGACGAGGGTCTCCGTCAGTTGTCCAAGGGCGAGGCCCAGCAGATAGTCTCCTTGGCGCGCAACCAGGTTGAGCCCGGGCTGGGCCCCGCCAACGACCGGCGCGTTCAGGAAGAAGGCCGGGCCAGCGATTCCAGCAAGCACCGACGCCGCAAGTGCCAACGCAAGCTCCAAGGGAATGCCGGAGTTCTCGGCCCATGCCAGGGCACCGAGGGGGTCACGGGTCGACGTGTCGGCAAGGAGGTGGTAAGAGGATTTTTCGCCAAAGGGGTTCATAGTAGTTAGAGAGTTGTGGCTTTTCGAAACGGGAGCTGATCGGCGGGAGCGAAAAGGGTGCCGACCAGCTCACAGCTGTCCGGCTTGCTCTTGAGCAACGTGGCTTTCGACCAAGCCGTCACGATCGCGGAGTCCGCTTCAGACGGAGCGCCGATCTCCCGCATCAGTTGTTTGAAATCCTCCTCCGTCCGGTAAAGAGAGATTTCGGACCAACGGACGTCCTCCAGGGCAGCAGGGAGCAGGGTCTCGAAATCCGGTTCGTGCCACTTTACCGCATAGGCACGCACAGCCTTGGTGGTGTCCTGCAGCGTCTTGGGGCAAGGTTTTTTCAGGCCCACATAGTTCTCCAAAGCCTCGTCGACCGCATGAGGATCACCGATACGGGAACCCAAACCTATCAGAATCGATTGCGCAGCGCCCTTGATTTCCACCAGGGAGGGATCAGGGAACTGTCCGAATCCCGACAGCTCGCTGATACTGTGGAGCAGGACTCCGTAGGCGGCCCGGACTGAAAGCGTCGTCACCACCGAGCCGGTCGGTTCAGGGCGCTGTCGGGATGCATTCCATTCGGAAACGTCCCTACCGATGCGTTCAGCTTTTTTCAGGGTAAGCTCGAACCGGGTGCAGGGAAAATCGGCTGGAGTGACGACTCCCCGGAGCTGAGCGTGCTTATCGTAAAATTTGAGTGCGGACTCCTCTCCGTCAAAAAGAGTGAATTTTTTCCAGTTCACAAGAGGGTGTTTATGTTGGTAGCGGCGGTGCGCAACATGGGTCGAACGGAGCAGCCGCTGCTCTGGGTCTTGGATCTGCCCGGTGAATTCCACGTAGCTCAGGTGACCGCGATTGCCCTTTCCGATACCGGGAATGAGGCGTTCCTGACACTCAGAACTGGTGACCAACGATGCGATGTACCGAAGGCGTGTCAGCGCGAGGGCCAGTTCGCGGTCGGTGCGGATGGGGTGCCCGTTGTGGCCCCAGACCAACGCCGGCAAGTTGGCATCTATCAGTTTGATCCGCCACCGTCCATCGATGGGGCGATGAGCCACGATGCGGACCAGCGGGTATTTACCGAAAAGGAACTTTAGCACCATGGTCCGCGGGCCGATCTCGCCCTCGTTAGTGACCGTGCGTTTGAAGCCTTTGACCGTGCGCGCGGCGTGGGCAGCCTCTTCAGTCAAGAAGACGCGATCGGCGAGGAAGCGGATGCGGTCGAGCATGGGGTGAAAGGGAGGTGAGGGAGGAAAATATTTACCGGATTATGGGTATAATTAAGGAGATCATCAGACTTGCCCGGAGCCTTGGGTCTGGGACACTTGAGGTGGCGCACCGTCGGCGGGCGTGGTGGGAGTCGGCGCAGCCGAATCCGACACGGGGACGCCGAATTCCGGAAGGTCGATGCCGAGGGCCTTCGCCACGGCCAGAGGATTAAACCTAACAATACGACCTTGGCGAAATGCCACAGGTACGGTTCCGGCCGCGGCCCAGGCATGTACAGCGCGGGAGGTGACCTGAAGGACACGGGCGATCTGCTCGGCCGTGGACAGCGACGGAAGAACGAACGCAGGCTCTGCGCTCCCGGATTCGCGGGTGCGGATAGAGCTGTTGGAGCGGCGGCGAGTCATACCGTTGAGAAACACGCGAAACCCCACCCGCAACAAGTCAAAATAACGCGCAACTAATTGATCATCATCGCCTTACATCGTATGCTTGATCGACATTTTAACGCACTCGTCACATTGACCGAAAACTCTGAACCCCGATTGAACGTAAAACTTGAATCTGCCAGCAGAGTTGAGAGAGGTTTGAGAATCCAAATTCGACTAAAAAAATTTCATTTCGACCCACAATTTCCTGCCCAAGTTCCCCAAATCACCCGACTCGTGACATCATTCGGCCATTTCCTGGAGATTTCGGTCGCACCTTAAGGTCGTCTTTGTCAAAAAGAGGCCGGATTTAAGCTCGCGATCGCTTCCTAGATCGGAGTATGTTTCGCATCAGATTTGATGTGAGCATCTTCCAACTCGCACAATCGATGCCGCCGGACCCAATGAACCTCCACTATCTTGAAAGGGAAATAGCCGCCACCCTACTAACGCTCTCTCAAGAATTGGAGAGGAGTCCCTTAAAATCCGATTGGAACGTTGCGCAAAAAAGGGCCTCTAAATGCATTGATTTCATAATCAAGCAGGCATCTTACCCCGAGAATCAATGCATACACGCCTATCAACTTTTTTCCCCAGATTGCCCACCAATGACTGCTGACAATGTCAGGGACAGATTCGTCGAAATGGGATGGGAGATATCTTCCAATACGATCATGACTTATGCTCAAGACATCCTCAAGAAAGCAAGTCTCGAAATCGATACGAAGGTAGAAGCTCTCGACATCCTTCGTGATCAGGTCATCGGATTCTCCATGAACGTGGAAGATCTGCACTGCAGACTAAGTCGCCATTTGACCACCTTATTCAAAGGAACTGTCTTGCGACGTTTTATTCAAGACTATGAAACTGTCAGTGCAGAGTTAGCGGAAGACCTCATACGGAAGATCGGCGAAAGCTCCCCTATGCTGCAAAGCTGGACAAACGAGCACGAGAACATCTATCTGGCATATTTGAATTTCTTGCCCTACGTCTGCAACAACCAGTCATACGAAAAATTCATGAAATTCAGTCACCTGACCCAACGTCTGTTTCTCGGACGGGTCGATACGGTAGTGTATTATTTGACAGACTTGGGGAATGGCGACCTTTTCGCTGGCGTAAAAGCACCCATCATCGCCGAAAATCTCGTTAAGCTGAAATCCCTGTTCAATGGAAAGGACGATGCACTAAAATCCATTCAGAGACTCATGTTAGAATGCGCAAAAGCCCTTCGAGGTGAGAAACCGGACATCGCTGGTGCGAAGACGAAAGCGTGCGAAGCCCTTCACCTGCTTGAACCATATCGGGATCGGTGGCGCGTATTCTTTCTGATCCGACTGAATCCGATCGCCGATATCAAAAACGCCCTGGAAGCACGGGTTGTGCGCAACGAGCCATTGCCGCACGATAACAGCATTGAAGCCGAACGATTGGAGACGCCCCCGCTAAATAATTTGGCGCAAGAAATCGTTGCTCATCTTGAGACCATGACCATTGCCGTCAGTCAAGCCTCTCTGGATCACGCCCCTGGGAAATTGTTAAAATGCGCTGGAGATTGCGCCGAGGCCCTCCAGCTTTTCGCTGAACAGCTCAGCCAAGCAACAGAGTCTCAATATGAAGACCGTTTGATCGAAAGGCTTGATCGGCTGAAAACTGGAATTGAGGAAATCATCCGGAGTGGCAAAGTTTGCAATAAAACCCATCACGAGAACCTTAGTGACCTGCTGGCAGACCTCACCGCATATTCCGGGACTAGAAAATTTCGTCCATATCCCCTGTTCCTTTATGCTGCTCAAAACGGAATCTTGAAGGATAAACTGATTGAAAAGCGATGCGAGCCGAAATCGGACGCAGATTACGCTCCAAAACATGAATCCCCGGATTCCATCCTGTGGTCCTACACGGAAATGCTCGACGGAAAATACTACGTCAACGGTGAAGTCTCAGAGACTTCCACGCGGACACCTTTCTGAGTAAGGTCGGATTCTCCTTCCGGATTACCCTGGAAACTTGCATCGAATTCACCTCCCGTCGCGCGGGATTCGATGAAAGCGGCGATCGAGTCCAGCGAGAAGAGGCGCTTGCCTCTCAGCTTCCCCCTCTCCCTCAGAGAGGACGTGCGGATTTTCCCCTCATCCGCCAAGCGGTAGATGGTGGTCTTGCAGAGACCGAAATGGAGACGCACAGCTTTCGCGTCTCCCCATTCAGGGCGAATGTAACCAGAGGTTTCTTTCATGGTGGTTCAGGCGGGCGGATTTCCCGCACATGAGTCATACCACGACTTTTGGAGGCGGCGCCGACAGCGAATTCGTTAGGCCCAAAACAGTCACTTATTCCAACCTCACCTTCCTCCGCTTCGCCACGTTCCCCCCATTCGGCCAAATTTCAGAAAAGAAATCCCATTTATATTCTTGCCATGGTTTCTGGAATCTATGGTTCCTCCAGTCTTCTAGCGTGTTTACAAGCTCGGCATTTTCTCAATCGCACGCGCCAAAGTCTCGCGCTCGTGGTGCGTGTATCCTTTGTGAACGTCCGCCGACTCATGGCCCACAATCCGACGGCGAATTTCCTCACTGACGTCGGCATTTGCGAGCGCGGAAGTAAGAGAGTGCCGCAAGGCATGGAAGCTGCGAGCGTGCTGGGCCCGTTGTCCTTCCTTCGTGCGCTCGCGGGTCATGAGGCGATCCACGCCGGCCGCGTCCATGATAGCCGTGAATTGCGCTGAAAGGCCTTGGTTTCCTCCTACGCGGGTTTCGATAAGCGATGGGAACAACGGGGCCTTCGGATCACCCGATAGTTCTCGCGTCTCAAGCCATAGAACGAGCCGTGGGTGTAGTGGCACCTCCAACTTTTTCCGCTTCCGTTTCCGTTCGGTCTTTGCCGGCGAAAACGAAAGAAGTTTCCGCGACAGATCCAAGGTGCCTTCAGTCAACCGGGCGCAGTCGCCAAGCCGTGGACCGGCGTAGTAGCCTGCCAGAATCATCCCTTGCCAATCGGAGCATCTAGCCACGCGCGTTTCATCGTCGGCGTGGCCGCGGCGGAACAACAGAGCCTGCCAAGCTGGATCGCCGGCCTTGTTTACCAGTTGAGCCACTTCAGCGATGTTGAACACCTCGCGCTCTGTCGAATCGTCCTCGGGAAGCTTGTCGAGCGCTGCAGCCGGGCTCGCAAGTAGCAGCCCTTCTCGGACGGCAGCGCGGAACATTCCCGCCACGTCACTGGCGTAGTGGTTCGTGGTCTTGGCGGTACGCTGGGGCGACTGTTCGGTCTTGCCCAAAAGGCGAGACCTTGCCGATAGGGGTTTTACCCGAGGCGGTTTCCAGCCTTTGCGGATCACGGCACGAAAGGCTCGGATGTCGGCCTTGGTGATGGATTCAAGCTTGCCGTCGGCGCGATCCCCCAACCATGCAACGAACGCCCCGACGTGGGCGGTATAGCGGTCCATCGTAGCCTTTTTCCCGCTCACCGCCTTCATCGCCAGCCAGTCGGCAGTCCAAGTCCGGACTGTGTAAAATTTCAACACCGTTCCCGTGGATGATTCCGATAGGCGGGCGATTAGATCCCTCGCGCGCGCCTCTGACAGCTCGCCACGAGCGGCCGCGGCGGCGGCCTGTGTCAAGATGGAGAATGCCTGATTTGCCCCTTCATCGGTGCTCGCACTCAATTTCCTTTCTGCCTCCTCGATGCGGATGGCCTCGATCAGCGCATCGCCACGTTTCTTCTTCTTGGTGCTCTTCTTCAGTCGGCGGGTGGTGCCGTCCGGTTGGGTCACATCGAAGGCCGCAAACCAGAAAGGAGAACCAGGACGTTTGATGAGCGTGGCCATGAGCGGAAAAAGTGGGAACAAAAGTGGGAACGTCCGCACAGGTTTTTATCGTTCCAGCACGTTCCCATTTCAAGATGAAATATACAACTCATTGATTTTTCAACACCACAAAACGAATCGCAGGTTCGAACCCTGCAGCGTGCACCATCCAACGATTGAATTTCGCTAAACGATTCGTTTCAAAAGGGTTGGAAATATTAAGCTAGGGCATGCTTGGGAGTGGATGCTGTTGGCATAAAAATAAATCGTTATGGAGCTCGCTTGGGGGAGGAACTGGCACGTGCATTGCTCCTTGATGAGGTGGCGAAATCATTCGCCGCCAACACCAACATAGTAGAGACCATGGACAACCTATATCATTGTGAGAAGGGTCCGGGATTCATGCCCATTCAAGGGCGCTGCTCCCGGCAGGTTAACGATTGCAAACTCAAGGTGAAAGTCCGCCGACACGAACGGCGAAAAACGCGGGAGGTGATCCGCTTGTGGCTGGGTGGAAGCCTGGCTGAAGAGGCAACCGGTTGAAAGCCGCATCCCGGTTTCATGGTGCCCGGCTGTGGAGACCCGAAAGACGGAGACCCGCTGCCGGGCAGATTATTTGTCGGATTAACGGCAACTCAATTGGATAGGTGAACAAAAGGATCCAAGGGGGCGGCGTCGCATTTGTGGCATCGTTGTGTATCCGAGTGAAAATCCTTCTGGATTCCCCGGCGCTTTCGCCTCTCAGTCAGTGGCAGACGCCATGTTTGTTATCTCGATCGCCGCACTGAAACGAAACACCGCCATTTTGCGCGAGGTGAAGGAAGCAGCAGGTTGCCATTTGGTGCTCGCGCTCAAGGGATTTTCCTGCTGGAAAACTTTCCCTTATCTACGCGATGACTTGGACGGTTGCTGCGCCTCGGGCTTGTGGGAGGCCTTGCTCGCGCGGGACTATTTTAAGAAGCATGTCATCACCTACTCGCCGGCCTACGACGAGGAAGATATCGCGGAGCTTTGCGAGTTCACGGATCATCTGGATTTCAACTCGCTCGCTCAGTGGTTCCGCTTCCGCGATATGGTGATGGCACATCCCCGATTCAAAAATGGCTCACTGCTTTGCGGGCTGCGCGTGAACCCGGAATGTTCGACAGGCGAAACTCCGATTTACGATCCTTGCGTGGCGGGTTCGCGCCTTGGCATCACTGCGGAACAACTCGCAGGAGCCGATCTAACTGGATTAGCAGGGCTTCATTTCCACACCTTGTGCGAACAGGATTCGGACGATCTCGAAAAGACAC
>JBDTNJ010000045.1:0-2324 GCA_039933825.1 Luteolibacter sp.
CGGCGATTTCCTTTTGAAGCCGCCAAACCAGTGGGAAGTTCGGATCCGCGATCCAATCCTGAAGATAGGTTGCCCGGATGTGATAGATCGTGCCGATTTTGCCCTCGTCGATCAATCGCTTGGCCAAGGCAACCGCGGGCGCTTTCCGATAGTTATGGAAAACCGCGTTGGGAACACCGGCTTTCTTCACCGCGTCCAGCATCCGTTTGGCTTCTTCCAGCGTGTTACCAATCGGTTTCTCACAAAAGACCGCCTTCCCCGCTTCCGCCGCTGCGATCGCGATTTCCGCGTGGAGGTTTCCGGGGGTCGAGACGTCGATCACATCGATCTCGGGATTGGCGACCACTTTCCTCCAATCGGTTTCGATGTTCGCCCAGCCCATCGTTTCCGCCGCCTTGCGAACGGCGGCTTCATTCCGCCCGCACAGGGTGTGCATCTTGATCTCGTAGGGGAGATCGAAGAAGTGGCCGACTTGCCGATAGGCGTTCGAGTGGGCCTTGCCCATGAACTGGTAACCAATGAGCCCGATATTCAACTGCTTCTTTGCCATCTGTTGGCATTTTGGCCGTTATCTCAGGCGGTGTCAATCGGCGAGCTTTTGAAGGCGGGTGCGGATACGCTCGGGACCCAGCAACGCCATCAATTCAAACAGCCCCGGACCGAACGTTTTGCCCGTCAGGGCAACTCGGGTGGGATGGACCACTGGCCCCAGCTTTTCCAGTCCCTGACTGACCTGAAACGTCCGCAGCGCCTCATCCCAGAAGGCGCTCGCCTCGGAAAGATCGGAAGGCACAGAGTCGCATTTATCTAGGATCATGGCAAACAGAGCGGGCACGTGGCCCTGGCCGAACCACTTCGAGGCCGCTTTCGGATCCATGGTTGGCTCATCGACAAGGAAAAACTCGAGCGCTTCTCCAAAGTCGGCAAGGGTCTGAACCCGTTCCTGCTCCAACTTAACCGCATCAAGGAGATAGTCTCGGTCCGGGAATGCTGCTATCCGATCTAGTTTCCGCATCAACTCTTTGCCATCAAGTGGAGGCTTGTTGGGCATTGGACTTTCATCCTCGAACGAATCCCAATACGCGCGAGTGTACGACTGGCCGATAAACGAAAGCAACTCCGCCAGGAGTGCTTCTGGCGATAGCATCCGAATGTGCGATCCGTTCAGCCAGCGCAATTTCTCAAGGTCAAAGCGACCCGGTGATGGCTGAAGCCGATCGAGTTCGAATGCTGCGATGAGCTCCTCCTCCGTCAAGACCTCGCGATCCTCCCCGGCCGACCACCCGATCAACGCAATGAAGTTCTTGAGACCTGACGGCAGAAACCCCTGAGCCGCGTAGTCAAGAACTCGGGTGGCCCCGTGACGCTTGGAGAGCTTTTTGCCATCCGTCCCCACGATGACCGGACAATGGACGAAGATTGGTCGCTCCCATCCGAAGGCGTCGAAAAGTGCGGCATGCTTCGGCGCTGACGAGATCCACTCCTCGCCGCGAATGATGTGGGTGATCCCCATCAGGTAATCGTCCACCATCGCCGCGAAGTGATAGGTCGGCATCCCGTCGGCCTTGATCAGCACCGGATCATCGATAAGGTTACTGTCCCACTCAATCCGCCCTCGGACAAGGTCATTGATAGCGATGGTAGTGTCGCGGGGAATCCTCTGTCGAATGACGAACGGTTTCCCTTCCGCCTCTTTCAGTTTCTCAAGCGATGCGTCGCGCCAGTCTCCGCCAAAATAGCCGGTCGCCATCTTGTTGATCTGCTGAAATTCCCGCATCTGATCCAGCTCCTCGGAAGTGTCAAATGCCTTGTAGGCATGACCTCGTTCCAGCAGGACCTCGATCCACTTCGCGTATATTCCAGCTTCCTTCCGTTCACTCTGCCGATAGGGTGCGTAGGGACCACCGAGATGGGGGCCCTCATCGAAGTCAATGCCCACCCACTTGAGGGTGGTGATGAACTCTTCCTCGGAATCTGGGTTGTATCGCGTCCGATCCGTGTCCTCAATGCGCAGCAAATTAGCTCCGCCCTCGTGCCGGGCGAAGAGGAACTTAAACAGCGCGTCTCTCAGCGCTCCCACGTGGAGCAGACCGGTGGGGCTGGGTGCAAATCGGACTCGAACGGGCATTCAATTTAGGGTACCGCCCTTGTCGGTATTCTCTCGCTCATGTCTGTCGTGTCCGTACGTCCGCTCCAGCCGGGTGATGAGGAAGGATTCCTCAACGTCATGGCGGTTACCTACAACAGTGGAAACCGTCCCGAAGACGGCTATTTGGTGAAAGACACTCACCGCTCATTCGTTGCCGAGCACGAGGGCGTCATCA
>JBDTNJ010000046.1:0-5218 GCA_039933825.1 Luteolibacter sp.
AATTCCATCATTTCCGCAGTCTAATATGAGCAAACGCATTTTGCAGCATCCCGAAGTCCCCACCGGCGAAACCACCGTCGCTTGGCGCAGCGCGGGTCAGCTCGAAGATACCGCAGAGTTTCGTCAATGGCTCGACCGCGAATTTCCGCGTGCCGCCGCTGAAATGTCGGACGAGGAGGATGCGCAGACATCACGTCGCTCGTTTCTTAAGATCATGGGCGCGTCCACCGCGCTCGCTGGATTCGGTATGGCAGCCTGCCGCCGTCCGGAAGAATACATCGTTCCTTACACCAAGGCCCCGGAGTGGGTGATTCCAGGAAAAGCGACGTATTACGCTTCCTCGATGCCGCGTGCTTGCGGTGCGACGCCGCTGGTGGTGACGACTTTCGAAGGCCGGCCGACCAAGCTCTCGCCTAACAATCTTCACCCGGATGCCGCAGGAACCGACGCGTTTGCCCAAGCATCGGTGCTGGATCTTTATTCCCCCTCGCGTTCACGCAAAATCCTCAAGGGCGCGAAAGTCGCTCCGCGCGCAGACCTCGAAACCGCGATCGCCACTCTGGCCGCTGACAAATCTGCGAAAATCGGGTTTCTCTTCGGTGCCGATGACAGCCCGACCCGGGCCCGGCTGACGAAGGAACTCGCCGTGAAGTATTCCGCCGCGAAGTTCTATCAATACGAAGCGCTGACCGGGGATTCCTCGCTCGGCGACGGCGTAAAGCTGGTGCCTGATTTTTCGAAAGCGGACCGCATTCTATCACTCGATTGCGACTTTGCCGGCACGGATTCACAAGGCCCGGTCACTCCATTTTTCGAGCGCCGCAAGCCGGAAGGCAAAGGCTATTCCGCCAAGCCGGACGCATCGAAAATGAACCGCCTCTATGTGGTGGAAGGCGCATTCACCCTGACCGGTGGTATGGCCGATCACCGTTTGCGGATCGCTCCCAGCCAAGTGGCGGGTATCGCTGGCCAGGTCGCCCGCAGCCTCGGCGTTTCCGCGTCAGCGGCAGAGATTTCCGATCCGAAGCACCTCGAATGGGTGAAAGAGCTGGCCGCTGACCTCAAGGCGAACGCTGGGAAATCCATCGTTCTCGCGGGTTCCCGTCAATCGGCCGCTGTCCATCAGATTGCCCTCGCGATCAACCTCGCACTGGGCAACATCGGCGAAGGCAAACCGCTCAGTGCCGTGCAGACTGAAACCAAGGGCCTCGGAACCTTGGCCTCGCTCAAGTCGGACATCGATTCCAGCGCTGTAGACACGCTCGTTGTGATCACGCCTTCGAATCCGATCTACGATGCACCGGCTGATCTCAAGTTTGCCGATTCATTTGCAAAGCTGAAAACCAGCATCCATCTCGGCAGCCGCACGGATGCCACGGCCCATGCGGCGACTTGGCACGTTCCGGCAGCTCACTATTTGGAATCCTGGTCGGACGCCCGCACGGCTAACGGAGTTTACACCATCGTCCAACCGATGATCCTTCCGCTTTATGTGGATTGCGTTTCCGAAGTGGAACTCCTTCTTGCGCTACTTTCTAACGATGGCAAGCTGCTCAACGGCGAAGGCCCGAAAGGCGCGGCTTCTCCATCTTATGATGCGGTCCGTGCTACCTTCACCGCAATCGGCGGGGAAGGGGATAAGGCGTGGAAAACGCTGCTTCGCGATGGTTTCCTCGCCGGCTCGAAATACGCTGCCGCCACCCCGAGTGCGAAGATTGCTACGCTCGAAAAATCTGCGGAAGCTCCGACTGCCAAATCTCTCGAAATCATTTTTGCCACCGATTCGTCGATCTTCGACGGACGCTGGATCGACAACGGCTGGCTCCAGGAAGCTCCCGATCCGATTTCGAAACACACGTGGGACAATGCGGCGCTGATAGCGCCAGCCACTGCCAAGGAACTCGGCATTTACGATCTGCTCATCACTCCTGAGCCTGTTAGCTCGGTGCTTGGGATTGAGAGCACTTTCGCCAAAGTCGGACCTGACGGAGAAGGCGAAAACCGCAAGCAGCCGATGATCGAAGTGGCGGTCAACGGCCAGACGCTTGAAATCCCGGTCTTGATTTCTTTCGGCCAAGCGGAAAACACCATCGTAATCCCGCTCGGCTACGGTCAGGGCTTCGATAAGGAAGACGAACTCAAGCGTGGTCCGAAAAACGAAAACCACGTGGGTCTCGTCGGCATTAACCGTGGTTTCAATGCCTATCCGCTCCGCACCGGAGCGACCGCTTATTTCGCCAGCGGTGCCACCGCAAAACCTACCGGGAAACGCTACTCGATGGCGCTCACCCAGGAGCACAGTGCCATGTATGGTCGTGCGCTTGCCCGCGAGGTTTCCACGATGGAGGATGAGGAAAAAGGCGCGTTTGAAGCTCAATTGGCCAATGTCGCCAAGCAAGGCAACGACGCCCACGCACCGCCTAACGTCTATCTGTACGAGCCGAAGAGTTCCGCCACGTTCCATCCTGGCAAAGACGGCAAGGCCCAGCCACTCATCAATGACCCGCTTCATCAGTGGGGTATGTCGATTGACCTCGCCTCATGCATGGGCTGCAACGCCTGCTTGGTTGCCTGTCAGTCGGAAAATAACATTCCAATCGTCGGCAAGGAGCAAGTCGCCCGCGGTCGCGAGATGCACTGGATCCGCATGGATCGGTATTACGCGACGCAAAAGGATAACACCTTCGACGAAGGCAATCCGGAGCTCGTTCCGCAGCCTGTCGCTTGTGTGCAATGCGAATCCGCTCCTTGCGAAACGGTTTGCCCGGTCAACGCCACGATTCACACCGAAGATGGCCTCAACGCGATGGCTTATAACCGCTGCATCGGCACGCGTTACTGCGCGAACAACTGCCCTTACAAGGCCCGCCGTTTCAACTACTTCGACTATAACAAGCGCAACCCACTCATCGCCCACAACCTTTACAAAGGTCCGTTCGGCGAGACGCAGCGCGGTGAGGCACCTCACCTTCAGAAGAACCCGAACGTCACTGTCCGCATGCGGGGTGTGATGGAAAAGTGCACTTATTGTGTGCAGCGCCTGAAAGACGCAGTGATTCGCCAGAAGCGCGGTCAGAAGCAAGGTGCTCTTGAAGCCGGCTTGCCTTCCACCGAGTTCCAAGTGACCAAGGAAACCCTCCGCATTCCTGTGGATTCGGTCAAAGTTGCCTGTCAGGAAGCCTGCCCGGCGAGCGCAATCAGCTTTGGTAACCTTCTCGACGAGGAAAAATCCGTCATCGGCCGCAGCAAGCGCATCGAACGGAATTACGACCTCCTCAACTACATCGGCACCCGTCCCCGGACCAGCTATCTGGCACGGGTCAAGAATCCGAATCCGAAAATGCCGGACGCCCCGTTCATCGGCAAGGCCACAATTCACATGGTCTGAAGACCTAAGACGGTAAGACACAAGACATAAGATAAGATGATGAAACCACCACTATCCAAATCTAGGGCCGAAGGCCGTGTCTCTCGTCTTATGTCTTATGTCTCAAAGTCTTCTGTCTAAATCTTTTCTTATCTAACCATGGCTTCCACCACCCATACCGCCCCGGAGACCCACACTGGAGTCAAACTCCCGGTGCTTGAGCGCGAAAAGCTCATTCTCAGCGGTCGTTCCTACCACTGGATCACCGAGCGCATTTGCGGCGTCGTTGAAAACCGGCAGCCCTTCCTTTGGTGGTTGCTCTTCATCCCGTCCGCATTGATCGCGATGATCGGAGTGGGCGGCGGGCTGACCTACCTCGTGTCCACGGGTGTCGGTGTCTGGGGGATGTCTAACCGAGTTTTCTGGGGCTTTGATATTACCAACTTCGTTTTCTGGATCGGTATCGGTCACGCCGGAACCCTCATTTCAGCCGTTTTGTTCCTGACCCGGCAAAACTGGCGGACGTCCATCAACCGTGCGGCGGAAGCGATGACGATCTTTGCCGTGATCTGCGCCGGTATCTTCCCGGCCTTCCATGTGGGTCGTGTCTGGTTCGCCTGGTTCCTCGCGCCGGTGCCGAATGCGAATGCGATCTGGCAGAATTTCAAATCGCCGCTCCTCTGGGACGTGTTCGCAGTTTCCACCTATTTCACGATCTCGCTGATCTTCTGGTATCTCGGCATGGTTCCCGACCTCGCAACCATCCGTGACCGTTGCAAGCCTGGTCTGCGCAAGATCCTTTATGGAATTTTCTCGCTCGGCTGGCGCGGTGGCAACCGCCAATGGAGCCACTATGAAATGGCCTATCTTTTGTTAGCCGCGCTTTCCACGCCGCTCGTGCTTTCGGTTCACTCGGTCGTTTCGTTCGACTTCGCGACCTCGGTGGTCCCAGGTTGGCACACCACGATCTTCCCGCCTTACTTCGTCGCCGGGGCCATCTTCGGTGGTTTCGCGATGGTGCTCACAATCATGATTCCAGCCCGTTTCATTTACGGCTTGCAGGATCTGATCACCATGAAGCACATCGACAACATGGCGAAGATCATCCTGCTCACCGGCACGATCGTCGGATATGCCTATCTGATGGAGCTGTTCGTTGCGTTCTACTCCGGTGCGATCTATGAAATGGACGCCTTCAAGTTCCGGATCGCCGGTCCCTATTGGTGGGCCTACGCCGCGATGATGAGCTGCAACGTGCTTTCTCCCCAGGTCTTCTGGTTCAAGGCATGCCGCGAAAATCTCTGGGTCATCATGATCGTCGCGATGTGTGTGAACGTCGGCATGTGGTTCGAGCGCTTCGTGATCATCTGCACCACGCTGTCCCGGATGTGGCTGCCGGGTGACTGGAAGACTTATAGCCCGAGCGGTGTTGAAATGATGACTTTCGTAGGCACCATCGGTTTGTTCCTCGCGCTCTTCATGCTCTTCCTCCGCTTCTTACCTTGTATCAACATTGCGGAAGTGAAATGGACGCTGCTAGAGTCCGATCCACACTTTGACGATATCAACGATCATCCGGACCACGGCGTGACCAAGGAAGCCGCCTATCAGCACGAGCTGGCTCAAGGTAAAATCTGAAATTTCAAATCTTAAATCTCAAATTTAAAAAGTGAGCACCACCCGCAAACGCGTTTACGGCTATCTCGCCGAGTTCAAGAGCGCCTCAGCTCTTTACAAGGCCGCAGAGAAAGTCCGCGACGCCGGCTTCAAGAAATGGGATTGTTATTCGCCCTATCCTATCCACGGACTCGACGGGGCGATGGGCATGAAACGCTCGATCCTGCCATGGTT
>JBDTNJ010000047.1:0-19179 GCA_039933825.1 Luteolibacter sp.
ACTTTGTTTTCTCGTTATCTCCGGCTTCCTAGTCGGCGGCATCTCGGGCGCTGTCGCTTTCCGCCGCCTCGGCTACTCGGCTCTTTTCATTCCGGCTGCCCTCACCGCCATCACCTCGTGTGCTTACGGCACGTATCTCATTCGCAATCGATGCACTTTCTAACTATCACAATGAACTCTCAATCCACACCACAGTATGCTAAGTCAATTTGGCAAGCCATTCCTTCCGCCACAATTGATGGTATTCATCGACGAGCCAGGCCATCTGAACCTTTAAGTTGCACTCTCCTTGACTGGGGGGGCATGTGGGGGATGGCTAAATTCTCGATTACGGGAGGATTGGCTTGAGCCGGTTTGCGTCCCTAGAGCGGATCGCCTTTGTGGGTGGATACGATCCGAGGCGCTGTGGAATCGCGACCTTCACCCATGATATTTGCGAAGCGGTGGCCAAAGCGGTGCCTGAGGCGGAATGCATTGCCGGCGCTGTAAACGACAAGGTGGAGGGCTACAAATACCCGCTGCGGGTGCGTTTTGAAATGCTGGAGAAGGATCTGGATTCTTACCGGAGAGCGGCCGATTTCCTCAATTTCAACAAGACCGACGTCCTGTGCCTGCAGCACGAGTTCGGCATCTACGGCGGACCCGCTGGCAGTCACATACTGGCTCTGCTCAAGGAAGTGCGCATGCCGGTTGTGACCACTCTGCACACGGTGCTGCAGGAGCCGAATCCCGCACAGCGCAAGGTAATGGAGGAACTGATCTTGCGGAGCGATCGTCTGGTGGTGATGGCACGCAAGGGAGCCGAAATTTTACGGGACACTTACGACGTGATTGACTCGAAGGTAGATGTCATTCCGCATGGCATTCCGGACATCCCATTCACAGATTCAGAACTTTCCAAGGCGCAGTTCGGGCTGGAGGGTCGCAAAATATTGCTGACCTTTGGACTGCTGGGACCGGGGAAGGGAATCGAGTATGCCATCGAAGCCTTGCCGGAAATCGTGAAGCGGCATCCGAACGTGGTCTATCTGGTGTTGGGAGCCACCCATCCGCATCTGGTGGCGCGCGAGGGTGAAAGCTACCGCCTGGGACTGGAGCGGCTGGCAAATGAGCGGGGAGTGAAAGAGCATGTTATTTTCTACGACCGCTTCGTCTCGTTGGCCGAGCTCACCGAATTCATCCGCGCGACGGACATTTACCTGACTCCCTATTTGAATGAGGCGCAGATCACCTCCGGCACGCTCGCGTATGTGTTTGGGGCCGGTAAAGCGGTGGTTTCAACGCCTTATTGGCATGCCTGGGAACTGTTGGCTGAAGGGCGAGGCAGACTGGTGCCGTTCCGAGATCCACAGGCCATCGCGGACGGAGTATGTGCGTTTCTGGATGATCCGGGGCTGCTGGAGAAGACTCGGGTGGATGCCTATCAGCTCGGCCGGGAAATGATTTGGCCTGCGGTAGCAGAGCAATACCTGGACTCCTTCCATCGGGCACGGGCTGATCGCAAGGAAGCCTCGCGCATCGCATTTGCTTCCCGCACCCTTGCTAGCAGCCCCTACAGCCTGCCGCCGTTACGACTGGATCACATCGTGCGGATGAGCGACGGCACCGGAATTTTCCAGCACGCCATTTTCAACGTGCCGAATTTCCACGAGGGCTACTGCACCGATGATAATGCCCGCGCATTCATCCTGTGCAATCTGTTGGAAGAGCCGAGCTTGCTGAATCATTTGGCCACGGGATACCTTGCCTTCCTGGCGGCGGCATTAAACTACCATTCTGGACGCTTCTGCAACTTCATGAGCCATGGCCGCCAGTGGTTGGAAGTGGCCGGTAGCGAGGACAGCCACGCCAGGGCACTGTGGGCGCTGGGCGTCGGTGCCGGACGGTCCCTGAATGCGGGACACCGGTTGCTGTGCGTGCAACTTTTTGACCGAGGTCTGCCGTCTGTGGAATTATTCACTTCGCCACGAGCATGGGCCTTTTCTCTATTAGGCGTTCACGAGTATCTGAGGGAATTTCCCGACAAGGCTGAAGTGCTTGAGGCCCGCGATGCACTCACCACCAAGCTGGTGGAATTGTGGCGAAACCATGCTACAGACGACTGGCCGTGGTTCGAGTGCGGCGCCACATATGATAACGCCCGTTTGTGCCAAGCCTTGATCATAAGCGGAAGCCGGGCTCCTCATCCTGAAGCATTGGAAATCGGCCTCAATTCGTTGCGTTGGCTGGCGTCCATCCAAAACACACAAGCCGGTCATTTCCGGCCCATCGGCAGTAATGGGTTTTACATCAAGGAGGGGGTTCGAGCTGAATTCGACCAACAACCTGTCGAGGCGCAAGCCATGGTATCGGCTTGTTTGGAAGCCTGTTCAATTACCCGGGATCCCTTCTGGGCAGGCGAGGCGAAGCGGGCCTTCGAGTGGTTCCTCGGTCGCAACGATCTCGGGTTGCCGCTTTATGACTCAACGACGGGCGGCTGTGGCGATGGTCTGCACCACGACCGCGTCAACGCCAACCAAGGCGCGGAGTCATCACTCGCATTCCACCTGTCCCTTGCTGAAATGAATCACGCTGTGCATTTGATTTCCCCTTCCCGCCATTTTCCCTTATGAAAGCCATCCATCTCCGCCGTCATGAGATCACTCTGCTGCCCGAAAGCGGTCGGGTGATCATTCGCCCATTCATCCCCTCCAATCCACTCCGCATTACCGCGATACTGGGCCGCGCGCTGGCCCTAACGGAGGACGAGGTTGTGAAGGAACTGGAAGTTGTCCACCAGGAATTCGAGGCCAGGCATTATGACATCGAGGCATTGTTACTGGATCACTATCAAAAAGTAATTCCCCATATTTTCACCCAGCGACCGCTATCCCGCCCACGTCAACTGCTCATCGGGGCCTTGTTCTCCGGTGAATATTCGTTAGAATCCGCCGCATTGTTTAATCCTTCCATCGTGGCCCACCCGGATCAGCGCGGTGTGCCGGAAGGTGGCCTGCGTTTCGTCATGAGCCTTCGGGCCACCGGTGAAGGCCACATCTCGTCCATCGAGTTTCGTTCGGGAGTCATCGCGCCCGATGGACAGATTACCTTGGATACCGTTTCGCGCTATGTGACCATGCCGCATATCGTGCCGAACCCGAGCTACCGCAAGAAGAGCTTCATACTGAAATTTCACGAAATGGGCTTCGACAACGACTTTGCAAACGCGGTGATGGCCCCTCTCCAAAATGAATTCACCCGCGACGATCTGAACAAAAGCGTCGGCACCGTCCGCCATGAGAATCACCCCGGCTCGCACGAACTCAAGCGCACGCTCGAATGTATTCAATGGCTTGCCGACTCGAACTATGAACTGCGCTTCTCGTCCAAACTGGGCATGAGCGAGCGGATTATTTTCCCTGTTTCTCCCAACGAGAGCAACGGCATCGAAGACGCACGCTTCGTCAGATTCACCGAGGACGACGGCACAATCATGTATTATGCCACCTACACCGCCTACAATGGCCGCGCCATTCTTCCCCAGTTCATCGAGACACAGGACTTCCTCCACTTCAGGGTCCTTACACTCAATGGCGGTGCAGTGCAGAACAAGGGCATGGCCCTGTTCCCCCGGCGTGTCGGCGGCCGTTATGCCATGCTTTCCCGGCAGGATGATGAAAATCTCTTCATCATGTTTTCGGATAATCTCCACTACTGGAGTGACCCGCAAGTCCTCATGCGCCCTGCGGAGATATGGGAATCGGTGAAAGTCGGAAATTGCGGATCACCCATCGAAACCGAAGACGGTTGGCTGGTAATCACCCACGGTGTCGGACCGATGCGCAAGTATTGCATCGGCGCGGTGCTATTGGATTTGGAAGACCCTACCAAGGTCATTGGCCGACTGGCACATCCACTCATTTCACCTCAGGGTCTCGAACGTGAAGGCTATGTGCCCAACGTCATTTATAGCTGCGGCTCGTTGGTCCACGGCGACAAGTTGATTTTGCCTTACGCCATGAGCGACAAGTTCACCGTGATCGCGAGTGTAAAACTAGGGGAAATCTTGTCTGCTTTGAAGCAGTGAGGAAGTCATTCATGGCCATCAAGCTCAGTATCCTTTCTCGCCCGCTCAGAACTCAATTCTGAACCGCCATTTTCAGACCACCCGGAGAATCCGCAACGCTTGCCGCAACGTAGTAGGGTTTTACCCCATGGGCGAATTCCGTAAAATGGCTTTAGCTGCGCATGCGCCGAGCTTTTGTCGCCTCACATAATCATGAACACGGATCCACTACACGAAGCACCGATCATCATCCATGGCACCGGCATTGGCACGGTAAGCCCTGACATGGTTCGAAAACGCGCGGAGGAATTGGCGGTCATCAACGGTCGTGAAGCACTCGATACCTCGAAGTCCGATTGGGACGAAGCGATGCGTGAGCTCACATGCGGAGATGAATTCGATCCCCAGCAAACCTTGATGGAATCGCTTCCGGAGTCCGAGCGCTGGGATCCCGTCCCCGGATCTCCCAGCCACGAAGCGGTGACCGTTTTCGATGACAACGAGGACGAAGACGGACGGAGCGTTGCCGAACGCCTCTACGAAGAAGGAGTCGAAGAAGCGGAGCACGACCAAATGTTAGCGGCCACCACAAAATCTTTAAAGGAAGGAAATTGATCAAATCTCCTAGGTTGCCTTGCCTTGTTGGCGCTGACGATGGACCAAGCTCAGGTTAGCAGTATTCGTTGAAATCGAGTATAGCCTGCTGCTTGTCAAAGTCCGACTCTCCCGTGAGTTCACGTTTTGCCCTCTCGTAATCCAACTGCTTGATATTGTGTGAGCTTCTCCCGTCTGATGAGGCAAGCTCTAGCGTACGTGCATACACCATTTCACGTGTAACCGGACGAACGAGTGAAACAGTGTCCGAGTGCGATCCTCCCTGCTTTGAATCGATTGTCTTCATATCGTTTTATAAATAAAAATGTAGAGAAGTCGTTTTGTATTGAGTCCTTCTCCAACCATTTTTTAAATCTAGTTGCAAACTCCACAATCACCATGGGTATTAACCCTACCTCACCTTGCCTTCAACTGTCTGTCCGGTGGGGTTTTCACCCTATATCTGCGTTGATTGTAATCAGGACACAATCACCGCAGACGCTCGCGGAGGCGGGCCGATCCCTCCAGCGGATCAAGGCAATTTATAAGAAATTCATGACCTCTATCCTGACGCTTAACTGTGGCTCTTCCAGCATCAAATTTGCGCTCTATCACAATGGCGAATCTCTGGAGCGTGGACTATATGGAACACTCGATAGAATCGGGATAAGTGGCACGCGGTTTACTTTTCAAAAATCAAATGAGAACAAATCATCCAGCCCCGTCCCAGCTCAACTGAGCCACAGCGATGCCACCGTTTTCTTACTCGACTGGCTGGAAGACAACGGACACCTTGCTTCGTTAAAGGCGGTCGGGCATCGCGTCGTGCATGGGATGAATCACACCGAACCCCAGCAAATCACCCCGCAGCTCCTCAAGGAATTGCACGAGATCACCATTTACGATCCGGAACACCTGCCGAAAGAACTTGAATTGATTGAGGCATTTCAAAAGAAGTTTCCGAAGTTGCCTCAAATTGCGTGTTTTGACACCATTTTTCACCGCCGCATCCCGCGGGTTGCATCGATGCTTCCGATTCCGCGATGCTACGAAGCGAAGGGTATCCGGCGTTATGGATTTCACGGATTATCCTATGAATACTTGGTCCAGGAACTCGCTCGGCAGGGTGATCCGGTGGCCACGAGCGGTCGGCTAATCATGGCGCACCTAGGAAATGGGGCAAGCATGGCCGCCGTCCGGGATGGGAAGAGCATCGACACGAGTATGGGCTTCACGCCCGCGGGCGGGCTGGTCATGAGCACACGTTCCGGTGATCTGGATCCGGGACTTCTATCATTTCTCGCCCGAAACGAACGGATGACTCCGCAGGAATTCGACAGGATGGTGAATCACGAATCCGGACTGCTTGGAATGTCCGAAACCAGTTCCGACGTACGCGATCTGCTAGCGTCCGAGTCCACCGACGCCAGATCGCAGGAGGCCATAGCTCTCTTCTGCTATCAGGCGAAGAAGTGGATCGGGTCGTTTGCCGCTGCGCTTGGGGGCTTGGACACGTTGGTTTTCGCCGGTGGAATTGGTGAGAATTCACCGGTCATCCGGGAACGCATTTGCAAAGGATTGGATTTTCTGGGAATCAAAATCGACCCAAGTCGGAATTCCAAGAGCATGCCGATCATTTCTCCCGACGAGAGCCGCGTGCATGTTCGGGTAATTAGAACGGATGAAGAACTCATGATCGCCCGCTCCACTCTCCAATTTGTCGAGCAGGGCGACCCGTGGTAGTGAGGAGCCTACTCATTGGGTGACCGTCTCTGTTGGGACACCGGGGTTCTGAGAGTGGTCGGGGAAAGGTCTTTCCCCTTAATCGTTTGATAATCAAATGGTGCGCGCGACAGGACTCGAACCTGAACAGGGTTGCCCCCACTAGAACCTGAATCTTCCTGAGAAAAGCCCACTATTCCATTTTACGCCGAGGCCAACATCACATCTCTAGCGAGTCTTCAGCCCTTGCTTTTTCACCAATTTCTTCGGAGATATAGCTCTTTTTTTGGCGGCCGCAGTCCCCAAAGAGGACTTCGCTGCGACTTTCTTCGCGTGGGAGGCGGTAGCCGCTTTCCTAGCACGGTCACCATAAATGGCCTCACGCCGCAGTTTTTCGGAAGAGCAGAAATGACGAAACTCCTCCTCGACCTTGTCAGCGTCAACAATCCCATCCCTCCCCTGAATTTTGATCGCAGCTTGAACATTCCTTCCAACAAAGGCCTTGGTGACCGAAATTTCCTCCGGTCGTCCATCTCTTACATTGGGGATGCACCTTACATAATCCGGACCCCAAGTTGCCCATTCGCACCATTCGACAAACTTCCGGTATTTGGCCATTCTGGCGGTTTTGATCTCTTTTACAGATTGCCCTTTCTTGCCATTCCCGAGGTCAGGAAACAAGCGTTCAAGCATCTGATCCAAAGAAATTGCAACGCGCGGCCCGGGTGCCGGAAACAACGTTTCTCCCGCCTCATCCCAGACAGCCATTGCGAGCTTCACCCGGTCAATAGGTGCGTGATCTCCATCAAGCGTCATGGCAAGCAGCGTGAGTTCAAACTGTGTTGGACTGGATTTTGTTTTCATAGAGCAGATTGATTAAAAGCAAAAAAGTCTACCGGACATCCCCATCCGCTGGACTTAGCAATCAACGACAGCATTGATTTTATGGCATTTCCAATGGCCTGTTGGGAGACGGAAACAGGTTTACTGAGGTCTCGCAAGATCGCTTGCGTTGACAACGCGATTTTCCACCGGATGACCGGAAATTTGATTTCTCCTCGGGTTAACCTACTGCCGGTCAAGTTGGACAGCCATCGCATACCATGTTTCATTCGCTGGAAAGCCGGTGACTGGGGTAGCGAGCCAGCCACCGCAGTCGAGGTGCCCTCTCTCACGGCCAATATTGACCTGCTGCCGACGCTGATGGAAGTGATCGGCTTGCACGATGTCGCCCACCGTCCCGCGGCGGTGCCGATCCAGGGCCGGAGCATCAAAGGATTGCTGAGTAAGAACCCTGCGGATACAGAGAAGGCCAAGGCGGAATTCACCGGACTCATCGTGATCCTGATTGCTGTGCCTGCTCAATAGTCAGGAACTCCCGAAAATTAGCAAGATTCACATTCGATTCGATGGGTCGATTTTTCGGGTTCGTTCTGGGCTCCATGGATGATCGCCCTCCCTCTCAATGCTCTCGGATACACACTCTTCCGAAGCCGTGGGACGCACGCGGGAATCACCGGACTGGGCGGCGATCTCTCCGGTGTTGAGCTGGCCCACGACGCTCGACCCTGTTTACAACGGCATTCGGTCATGGATTCAGTCCGCGTGATAGGATGGTTGGCAGTCAGGCACAGTTCGCGCCACGGGAGTCACGATGATTGTGGCGAATTCCACACAGGGCGTTAGCAACCGCCGGTTTCAATGCCAAAGTTCACATTACCAAGCTCCATAGTGTTAAAAACCAACAGTTGCTCCACCCGATTATCGCAGAAACGCGCTGGCAGAATTGCTCGTTTTTCCTGCGGCTTCCGAATTCGCCGATGACAGGTTTGAGAATGTGAGTGGTCGCTGGGCACTCCTCCCTCGTCGGTTCAATCTGACCACAATGTGTCCAATTTTTTGTCCAATTTCACAATCGCCTCAAAAACCAAAAAGCCCTAATCCGTTGTGGATTAAGGCTTTGAGAGTGGTTGCGGGAGTAGGATTTGAACCTACGACCTTCAGGTTATGAGCCTGACGAGCTACCTGGCTGCTCCATCCCGCGATTTGAACCATGCGCCTTTCGGCGCGGGGCGGAATAATTAGGGGCGACAGGCTGGAATCGCAAGGGAAATTTTGCCTTTGTGGGATGTTTATGTTTTTTTCGCCGCGCGATGATTTCCAGTCCCCCAATGATCAGCCTATCCGCCTCCGAATGGCGCGCGCGGGCGGCGGTGCATCGGGCGCGGGCGGAGAGGCATACACTGCCTGCGAGGAAGCGACGGGACCACAGGGAGCCGCATCCGATTGACGATTTTTTGTTCGAGTATTACCCCTATGCTCTCGCACTGCTGGAGAAGTGGCATCCGGGAACTGGGCTCGGCCTGGCTTGGGATTCACCTGCCCTGCCAGCACCTTTTTCGGAGCGTAGTTATTCGGTGGCCGATGGCTGCCTCTATGCGGATCTTGGAAAAATCCCGAAAAAGGAACGGGAGCGACTGCGGTGGATCCGGAGCTTGCTGGCCACAACCCGGGATCGCGCGCCGAATTTCGCCTGCCATGGATTGCATGAGTGGGCGATGGTTTATCGAGGACGGAATGTGCGCCATGAAAAAACGACGCCGTTGCGTTTGCCACAGTCGGACATCGACGCGCTGGTGGAATCACGGGCGATTTGCTGCTCGCATCATGATGCGTTCCGACATTTCGCAAGCGAGGCGCGAGCGTTGAACCGCCTGCAACCGACCTTGGATAGCCGAATCGAAATGGAGCAACCCGGTTGCGTGCACACAAATATGGACCTCTACAAATGGGCGGCGAAGGCGATGCCTTGGGTGGGCTCCGAGTTGTTGCTGGATTGTTTCGAACAGGCGATTGAACTGCGCGACTTGGACATGCGGGCGAGTCCTTATGACCTCAAAGCGTGGGGCCGGGAACCCATTCAGATCGAAACTTTGAGCGGGCGAAAAATTTATGAAAATGAGCAGAAGCGATTGGCCATCAGTTCAATCCCACTGCGTGAACGTTTGATTTCGGCGCTTGCATCAATTTGATTGATGCAAAGGTTTAAAACGATTGCTTAAACTCCTTGCCAACGCAGTTTTTGGCGAAGCGCTTCGTAAAATGAGCGGTCCGGAAGACGGAGGAGATGAAAGGATCGAGCAGCTTTCTTCACCTTGATCCGGTCGCCGATTTCGATATGGATACTGTCCCGACCATCCACGGTGAAGAGCATGGGGCCGCAGTCGCGATCTTCGGCGGAGAGCTCGATCACGGAATCGTCGGAGAGGATCAACGAACGCTGGCTGAGGCTGTGAGGACAAATCGGAGTGATGACGAAGACGGCAGCATCGGGCGCGATGAGCGGCCCACCGGCGGAGAGGGAGTAGGCAGTGGAACCGGTGGGGGTGGCGACGATCAGACCATCAGCCCGGTAATCGTTAAGGAGCTCACCATTGACGCTGGCGCGAAGCGACACCAAACGGCCGGTTTCACCGCGGGCGAGCGTGATTTCGTTCAGAGCGATCAGCGGCCCCGAGGCCTTTCCAGGGCGATGAACCGTAGCTTCCAGCAATGTTCGAATGCTGGTGCTGAAGTTGCCGGTGGCGATGGCGGCAGCGAAGAGGCTGAGCTCGTCGTCTTTGCAACTGGTCAGAAAACCCAGAGTACCGATGTTGATCCCAGCGACAGGTTTCTGGAAATTTCCCAGACGGGAAAGCGCGTTGAGCATCGTACCATCGCCTCCGAGCACTGCGGCGATGTCGACGTATTTGGAAAACTCCGAGGTGGGAATGCCGCCCACTTCTCCAGCAAGAGCGGCGGTTTCCTCGTCGAGCACGGCGGTGCAGCCGTGAACCGTCAAGGCCGCGCGAAGTGCGTGAAGAGTAGGAAGCGAGTCAGGCTTGTGCGGGTTAACGAGGATTCCGACGTTCACGATACGACATCCTAACGAATCAATCGGCCCGATGGCAAGCGGCAGAAACAAGGGTTTTCAACATCACGCCACAAGAGCGCGTTGGATGCTGATGAGTTCCTTGACGGTCGGGACCAATTGCTCCAGCTCATCGACGACGACAAATTCGCCGTCGTAGCACCAGGTGCCGAGCATTTCGATGAGCGGCGTCCAGAATGACAGGCCATTGGCATCCACCCGGTTGAAAATGACCACCGGTTTTCCGACCATCGAGGGATGGCCTTGGTGTTTGAAAATCATCAGTGCGAGCATTTCCTGCACGGTTCCAGACCCACCAGGAAAAATCACGAACGCATCCGAGTGCTGGATCATGATTTCCATCCGGGTGTAGATGTCAGGTTTCAGCCAAAAACTCGACATCCCTTTGGGTAGGCCTTCAAGCTCGATGATGTGAGGGACATTCGAGCCCGCCGTCCAGCCGCCGGCATCCACCGAGCCGCGGACGACCTCGCCCATGATACCGGAGCTTCCAGCACCAGAGACGCAGCCGAGCTTATTACCGGCGAGGAGCCTGCCGAGTTCGTAGCCATCGCGGAGGTAAGCCGGATCTTCAATTGAGGCGGAACAAAACACGCAAACGCTGCCTTCGTGGTCAGCTGGAAGCGGAGTATCGAAGGATTCCACAGTGCTCGTGCCGATTTTTTCGCGTCCTACGCTGGGGATCCCGGCACGGCGCGTCGATTCCAAGAGCTCAAGCACCTGCTCCGGAGAGTCGGCGAGCAGCAGGTAATCGAGGTGATTCTGTCTTACCGTGCCGAGTTTGTTAAGATGGGCGAGCAGTGAAAAAAGCCGATCCCACGACCGGTCGGAATTCAGCAGGACCGTCGGTTTTGCCGACAGATTCACGTCGAGCGTTTGATACCCGACAAAGATCGATACAGCCTTGAACAAATCCTCAAGGGTGGCACCCGGCGTGAAAACGAAGGCGTCAGACTCGATGATTTTCCGCTCGATATTGGAAAGGGAGATGCGCTGGTCACCATTGGAGTTGTAGATGTCCCAGCCTTTGCTGAAGAGGCTGTATAATAGGCGGGCGCGGACTTCCCGGTTGGGATCTTTTTCTCCACGGACGGTTCCTGCGAGGCGGACTTTGGGCATGATTTTTAAAGGGTGAGACGAACACTAGGCAATTTCCGTGCCGATTGATATAAATTATCGCGTAAGCGGCGTGCCATCTGCATATTCAAGCGCATGGATTCATACATGCAAGCGGCACTTGATGAAGCACGCAAGGGCTTGGCCGAGGGTGGTATTCCGATTGGCAGCGTGCTGGTTCACCAGGGGAAAATCATCGGTCGCGGGCACAACCAGCGCGTGCAGCACGGCAGCACTACCCTTCACGGCGAGATGGATGCACTGGAAAACGCCGGTCGCCAGAGTGCCGCCGTCTATCGTGAATGCGTCATTTATACGACACTATCGCCCTGCCCCATGTGCAGCGGCGCCATTTTGCTCTACGGGATTCCCAAAGTAGTGATTGGTGAAAATGTGACTTTCATGGGCGATGAGGAGCATTTGACATCCCGGGGGGTGAGCTTGGAGGTTCTCAACGAAACTGAATGCATCGAAATGATGACGCAATTCATTGCCGATAAACCGGAGCTTTGGAATGAGGACATCGGTGAGCCGTGACGCCGGATTTGCGGGCCACCACGGCCACCTGAGGATCTGATATCGACATTCCAGCCGGCTCCATTCATCGTTCCGGCGAGCATGAATCCTCTCAAAGCCATTTCCCTCACTCTGCTTGCCACCTCCATCACGGTGAGTGCCGCACCCAAGGTTGCCCTGGTGCGGGTGAAGGATATTTATGCAGCGCTGCCCTCGACCACCGTTCTCCAGCAGGAAATCAAAAAGGAGCGCGACGAGATCATGAAAAATGAACGCGCCGAGCAACTGCGCAAAATCATCGCCGAGCTCCAAACCCTTCAATCCCAGCTTTCCGATAAAAACAACCCGCTCGACGAAGCGACCAACCGGAAACTTGCCCGCACATACGAGATCAAGCGCCAGGAAGCCCAAACTCTCCAACAAGATTTCGAGAGCTTCAAAACCGAGCAAGAACAAGCCATCAACAAAAAGATGGTCTCGGGAATGCGGGCCTCGCTCGAGCGGATCGTGAAAATCTCGAACAAGGTCGCGAAAGAAAAGGGCTTGTTGACGGTTTTTGACAGCTCCGGCAATACCAACACCGGCGTCCCCTTCATCCTCTATAACAAACAGGCACCGGACATCACTGAAAACGTGCAAGCTGCCATCAAGGACAGCGATCCCGCCGAAAAACCGGTGGAAAAAGCACCGACCAAGCCTTAAAATCAACTCACTCCATGGACTATTTCTACGAAGCTCTCAAAAACCCGTTCACATGGGGACTCCTGCTCGGACTACTGATTACCGGATTCGTGTGGAAATCCGGATTCTCCGCCCGTCGCGCGGTTTCCCGCGACCTGAAGCGGGTCGAAGAGGAATTAAAGAACCTCCAGGGCCATCTCAACACCCAGCTCAAAATCAACGCCAGCGGTAACGAGTCACTCCAAATCGACCTCGAAGCGCTTCGCAGGCAAAACGAAACACTCCGCGTCAACAACGCCGCGCTCCAACAGAAACCCGGTCGTGCTGAGCAGAAACTTTTGCAAATCCACGACATCGCCATCCGCACGATGCGTGAACAAGCACCGGGATTTGCGCCGGCGTGGGAAAAAGCGCTGCGCCAAGGTGAAGCGGAACTCGATGCTGCAGAATCCGGGTTGAAAAAGCTCGTCCGTCGCGTGATTCCCGGACTTGGCAATTCCTCACTCACACAGCCCACCTTGTTTGTCACGGACGATTCCGCCGAGCGCCCGTAGGCGTGACCGGGAATCGACTGCAGCGTAACTCACGATTCTCCAAAGTTGACCCCGCGTGCCGGTCGGGAGAAGTTTCACGCATGACGCGTGAGAAGTTGGCGGAAGTGCTCGAGGAGATTGCCTTGTTGCTGGAACTCAAGGACGAAAATCCTTTCAAGATCCGGGCCTACCGGCAGGGTGCAGAGACCGTTAGAAATTTCGATGGTGAGATCGTCGAACTGGCGGAAAAGAACGAGCTGAATGGCATCAAAGGCATCGGCGAAGCGCTGCGGGACAAGCTGCACGAACTCGCCAGCACCGGGCAGCTGGAATTCTACGAAAAACTGCGGGCTGAGTTCCCGCCCGGGTTGTTTGAACTGTTCGATGTGCAAGGACTGGGACCCAAAAAAGTAAAGGCCCTCCATGAAGCGCTGGGAGTCTCTTCCATCGCGGATCTAAAAGCCGCCTGCGAGGCCGGAAAAATAGCGGGCTTGCCTGGCTTCGGCGCGAAGACCCAGGTCAAGATCTTGGAAGCCATCGCACTGAAGGAAACTTTCGCAGATTCATTTCTGCTAGGCGGGATCAGTCCTCTGTTGGAGGAAATTCTGGAACTGCTGCGGATGCACCCGGAGATTTCGAGGTGCACGGTAGCGGGTTCGTTCCGGCGGGCGAAGGAGACGGTGCACGATCTGGATTTCCTCGTATCGACCAAGGAACCCAAGCTAGTGTGCGAGGACTTCACCACGCTGCCGCAGGTGGAATCCGTGATCGCCTGTGGAGAAACCAAGGCATCGGTGCGGTTGAAAAACGGACTGCAATGCGACCTCCGCGCAGTGTCTAACGCACAGTTTCCATTTGCGCTGCAATATTTCACCGGCTCGAAGGAACACAACGTCGCGATCCGCGGGCTGGCGCTCAAACAAGGGCTGTCGCTCAATGAGTATGGCTTCACGCCCACCAATGACACCGCGGTGATCCCGGAAGTGAACGAAGAGCGGGAGATCTATCGGGCGCTAGGACTGGATTTCATCGAACCCGAACTGCGGGAAAATCGCGGCGAAATCGAAGCTGCCGCCGATCACACACTGCCAAGGTTGGTGGAGTTAGCCCAACTGCGCGGCACATTTCACAACCACACCACCGCCTCGGACGGACACAATACGCTGGAAGCCATGGCGGATGAGGCGATGGAGTTAGGCCTGCAATACCTCGGCATCGCGGATCACTCGAAGGCGTCATTCCAGGCAAACGGCTTGGATGAAACGCGACTGATCGCGCAGGTGAAAGCCATCGCAAAACTCAACGCCGGTTATGAAAACTTCCGGATCTTCGCCGGGACCGAGGTGGATATCCACAAAGATGGCTCGCTGGATTTCTCCGATGACATCCTTTCTCAGTTAGATTACTGCGTCGCCTCCGTGCACGCATCATTCACCCTCAGCGAAGAGGACATGACGCGCCGGATCTGCCGGGCCATGGAAAACGAACATGTCACCATGCTCGGCCACGTCACCGGCCGCCTCCTTTTGAAACGCGAGCCCTACGCTGTGAACCACGCCATGATCATCGACTGCGCAGCGGAAACCCGCACCATCATCGAACTGAATTGCAGCCCCATGCGCCTCGACATGGACTGGCGCTGGTGGAAACGCGCTCGCGACAAAGGCGTGCTCTGCTCAATCAACCCCGACGCCCATTCCACGATGGGCTTGCACCACCTCGGCCTCGGAATCCGTCTTGCTAGAAAAGGCTGGCTGCGGAAACAGGATGTCTTCAACACCCGTCCGCTGGCAGAAGTGGAGGCGTTTTTGAAAACGCCGAAGGGGAAGAGGTGAAACTAAACCGTTAGAATGTGCACGGCCCAGCACGTCCTCTGCGACCCGCTGCCTGGGTCGAATTACAATGAAACCATGGACCCCGAGGTAGCCGCTAACGCTCGACTCCGGGCCAATGTCTGGCAATCCCGCTGGGATTCAGAAGATTTCGTTGAGGAAAAAATCGCCAGATCATTTTTCAGAGTCCATCCCCGCCTGAAGGATTGGATAGCGGCTAGCCAAGCCCGCAGCGACCAGGGACAATAACATCCCCACTCCTTAGCGCTTGCGCGAGGGCGCTCGGGACTCCATGGATGGGCATGGACCGTTGGTTTCTCATCACTGCCACCCTGCTCGCTGCTATCGGAGCGGCATGGGGAATGATCTCGGTGCACCAGGGGCATCGGAGGCAATTGACGGTGTTTTGGATGGTGGCGGCGTTCGTTTGCCAACTGGGGTTCCTCTCGGTGCGCGGGCAGATGCGGGCGGCTTGTCCGTTGGTGGGGACCGGAGAAATCCTGGCGTTTTTGGCGTGGTCGCTGACCTTGTTCTATCTGCTCGTGGGTCCGGCGTATCGGATTTCACTGCTGGGGGTTTTTACAGCGCCAGTGGTGGTCGTGTTCCAGGTTTTTGCGCTGGTGCCGGGGAAACTGGTGGAGAACCCACCACGGGTGATCGGTGGAAATCCTTGGCACGAGGCGCATTCGGCGACGTCGGTACTGGCTTATGGAGCACTGGCGCTGGCAGCGGTGGCCGGGGTGATGTTTCTGGTTTTGGACAAACAGCTCAAGGAGCACCATTTGAAAAGCGGGCTGTTCCGAAATCTGCCGCCGGTGCGCGAGTTGCTGATTTCCCTAGAGCGGCTGTTATGGCTGGGCGGCGGGCTGCTGACGATCGGCATCATCGCGGGTTTCCTGATGCCACGGACTACGGGAGCCCTGGGCCACCTGATCGCGGCGGTGGCGGTGTGGGTGAGTTACGCTTTGTTAATCGGAATCAAGACGGTGCGCGGATTGACGGGCAGACGGCTTTCGCTGTCGGCGGTGGCATTATTCATTCTCTCACTGGTGGTTTTCGCATTCGTCTGATGGAACTTCTCTGCCTGGGCCTCAACCACCGCACTGCTCCCGTGGACGTGCGGGAGCGCTTTGCTGTGGGCACGGCTAGCCTGGGAGAGGCCGCCAATGATCTGATCGTGCTGGCGGAAGCAACCGAAGGCGTGGTCATTTCCACCTGCAACCGCACGGAATTCTATTTGGCGGCGGAGAACGCGCAGGCAGCGTTCGAGCGAATCGAAACGCGGCTGGCGGTGAAGATCCGGGTGGACTCGAGTGTGTCCGCGCACTTCTACCGGAAGGAAAAAGCAGATGCCGCGCTGCATCTTTGCCGTGTGGTCAGCGGACTGGACTCGATGATGCTGGGTGAGACGGAAATTTTCGGCCAAGTGAAGCACGCTTACGGCGCAGCGCTTGATGCAGGGGCAACGGGAATCGTTTTAAACAAAGTATTCCAACGAGCGTTCAGCATTGGGAAAAAGGTCCGCACGGAGACATCGATCCAGGAAGGCTCGACTTCGGTCGGGAACGTGGCGGTGGACCTCGCGGAGAAAATTTTCGGCCACCTCAAAAACAGCGAAGTGATGATTCTGGGAGCTGGCGAGATGAGCAGGATCACCGCGCAGAGTCTGGTTTCACGCGGGGCGAGATCGATTTTCGTCGCGAATCGTTCGTTTGATCGCGCGGAGGAACTCGCTAGGGAAATGGGCGGCAGCGCGGTGCGCTTCGATGATTGGCAAAGCGTGCTGGAGCGGGTGGATGTGGTCATTTCCTCAACCGGCTCACCCCACGCCATTATCCACCGCGCCGATGTCGAAAAAGCCCGCCGGGCTCGAAAATACAGGCCGCTGTTTTTCATCGATATCGCCGTGCCGCGCGATATCGATCCAGCCGTGGGCGAAATCGAAGAGGTCTATCTGTACGACATCGACACTCTGGAGCAGCTGGCCGAGGAAGCGCGCACCCGCCGCCAGCTTCAGATTGAGGAATGCGAGCGAATTATCATACACGAGCTGGAGAAGCTGAAGCTACCGGGGATGTGAGTTCGGAGCGCATGGTCTCCTGCTTCGCTTTCCGGGATTGCCATTGGTCCCATCTGCGGCCTATTATCCCGGACGTCGTAATCCAATGTGGAAAATTTTTCAAGACCCCTGGCGAGACAGCATCGAGATCTTGCTGCTCGCCACCTGTATCTACCAGATTTACCGGGCTTTCCGTGCCACGCGGGCGGCACAAATCCTGGTGGGACTTGGGACGATCCTGATTGTCCTGACGCTTGTTTCGACAATTTTCCGGTTTGAGGTAATCCAGTGGATCATCACCCGCGCGGCGGCGGTCTTGGCGCTGGCGCTGATTGTGATTTTCCAACCGGAGTTGCGAAACGGCCTCGCCCGGCTGGGGAGCAAACGAATTTTCTCGTTTTCCAACAAACTCCGCATCGCATTTCTGGAGCGCTTCGCGGATTCCGTGATCAATCTCTCAAAAAAGCGGGTCGGAGCTCTCTTTGCGATCCAAAGAGATGTCAGCCTGAAGGAACATCTCGAAAGCGGAGTGATTCTCGACGCCCAGTTTTCCCCGGAACTCGCAATGGCGGTTTTCTATCCGAAGGCCCCGCTGCATGACGGTGGCATGATCATCGCCGATGACCGGGTGGCCGGAGCCGCATGCGTTTTTCCAGTCACCGAACGTGAAATGAAGGACCGCTCAACCGGCCTCCGCCATCGGGCGGCGATCGGGCTCACGGAACGCACCGACGCGATCGCCGTGGTCGTCAGCGAAGAAACCGGTGGTATTTCCATCTGTGAAAACGGCGTCCTACAGCGGAATCTCACCGAAAAACAGTTCCGCGAAAAAATCGCGGAAATCTTCTTCACCGGAAACCCTTCTCATGAAACCGAACCTGTCGAAAAACTGGATCGCAAAGGTCCTCTCCCTGCTTCTGGCGATAACGATCTGGTATCTGATTAAAAATCATCTGGCCACCGGAGAGTCCACGTCACCGAAAGCGCCACCACGCGCTACGATCGTACCGGAGGAGCCCGGAAGCGTCCTTCTCCAGAGCCCAAAAAAGCGCTAGAACGAACCCGTTCCAGCGCTTTTGAATGAGCTTGCGGTTTTTTACAACAAGCCGAGAGCCGCGGAGATCAGGAGATCGTCGTCGATCAACCATTTTGCGGTTTCCGCACCAGGATTTGAAGCCTTGGCCGGTGCGCTTGATTCGGTGATATCTAGAGTAAGCCCCTCGCCACGAATGCGGCGGATGACCCCGCCAGCATCGTAAATGGCAGCGAAAGCAGCCAACACGTTGACGGAGGCTTGAGTGGTCGCCGCGTCATCGTTGCGTCCGAGCAATGCGTCGAGGAGACCCGGCATCGGATCCACCGCACTGGCGAGGCGGGTGGCGGTGCCTTCGCCCGAAGACGTGATCGAAGCGCCTGCACCTTGGAGGGCCGCCTTAAGTGCGGCCACCCGATCTGCCAGACCTGTGACGGCCAGGGCGGATGGGAACTGTTTTTCCAACCCCGATGCCAAGAGCACCTGGCGGGCATGAAGCCGGGCCCAATCCGGTGAACGAAGATCGGAGTCTCCATCAGAACCGGTGCGGCGGCCGGCCACTCCGGTTTGCACGAATGCGGCGATGGCTTCGGCAGCACGATCACACTTGATACCGGCACACACTGGAGCAAGAGCGAACGAGGCAAGACGGCTCGAGAGCAGGACATTGCCCATGGCTTGCATTTTCGCACCTAACAACGCATCCCGTTCGCGTTTCACCGTGAAAAATTCCATCGCCCGGCGGAGTGTAACTTCCAGTTGCGGAATGTCCCAGGGTTTGGTCATGTAGCGGAAAATCCCCCCTTGGTTGACAGAGCCGATGGCGGCATCGATATCCGAATAAGCGGTGGAAAGGATCTTGATGATGTCCGGATAGTCGTCGGCGATTTTCGAGAGAAAGCCGACACCGGTTTCATTCGGCATGCGTTGGTCAGTGACGATGATGCCGATTTCATTGGCATGCTGGCGAAACACTGAAAGCGCCTCGACGCCGTCCTCGGCCTCAAGGATTCTGAACTTGTCGCCGAACAGGCGCTTGAAGTATTTGCGGGTGTTCGCTTCATCATCCACGAACAGGATGGCGTAGCGTTGGTAGTCGTAGGCGTCGATCTCGTTG
>JBDTNJ010000048.1:0-2809 GCA_039933825.1 Luteolibacter sp.
AACAAACGCAGTGCGATCGCATTGAGCGCAAGTGTCGCCGCATCGCCGCTTTTACCGTCGCTCTCGATCATCACCGAACCTTGGCTCGGGAAACTCAGTGAATAGGGCAGTAAAAAATTGGCAGCATCCGCCAGGTGAAAGCCCGGATCGTGGGGCAGTCCGCCTGCTAGCTTTGCCGCATCCACATGGAGCGATCCGATTCTGACAGACTCAGGCGAGGCTTCGGGAGCGGCCCAGTTCTCACAGAAATCCGACGACCACTCAGGGAATCGCGCACGCGAGGAATGATCGAGTGAAAGGAGTTTCTCCAGCTTCGGCAGCACCTCACCCTGCCATGGAACCGTCAGTCCGTCGATCGCGGTATCGGTTTCATTTTCCACAGCCGCATTCGCATTTCTCCGGGCAGACTCCCTTTCTTCGTCAAGCTTCCGTGCATCCTCCCGAGCATTGGAAAGCCCGTGCTCATACCTGTCCGTGAGTTTCCCGAGCTTACGCTGATGGAGTTTTTCCAACTGGCCTGGCAGTCGTGCCAACTGCTGGTCCAGCTTCTTCTGGCCGGTCGCCAGCCGCGTTTTCCAATCCGTGTCGGACTCGCGAAACGTTTCGCTGAGGTTCTGTCCTTCTTTTTCGTGTTCACCCTTGATCTCGTCGGTTAGCCCGGCAAGCCGGGCTGCGGATTTCTTTTCTGCCAGAACCTCCAGCACACGTGCAGCAGCCAGTGATGCGGATGCACTGCGGGCCGTGGACCTGGCCAACAGATATGCCAGAATCCAAACCACTATCAGGACACCCTCTGCAATCAGGAACGATGGCAGCACCGCCTGTAATCCCGCACTTCCGGGCCGCAGGCCATACCAGAGATGCATCCCGGCCACTAGGGAAGCGATAAATGACAGCGGTATGAAACGGAAAAATCTCACCAGCGGCAGAGCTGCTGCCACATCGGAAGTCACACGCGCCTCATCCAGGGCTTCCAATAACGCCTTGCGAGTTTCCTCCGGCGATCCTGTTGAATCGATCTCAGGGACCTTCATCCGCGTGCCTTCGAACTTACCGCGCAACAGCGGCTTGAAAGAGCGGAACGCCCTTAGCACGGAGTCACGCAATGCATGGCGCACACCGCGATCGGCGAGGAGCTGTGTTTGAAATTCGCGGTGGGCCTCTGTGGCTATTTCCAGCTGCTGCTGCCGCTGCTGGCGGTTGCGCATGATCACTCCCTGGACCTGTCCGATGCGGCGGTCCTTCATTTCCTGCATGCGTTGGGCCAGTGTGGACTTGCTGGCATGATAGGTCTGATGGATTCTCGCCTGCCGCTTCTGGGTGGCGGCGTTCAGCGCCTCGACGGTCTGATGATGGATGGCAGTGAGCTCATGAATCCGGGCGTTGAGCTTTTCCGCATCCGCTTCTTCGCGGCGCGCCATTTCCTTGCGCACGGCCACCAAGCCTTCCGCCTGTTTTTTGATCAGCACCGCCTCGCCGGCCCTCACGGTGGCGATGGCGGTTTTCAGGGCTTCTATCTGTCCCTGCACCGAGCGGAGATCGATGGTTTCAGTCGCAGTCTGCATGGATTTTTTCTAGCAATTGATCGAGCTCCTCGATGACCCTGAGCGCGGGATTCACGGCGTTCATCAGTTCGGATAGATACATTTCCTCAAACTCTCCGGCTTTTCGATCGCGCCACGAGTAGCACGTCTCGCCCCATCTGGACTGGAGCTGGCGGGTGGCCATCGTGAGCAGGCCTTTGCTGCCGGACATGCTCATGGCTCACCTCCCGGTTCGGCAGTTACGGGCGGCGGTGACGTGGAAGCGGGCATTTTGTCGGCATAGGCCTGGAGTGCCTTGATCGACTCGCCAAGCGAGTAAACGCCTTTCGGCAGTTGCTGGCCCACGATGAAAAACATCGGATCGAGCTGGCGCAGCAGAGGAGTGGCGCGATTCTCGAACGTCTGCCGCCATTTTTTCACCAGCGCCATTTTCCGCTCGGCCTCCTCCAGATTCCGTTTCGCCTTGAGCACCGCCATTTTCTGGAAGGCATTTGCCGAGTGGGGGCTGGTGAGATTGGCGCTGTAAAGTTCCTGTTCCGCCTGATCGAGCTTCTTGGTCCACTGTTTGATCTGGCTGCCCCAGTGTTGGACGCGATCCGTATCCAGCCACGTCTGCGTGCGGCGCACATCGCCTTCCATGTCCTCCAGCGCGACGCGGGCTTTGGCGATGTATTGCACGAGGTCCGCACGAAATGCCTCCAGCGCGTCGATTGAGGAAATCCGGACTTGGTCAGACATCGGAGTGAGAAATGAAGCTCAGCGCTGGTCGAGATACTGTTGGATGCGCTCCGCCTTGCGCAGAAGGTAGGGAGTGTGGCGTTCGGAGAGTTCGAGAAAGGATTTGAGGGTTTTCATCAGTTGCACAAACTCCCCGGAAAACTTTTCCTGTTCCTGATCCTGCCAAGAATCCCCCAGCGCGGCAAACCGGGCCATCAGCGAGCCCGTCCGTTCACGCAGGTCGCCGTTGAAGCGCTTTAGTTCCGCCGCAAATTTGCGAACCTCTTCCGGATCGATGATGGCTTGTGACATGATGACTTCCGTGGAATTTCCCCCACTTCCTTTCAATGGAAGCAAACTCACTTTTTGGAGCGATGCCAATTTGAATCTCCGTTCCCTTCGAAATTCCCAACACCCGCTAAAAATCACGCCTGCGCGCCCGAACAATCGCCCCTTGACCCAAGCCGTTCCGCCCTCTAGGAACCGCCTTCGTATGGGATTTGACACACTTGGGCTCTCCGCAGCCGTTCTGGAAGCCATTGAGGAAT
>JBDTNJ010000049.1:0-7718 GCA_039933825.1 Luteolibacter sp.
CGATGAGCTTGCCGGTGGAGGTGATCTTGTAAGTGGTGGTTTTCCCGTTCTTCACCGTGATGTCCGTCCCCGGCGGCAGCTTGACCGAGTCCTGCACCGTCTTCCACCGCGCCAGCGCCGGCACCCAGAAAACGTTCTTCTCCAGGTAGTAGTCCCGCTCCTCCAGCTCGACGGCGATCGCCTTCTCGTGGGCGGAAGAACAGGCAGGAATGCCTATGTCACCTGCCGGGGGCATGAAAAAGTCGCTGTCGGGATCGCGGAGCATCGCCTCGATCTCCGCCTGCCGCTGGGCGAAGGAGTCGGAGACGTATTTGAGGAAGATCAGACCGAGCACCGCGTGCTTGTAAACAGCGGCGTCGAGATTGGAGCGAAGCCGGTCGGCAGCGGTCCAGAGCTTTTTATCAAGCTCGCGGAGGAAAGTTTGGGAAGAGGAATGCGGCATTTGACGACTGCAAGCTAACAGTCAAGAGCTTGGCGGGAAGGAGATTTTTCGGGAAATGGCGGATTTGTTCGGCATCCCACTTCAGAACCGGGCGTGCGGAGCTTTTTGCTTCGGCGGCGGAGCTTGCCCGGCCCTACACCCCCGGGGGCTACCAAGTCCTCAAAAAGTGGCTCAGCTACCGCAAGTCCGCCCTCCTCGGCCGCCCCCTCACCAGCGACGAAGCCCAGCAATTCACCCACCACGTCCGCCGCATCGCCAGCGTCATCGCGTTACACGAGGAACTGGATACGCATTACCAATATTCCATTCAAAAGCCCTTCGCGATTGGCTCTTCCCCATGCTCATGAACGGCCAAGTGCGGGTGCGGTAAGCCAATTACTCAAGCGGCATATACTCACCGAGATCAGCAATAACCGGCAGAGTCACGGAGTTCTAGGCACCGCATCCCTACGAATTTTGATCCACCAAGCGGTCCATCCAACTAACTCTTCGCCAAGCTGAACTGCCACTGGGTCTTCAATCAATGTGAAGGTTTCACCGGGGCGGGCAAATCCAATAGGCGTGCCTAACTGATTGTCCTTGTTTTCGGGACGCCTGTAATCAGCCCTTATATTTACGACGAAATCCAAAGGTGTTACATTGTCGCCATTTTTGGGAGGTAAATCCCCTGCAGTGATTTTCTTGAACAGTAATTTGTCCCAATTTGTCGATGTGCCCGATGTCGATTGTCTGCCGAAACTGACCCATCCCTCCTGGATATCGCTTTTTGTTAATGTTACCACGCTTTCGGTTATAAAGTTCTCCACTTTTGAAGCTGTTCCGAGATCCAGCGCTGGTCTTGCACTTTCCAGCAATTTTTTAGCTCCCAATGGGTTTTGTCGGAGCATGTAAGACGCAGCTCCTCTCTGAAGCAGTTTTAATTGATCCGGGGGTGTCAGCTCCTTGATGTGGATCACTCCATTTTGAAAGGCTTTCTCCGCTTCTTCGGGCATCTCAGCGCGATCGTAGGCGAAACCCAATTCACTCCATATAGTAGGATCTTTGACCCCCTGAGATTTTTGAATGTCCAGTGCCTTGTTTAACTCCACTATTGCGTCGAAATTGTTATTTTGCGAAAGACGGATGAGACCGAGATTGCGTTGGGCTCGATAGTAATTCGGATCCTCCACAGTGGCGGTCTTGAGCAAAATTGAAGCCTCGTTCAAATCCTGCTGGCTTTGTAAGACGGCTTTATCCACCAATATTTTTGCCTGAGGTTTGGGGTGCTGCCCCCAGTCGGATGGACTTTGTGCCCATGTATCCACACACGTTGCGGTGATCAAAGATGCCAGTGTTAAAATCACATTAAATCGATTATTTTGCATGATTTTAATGGATTGGGGTTGGTTCGGAGCTGCTGGAAGGAGGAATCACCACGCCCCTCACTGTGATTTTCTGTTGAGCAAGTTCATCCTTGGTCTTGCGTTGTTCGGCGGTGAGCTCGTCGTACTTGACTACCATTTTCCCCAAATTTACGTTGATTTGATCTGATGCCCCAATCGAGAATTCCTCCGGTCGATTCTTAGCAGAAACCGGGAAATCCTTTTGGCCATGTGCCCGCGAAATAACGGGACTTCCATACAGGTCGTATTTTTCCTCGAGCAATCCCGTTATTCCGATCCGGGCTTTCACGGGACCCTCAGTATTGTTCGGACCAAAAAGTTTAATGATTTCGATCGCTGCGCAAATCAAAACAAGGCCATACGAAGATCCTAAGTATAACTTTGC
Organism: Luteolibacter sp.; assembly: GCA_039933825.1. GTDB lineage: Bacteria > Verrucomicrobiota > Verrucomicrobiia > Verrucomicrobiales > Akkermansiaceae > Luteolibacter. The sequence continues at coordinate 2,210 of JBDTNJ010000049.1, forward strand.
GCCCTTCTGTTTTGCGACGATAAGTTTAACATCCTTCTCAGAATTTGCTTGTTGGTAGAGATTGTGTGCGAGTTTTAGAATATAAATTGCCAGCCCGGACACCCCCAACTGGGCAAGCCGTAAGAGGATATCCACTCCTCCAATTCCAGCCGCTTTGGTGGCAACTTCTGCGGCGTCACTGAGAATCCAAAGTGTATTCATTGATTCTGTAATTTTCTTGTTTGAATTTGAACTTTGCGATCAGGGCTCTCCCTCAATGAAGATCACAGTATCGGGAATCGTGCCGGATTTTGGAAACCTAGCCCCGAGTTTTGATTTGATCGCGTCAATGATAGCAATCACCCGGCTGCGGCTTTCGGTGAAATCGATGTTCGAGTTTGCGTTCGTCAGGCCGGTTGCTGGATTTAGGCAGCCCACGCTGCTGAGGTAGTCCGATCCCGGATGGAGGAGAATCGCGGTGCGCTCGCTGGTCTTTTTCAAAAGGATTCCCGGTTTGGGAGTCGTATCGTCCTTGGTGTAGTTATAGGTCTTGTAGTGATTTCCATCCTGAATGGCCAATGGGTAGGTGCCGTTGCGGATGCGCCTGTCACGATTGTCTCCGATTTCGGAGGTGTTGTCTCCGGGGCCTTCGCGCTCGACGACCTGGCCTGCGAGCGTGGGCATTTTCGCGTCGTTCCAATAACATTGGTAATCAAGACAGTGGGACAGTCCTTTAGTCATATCTGTGGATGCTCTTTATGGTTTCTGCGATCAAGCTAGCTCGATATCAACACGAGAGATACTACCGCAATTCCGTGTTTGTCTTCTTTTCCTTTTTCAGTTTTTCGTAGTCGCGAATTCCTTTTGAAATCTGCTTGCGATGGCTTTCGTAAGCTTTCCAGCGTTGCTTGCCAAAACGCATTGCTTGCTCGGCGTCACGCTCCGCTCGCTTCCGTTGTTCTTCGAGTTGACATTTAAAGTCACCTTTCAACTCGATATTCGGTCCCACGCCGGCCAGACGATTGGTAAAGTAGTCGATCTTTTCTCGAATGGAATCGCCGGGAACTTTGCCGATTTGATTCATGCCGAGATACGGCTTGGTCTTCACCTGCCCGCTACCATCGGCTGTGCCGATATACCAATCGCCTAGATGACGCCACACCAGATAACCTCCCGGCATGATCTGCAGGGGCTTCTGGATCTTGCGCGACATGCTCAGCGGCCCGCTGCTGGTAGGATTGAAATACGCCGGGATATAAAAATCTGAGACTAGGACATTGTCGATGTAGTATCCGCACAATTCATGCTGGCACGGGTCGCAGATTTCCAACAGGTACTCCACCGTTCCTTGGCCCTCACGGATGGATGGTGCAGGGATTTTCCAATCCGTCGTTGGGTCCGTCACGATCTCCACAGTTTCATGACTGGCCACGAGCGACCAGTGTCTGACGGGGGCATTCACGTTCACATTGGAGTATACCTCGCCGCGGTCCGTGAAGTAGTGAATGCCATCTAGCCCGGAGCTGTCCTGGGCGGTGTTGAGAAAGACCGGAAAGTAGGTGGGCGGAATCGTATCTCCTTGCTCCAGCGCGATCACCGAACCGGTGTGCCCCCAGGTCGGAGAGATATGCTCAACAATCTGCCTTTGGATGGCGGCAGCGACGTTGCGCACTTCCTTTTTATCCAATTTTCCACTGGTCCGATCAACTAGAGCGACTGAGCGAATAGCCATAATTTTGGGCAATGTAAGTTATTAGTGCTTGTCGCCGGGCTGCGGCGGGACGGGCGGCAACCCATTGTCGGGAAGCACCCCACTATCCGGCGTCATCACCGGTGCAGGAGCCTCCGCCGGAGGCAGGCCCCCCTGCGGGAGGGACCGCTCGTTTTGTAGTTCCAGGAGTTTCCTTCTCAGCGCCGCGACTTCGGAAGGGTCATCGGGCGGCTGGAGGAAGAAGCCACCTGCGGGGGTAGTGTCGCTGACACCTCCACCGCCCTGCTCGATCTGCCGCCGCAGATCTTCGGTTTTCTTTTTCTGGTCAAGATAGTTCTGCTCCGCCTTCAGGCGATCTTCCTCAGCCTTGAGCCGATCTTCTTTTGCCTTGATGTCTGCATTCGGGGCGAGCGGCGCGGGTTTGGGTTTCCAGATGAAATTGGCCAAGCCCGGTGCTCCGTTAAGCGCGTTCAGCAGCTTCGAGGTCAGGTTGAACGGGATCGCTGTAATAGCGACAACTTCGCTCGGGTAGTTGTGCTCCATCTTACGCGGCTCGCCTTCCACGATGGTGATCGTGTGGCTGCGATCGGCAAAAGCGCCGCGGCTCACACTATAGACGGCTAGCGCCGATGGATCGGGCACGCTGACGTTTTTGACCACGGAGATTGCAGCATCGCCGATGCAGACGATACGCATTTTCACCGTAGTGAGCGGGCGATAGTAGAAGCCCATCTTGGAGAACTTCTCACCATCCACCTGCTCCTCTCCACGAAGGGTGGAGATTGAACTCTTAGCTGACCGGTCCCGGGAGGGATCGAGCGTCAGTTGAAAACCGGCCGCCGCCATCTGGCCGACCGCACTCTTCACATCCGACGCGCAGAAGGGATCGAAAGAAACCTTGAACGGCCTCAACGGCACGGCTTTCTGGCCAGGCAATCCAAAGCCCGCACCCGGTGCCTTCAACATGATTTTGCCAATATTAATCGCCGTATCCGCAAGGTTATCGATGATCACCCCCGTCTTGGCTACGCTATTGGCCGTGAGCGTATCGGTGAGTAGGCCTTTTTCGTCCACGGAGAAGACGTTTTTGTCCTCGAAAAGGATGTTTTTGCCTACGATCAAGCGGTATCGTGCATGGCGATCCGCATCATTGTGCCGGGACATCGTGATCGTATACAGGGAATCGCCACTGCCGATCACACCCTGAATATCGATGATTCCCTTCGGCAGCGAGTAGTGTAACCCGGCGTAAGCCCGGCTGTCGTTCGGCTCGCCTTCAGCCGCAGTCCGTGTTTGGACCATCGCGCAGGATGCGGTAAGGCAGCCCATTGTCACGACGGCGACTCTTGGAGCAAATGATCTTAGGATGGCTTTAACATTGGGTGGGACGGCTTTGATAGTGTATTTCATTTTAGATATATATTTTTCTCGACCTACTGGTTAGGTGGCTCGTTGGGTGATGGGGTTGCTGTAAGGGTCGGGGTCGGCGGGGTTGAGGGCGCGGAGTTTGATGTGATAGACTTGGCCGCTGATTAGGCCGGGGATGGTGAATTTAATGATAAAAGCTCGATTTTCCTGTCATGTTATCCACCAACGGTGATCTCCGCGATGTTGCTCCACTGTCCGATGCGCTGGGCGTCTTCGGTGTAGATGGCGCGATATTTCCATTTGCGGCGGGGGGGGGCAGAAGGATTCGATGGTGATGGTCTGAAAGATGGCTAGAGGGCATTGGCGAGGCTCTTGCCACGCATGCTGAGGGAGGCAAAATCATCTGAAGGGTAGTCGGGACAAGCAGGCTGACAATCGTCACCATGACAACGAAAACGATAAGAGTGTCGAGTCCCTGGAGCATAGCGGGTAGATTGCGGGTGATCATAGAAATGAGTCTTTAACGCAGCCTGAGATCGAAGATGGAATGGAGGACTCGGGGACTTCGATGCTTTCAGTCCCTCGGGTAAGGCGGTAGCGGAGCCCATCATTGGTTGGTGGGATTGGGGGCTTTTTAGTGGTTTTGAAAAGTTGCTCAACGACGTTCTGATCTTCTTGCGAAATGGATGAAAGCTCTAGCTGCCCCGTACTTTGGAGATGGCTTTTCTCTCCTCCGTAGCCAGCAAGTCCGCCTATTTTTTCTACTTTCAAGATGATTAAGAAGTTTGGCATGGGTCAGAATAGGCGTTGAGTGGTCAATTGGAGAGATTAAAGTCCCACGGCTTTCCAAGCGTTATCCACGGCGGTGTATACTGTGGGATCGGTGGGGAAAAGAGTTGTAGCGGCTCTGCGGGTTCTATTGGCAAAATCGAGCATTTTCATGTTTGGCCTGGGAGTGTAAGTAGTTAGTGCGTGATACCAAATTTTCCCAGGTTTTACCCAACTGTTTCCCCCAATAGCTATGGCAGCTTTATAAAAGGCGAAGTTCGGGATACCGCTACTTTCGTGGGGGTCCATGCCGGCGTGGTAACCTGAAAAGTGGATGGGCTGTGGAGATAGGCAATGTGCGGCACTAGGATTAGATAGATCACGCAGGCAGGTGTAGCCTCTGGCAATGGCGGCAGGTCCCATGATTTCTTTTCCAATGAGCCAGTCAGCGCTGGTGACTTTTTGAGTGGCTCGCCATTGACGGAACATGGAGCCGAAGACATCGGATATACTTTCGTTCAAACCCCCTGCTTCGTTGGTGTAAGCGAGGCCTGCGGTGAATTGAGTGACGCCGTGAGTGAGCTCATGGGCTATAACGTCGGTGGACTTGGTGAAATCTAGAAATATGCTACCATCGCCATCGCCATAAGTCATTTGGCTGCCGTTCCAGAAGGCGTTGTTGTAATTAACGCTGTAGTGGATAGAAGATAGCATGGTCATTCCGCTGTTATCGATTGAGTTTCTGCCAAAAAGTGCCCGGTAGAATTTGGCAACTGCGTTTGTCTCGTTGTAGGTGCGCTTGGCGGTGGGGTCGACCGACGTTCCGGGACTGGCAACTGGGGTGCCGGGCAGTGAGGTCGTATGGTTGCAATTGAAAATGGGAACAGCCGGAGGGGCGGTAAGGGCGGTTGCAGAAATGTTCGTGGGGAGGATTTGCTGGGCGATTGCCGTAAATTTGGATTTAGCGGTTCTGACCTTACGCCATTCCTTTTCGAGTAATACGGCGTCGGAGAAGGATTTCCGTTGATCAGTGGTGAGATCTTTGTCTTTGGCGAAGCGCTTGAGGACGTTGCTGGGAATGATGAAACATTGACAACTGCCGTTTTGAGCGTGTGGGGTATCGGTGTTGTTGGGCGAGGATGTCTGACGGGATTTGTTTTTCATGAGTGCGAATTAGGTTGGATAGTTTAGTGTTTGAAGAGGGACAGATTCCTTGTGGGGTGGTTATTTGTTGGGCAGCGCCGGGATGGCGGACGCCTGCCGGGCGAGGGCTTCGAGGGCCGTGGTGGTTTTCATGGCTCCGCCTGATTCGGGTTTGATGGCGTGGGTGGTGAGGAAGGTGGTGAATTTTGTTTCAGCGGTGGCGGGGTCTTTGGAGGTGGCTTTGTAGGAAAGTTCGAGGGTTTCTCCGCCGGGGTATTTCCATTCTTCGGCGGTGAGGTTCCCTGAATCGGGGAGTTTCCAGCGGCGGGCTTCGATTTTGGGAAAACTGTGGACTTGGTCCCATGGGATCTGGGTGAGGCGTTCGTTGAGGAAGTCCTGTTGAGGGAGCGAAAGCATTCCCCGGATAGAGTGCTGTTCGATGGCCGCTTTGATAGAGGCCATGGAGGGGTTACAATCGACGGAATAGGAGAGGACTTTTACTCCGGTGCCGATGGCTTCGTCGGTTTCCAGAGTGCCGGG
>JBDTNJ010000050.1:0-5696 GCA_039933825.1 Luteolibacter sp.
CGCTACTCGCAAACGGCCCCGCTCACGATGTATGACGAGGTCAACACCAAGACCAACCTACCCGCGCAGATCGACCTCTATGCCACCGAGGGCGACGCCTACAAATTCCTCTTCGTCAGCAAAGGCGGCGGCTCGGCGAACAAAACCTTTCTCTATCAGGAGACGAAAGCCCTGCTCAATCCCAAGCGCCTCAAGGAATTCTGCCTTGAGAAAATGAAATCGCTCGGCACCGCCGCATGCCCGCCCTATCACCTCGCGTTCGTCATCGGCGGCACCTCGGCGGAAAACTGCCTCAAGACCGTCAAACTGACATCCACCCGCTACTACGACTCGCTGCCTACCTGCGGCAACGAGCACGGACAGGCTTTTCGCGATTTGGAACTGGAAAAGGAACTCCTCGCGATGGCCCGCGAAATCGGCATCGGTGCGCAATTCGGCGGCAAATATTTCGCTCTCGATGTGCGCGTCGTCCGCCTGCCGCGCCACGGTGCTTCGTGCCCCGTCGGCATCGGCGTTTCCTGCTCAGCGGATCGCCAGGCCAAGGCGAAAATCACCAAGGATGGAATTTTCATCGAAAAGCTGGAAAAGAATCCCAGCCGTTTCATTCCCGAAACATTCCGCGATTGGAAATTCAAGGGGGTGCCGATCAATCTCGATCTCGGGATGGAGGAAACCCTCAAAACCCTTTCAAAATACCCGGTCACCACCGCACTCGCTCTCACTGGCACGATCATCGTCGCCCGCGATATCGCACACGCCAAACTCAAGGAAATCCTCGATGACACCGGCGAATTGCCGGATTACTTCAAAAAGTATCCCGTTTATTATGCCGGCCCGGCCAAAACGCCTGCCGGGTTACCATCCGGTTCGTTTGGCCCCACCACCGCTGGCCGGATGGACGGCTACGTCGATCTCTTCCAATCCCGCGGTGGCTCGATGGTCATGCTGGCCAAAGGAAACCGGTCCCTCCAAGTCACCGAAGCCTGCCAAAAACACGGTGGCTTCTATCTAGGATCCGCCGGTGGTCCCGCCGCCTTGCTGGCCCAGGACCACATCCGTTCGCAGGAGGTCGTCGCGTTTCCCGAGCTGGGCATGGAAGCCGTCTGGAAAATCACGGTGGAGAATTTTCCTGCGTTCATCCTTGTGGACAACAAGGGCCATGATTTTTTCACTTCACTGAATACCTGCCCGGTGTGTCATTGATCATCAAATTCGACCGGATTTGAGATTTATAGACATAATCCGCCATATTGATTCGTTTCATAGCAAATGCGTTGCAAGCGCATTCATCGGGGCTACACTCCCTACAACAACACCAACTACTACCATGGGACCTATTGGAATGCCGGAAATGGTCATGATTTTCATCGTGATCCTGTTGCTCTTCGGAGCGAAAAAACTGCCTGAACTCGCCCGTGGAATCGGCAAAAGCATGGGGGAATTCAAAAAAGCTAGGGAGGATTTCGAACATGAAATCACCCGCGCGGAAACTGAAACGAGAGTCAAGGAAGTGCCAGGCAAGGAACCACGTGAGTCCTGATTCCCGCATGGGCAGCGGCTCTTCCCACACTTCGACTCAATACTCAGCCCCAAGGATTCTTGGGGCTGTTTTTTGTGTACTGGGCCTTTTCGCGATTGCCTCGTGCGACAAGAAATCCGGCACTCCTGAATGGGATACCCCGGCAAGCCAGCTACCTAGCACTTCATCAGACGCCCTCCCGTTATCACCGCATGCGCTGCCTGTCGTTCCTAAAACTGCGGCCGCTCGCAGCGATGATCAACCTGAGCCAGCCCCGGAGTCTGGAAAATCCCGTGGCATCGAACCAGCCAAAAAAGGCACCGCACCAGCCAGTGGTAATCCCGGCACGGCTGGCCTGCGCTTCATGACCTACAACGTGGAAAACTGGCTCACGATGGATCGATACGTCGATGGGAAAAGCCTCAAACGCACCCCGAAACCCGACAAGGAAAAACAAGCGATCATCGCTCTGGTGGCCCGCCAATCCCCTGATGTGATCGGCATTTGTGAAATCGGTGAAGCATCCGATCTCGCAGAGATTCAGGAGAAACTCAAAACAGCCGGACTCAGCCTCCCTCACCTGTATTACACCGGAGGTACCGATCCCACCCGCCACCTCGGGATACTTTCCCGATTTCCCGTCACATCTACCTCCAAGCCTGCGGAAACCGAATATCAACTGGATGGCAAAACCTTCGGCATGAATCGTGGAATTTTGGATGCGACCATTGAAGCACGGGGTAAATCCTACCGCTTCGTCGGCGTCCACCTGAAGTCCAAGCGCGATAGCGAACAGGGGGATCAAGAAGCCATCCGCCTGAACGAAGCGCACCTGCTACGCCGCCATTTGGATAGTATCATCCAGGCAGACCCGGCTGCTAGGGTTGTTCTGTATGGCGATTTCAACGACACCCGCGCCACTCCTGCGCTCAAGGCGATCACCGGAAATTACAATTCCCCCACCTACATGACGGCCATCCCGGCGAATGACTCGAACAACGAGGCATGGACCCATTATTGGGCGCTCAACGACATCTACTCCCGCATCGATTATGTGATGACCAGCCCCGCGTTAAAGCCAGATGTGGATTTCAAAGCATCAAAAATCATCGATGACGCCGATTGGAACGATGCGTCGGATCATCGGGCGATTCTCGCCATCTTCAAGTAATCCGAATCAATTAACGCAATTAACTTGCGGTTTTAAATCTATCCGGCAAGGTGTCAGTATGTTTCGCCTGCTTCTCATCACTTGCATTTTCGGGCTGATTTCTGCTTCCGCTGCAGAGCTGACAGTCGCGGTTTTGCATCCGCTTCTGGGTGACATCGCCCGCCAAGTCGGTGGATCGCACGTTCAGGTGATCGATCTGATAGGTCCTAATGGCGATCCCCACCACTTCGAGCCGAAACCTGAAGATATCAAACAGGCCGAAGCCGCGCGGATCTACCTGATCGCAGGCATGGGACTCGAAAGCTACCTTCCCAAACTGAAAGCCATCATCTCCAACAAGGCCAATTTGATCGATGTTGGCGCCAGCTTGCCGGCACTCGAAGGCGCCAGCGACCATGAGGAACGTGAAACAGCTACCGGGCATGAACTGGATCCCCATTGGTGGCATTCAATCGACTTGTTCCGCCGCGCGACATCAACCGTCGCCGATGCTTTCGCCGCAGCTGCACCCGAAAACGCGGAACTCTTTCAAAAAAACGCGACTACCTATCGAAGTCAGCTCGATGAACTCGAACGTTGGTCGAAGCGGGAGATTGCCAAAATCCCACGGGACAAGCGTCAATTGGCTACCGCCCATGCAGCGTTCAATTACTTCTGCAAGGACTTCGGCTTCATCGCTCATCCGGTGCAAGGTCTGAACCGCGAGCAAATGCCGGATCCCAAGCAGCTCGCTAGGCTGATCGACCAGCTGAAAACGAGCCATGTGGTGGCCATTTTCCCGGAAAAGGAGTCCAATCCGAAGATTCTCCAAACCCTCACCCACGACACCGGCATCCGTCTGGCAGAGCCGCTAATCGCAGATGGCGTGGGGGTAACAGGCTATGACGCCATGTACCGCCATAACGTGGAAACGATCGTAAAGGCACTCGCCCCACCCCCTGGCCCCTAGCTGCGCTGTTTCAGTGCTGCCTTGTGCGATACCGTAAATATCGGAGGTTGCAAGCGGGCTGAACTCTTGGCATTTGAGGTGAGCCGAAGGCGATGATCGCCTCACTCCACCTCAAACAATCCATGAAACCAACACTACTTGTTCTCGCCGCCGGAATGGGCAGCCGATATGGCGGCCTTAAACAAATGGACCCGATGGGGCCGAATGGCGAAACCGTTCTGGACTACTCCGTTTATGACGCCATCCGGGCTGGCTTCGGCCGGGTGGTTTTTATCATTCGCGAGGATTTCGCCGAGGCATTCAAGAGTGGCGTCGGCGCGCGTTTTGCCGATCGGATTCAGGTGGATTACGCATTTCAAAAGCTCGATGATCTACCGGACGGATTCGCCATACCGGAAGGACGAACGAAACCCTGGGGCACCGCACACGCCGTGCGATCCGCTCGGAATTTGGTAAAGGAATCCTTCGCAGTGATCAATGCGGACGACTTTTACGGTAGCGACGCCTACGTGCGGGCTGCCGAATTCCTCGCCTCACCGCGTTCGGAAACTGACAAGGCGCATTACGCAATGATCGGTTATCCACTGGTCAACACCCTATCCGATCACGGCGATGTGAACCGCGGCATCTGCACACGCAATGAGAGTGGACTGCTGAGCAGTGTGGAAGAGTATGTGCAAATCGAACGTGAAGCCGATGGGGTGGTGCGAGGCACTTCGCTCGATGGCAGCCGCCGCGAGGTGTGCGAAAATTCCCCGGTATCGATGAATTTCTGGGCATTCACCCATTGTTTTTTTAATCATCTGGAAGCGGAGTTCACCGCGTTCATGAAAAACTCCGGCACCATGGAAAAGTCGGAGAACTACATTCCCACTGTGGTCGATGCGCTTATCCGGGCGTGTGAGGCGGATTGTGCGGTGCTGAGTACGACGAGCCATTGGTTCGGCGTGACCTATCCAGAAGACAAGCCGCACGTGGTCGCGTCGATCATGAAGCTCATCGGGAGCGGAGACTATCCTTCGCCACTAGTGTGATCGCAAGTCAGGGCTTTGATCGGAGTTTCAGGACGTGATCGCTGAGGGCGAGAACTTCCGCGTCCGTGAGAGTTTCATGACCCGGCATGTCAGTGATCGGCATACCGAACTTGATGATGCGGGCGATGCGCAGCTCAAGCTTCTCACCGGCAGGCGTCCAGACGAACGGACCGTCTACGAGGTTCGCCGGCTTGCGAACCAGATCTAGCGAAATCGGACCATTGCCAAGGCCGTTTGGACCGTGGCAGGCGGCGCAGTTGGCGAGGAATAGCTTCTTCCCATCGTTCTCCTCGGAATTGCCGGTGGGCACCCAGCGCGAGGCTTTTTCGATCACGATGGACATCTGCGCCGCACTGGATTGTTTGAGGTAACTGACGAGATCCTCCCCTTTGCCACTATCGAAAAGATGATTGTAGCGCGGCATGGAGCTACCGGCGGCAAACATCTGAGGATTGATGAAATGCAGCTTCAACCATGCCTCGGAGCGGCGAGCGCCGACATTGGTGAGATCCGGCCCCTGTCGGCGGTTTCCGATCAAGACGGGCTCGCCGTTCATGACTTCATCGACGCTGCGTCGAGGCCCCCAATTTTCCTCATCTTGCGTGCCGGGACGGACGTATTGCGAGTGGCAATGGATGCAACCTTCCTCCAGATAGACCTGCCGACCGCGCTCAGCGGCAGATGATATGGCGGTGCCTTCTTTCTTGGGAAACAGGATCGCCACGCAGCACACCGCGCCGACGGTGGCAGCTGAGCGCCAGCGTTTCAGATCAGAAAAAACCATCACTCCTATCACAGTCGCCCCTGCTCCAGCAACGAACATCGGGGGCACTATTTGTAGGGTCTGTGCCATGCCGATGCCATTCGCCGAACCAAACCAGCCCGCAATTGCAAAAAGCCATGCCGCCCGCCACGCCGCCGGGCGGGTGCTATCCACCCCGGAGAACCAGCCCGGCCACGCCACCAGCGCTGCCGAATAGAGCGAAACTCCTGCCGGATAGAACCAGCCAGCGAAATGCCGGG
>JBDTNJ010000051.1:0-11009 GCA_039933825.1 Luteolibacter sp.
CCTCGGTCGGCCGTGGGACCGATACCAGCGGCGTCGTGCTCGAATTGCGCCGGAAAGACAATGGGAAGGCACTTTGGGTCCAATGGTGGTCCCGCCCTGATCCCAGCGGAAATTTCACCCGCACCATGTTCGTGGACATCACCGACCGCGTGCTCCTGGAACAGGAGCGCGCCCTGCTAGAAGCGCAGAATGAATATTTGTTGGAAGAAATCCGCAACGAGCAGGGCTTCGGGGACATCATCGGCAAAAGTCCCGGCCTACGGAAAGTGATGCAACAAATCCAACTCGTCGCCCGCACGGATGCCACGGTGCTCATCAACGGCGAAAGTGGCACGGGCAAAGAACTCGTTGCGCGCGCGATTCACGAAAACAGTTCGCGCAAAGGTCGCGCACTCATCAAGGTCAACTGCGGTGCGGTACCAGAGAACCTTTTTGAAAGCGAATTTTTTGGTCACATGCGTGGCGCATTTACCGGCGCGGTGCGTGACAAACCAGGCCGATTCGAGCTGGCCGACGGAGGCACGCTGTTCCTCGATGAGATCGGCGAAATACCAATGGCGATGCAGGCGAAGCTGCTGCGGGTATTACAGGAGCAGGAACTCGAGCGCGTCGGCGACACGCGCACTCGCAAAATCAACGTCCGGATTGTCGCCGCGACCAATCGTGATTTAAAAAAAGAAGTCGAAGCCGGGCGCTTCCGGCAGGATTTGTTCTATCGGCTCGTCGTGTTTCCCCTCGCAATTCCGCCGCTGCGAGAGCGGCGCGAAGACATCGCCCAACTCGCCGCTCATTTTGTCCGCGTGACCTCCAGGAAGATGAATCGTCCGCCACCGCGTTTCACCAAGCCTCAGGCGGCCCAACTCACGGCCCACGACTGGCCCGGCAACGTCCGGGAACTCCAGAATGTGATCGAACGCGCGGTGATTCTCGCGCAAGCTGGAACGCTGCAATTTGAATTGGCAGCCGCAGCACCGGCCGAACTCATCTCCATCAATACCCAGCCGACTGAACCAGCCGAGCTCCTGACACGCGAGGTACTCAAGCGTCATGAGCGTGATAGCATCGTCGCCGCACTGAAGCAGGCCGATGGAAAAGTGTTTGGAGCTGATGGCGCGGCGGAATTGCTCGGCATGAAGCCCACGACCCTCGCCTCACGCATCAAGGCGTTAGGACTGAAGCGAAAACCGAGTAATTGATAGACATCGCGCGGCACTGGGCGAACAGTTCTCGCTCCTATGGCCAACGACGAAATCCTCGAACAACGCGTCCGCGAGTCCTTTGACGCGAAGTGCGTCGAGCACGAATCGGAGCGATGAGTGGGCTGTGCTTCATGTTGGACAGCAAAACCGGCTCATTAAACGGAGCCATTGCTCATGGATTAGCAAACTACTTCATTCCAAGGCGAGACTGGCCGGATTCCTGCATGGCGAATCAGCCTCAATCCAAGTATCCCGGCGCAGTGGATCATGTGATGGCCTGCGGCAACGCGTGAGGTGAATGGGGTGCCAGTCCTGACGAACAATAATCAGTTCGATGGCCTCGCTTAGGCATATCAAATCTTGCTTACCGATGCGACAAGCCTGATTCTGGAATTTTTGTGTTTGCTTGATGCCGAATGGGAAAGTGGAGACTGTGGCGGACACCTGTTGCTGACCAAGTGGCATTTCGTGCGGAAACCTTGTCAGGCAAGCCGGCGGCCTAATAAAACCGTCCCCAACCTTGCAACCCAGCCCACCATCTGCTCTTCTCAGCCAATGGGATACATCGTCAAATCCACCGCCAAATGAGCGACCACGATCTCATCGTCCGCAGCATCCATGGCTCGCTTGCGATTCGCGATGGTGTGATCGCAGCGAGCGGCCCTGACATCACCGGCTCCGCCCGCGAGGAAATCGACTTCGGCGATGCGCTGATTCTTCCCGGTTGGATCGATGCCCACGTCCATTTCAACGAGCCCGGCCGCGCTGATTGGGAAGGACTTTCCACCGGCTCCCGTGCCCTCGCCGCAGGGGGAGGCACCACGTTTTTCGACATGCCGCTGAACTCCAGCCCGCCCGTCATCACCCGCGCTGCCTTCGAGGAAAAACGGCGCATTGCAGAGCAGAAATCTTGTCTCGATTTCGCACTCTGGGGCGGCCTAACCCCCGATTCGCTCGACCATATCGAAGCCATGGCAAATGCCGGAGCCATCGGCTTCAAAGCCTTCATGTGCCCTTCCGGCCTCGATGAATTTCAGGACGCCAACCCGTCCACTCTGCGCAAAGGCATGGAAATCGCCGCCCGGGTCGGACTCCCCGTAGCCGTTCATGCTGAGGATCCCGAAGTCATCCGCCACCACCAACTCGCCCATCCTCCTGCCTCCACCGATATGCGTGCGTGGCTGGATTCGCGCCCTATTGAAGGCGAACTTTCCGCCATCCGTATCGCCATTGAGTTGGCGGGTGAAACCGGCTGCGAGCTTCACATCGTTCACGTCACCTGTCCCGAGGGCATCGATCTCGTCACCGCTGCCAAAAAGCGAGGGGTCCGCGTCACCGTGGAAACCTGCCCGCACTATTTACTGCTGGATGATGAAATGGCCATTCTCATTGGCCCTCCTGCCAAATGTGCGCCGCCGATCCGGTCCCGTGAAGCTGTCGAGGCACTCTGGCAGAAACTCCTCACGGGTGAAATTGACACCATCGGCTCCGACCACTCACCCGCCCCGCCCGATCTCAAACAAGGCGACGACCTCTTCGCCATGTGGGGCGGCATCGCCGGAATCCAGCACGCACTTCCGCTATTGCTTAGCCGGAATCAGAGCTACATTTCGCAGCTCTCCTCGAATGTGGCGCACCGCTTCCGGCTTCCCATGAAAGGCTCTCTCACTCCGGGCCATGATGCGGATTTCATGATTCTCAAAAAACAACCCTTCACCATCACCCCCGATCAACTTCTCACCCGCCACCCGATTTCACCCTACCTCGGAATGACCTCAGCTTACACGATCGCCGCCACCTGGCTGCGCGGCCGGAAAGTCACTCCGGAAACCCGCGGCAAATTCCTCAGCCCTCAAAGAAGTTGATAGTGGATGGTTGATTGTTGATGGAAAGATCAAGAATCGCACCATCTTCAAATTCTCCTCTTCACTATCAACTATCAACCATCAACTTCCCAATGACTTCCATGTCTCTCTTCGGCCACACCCGCACGATTGTCTCCAAGCGCCACGCTCTCATCGCCCCGGACGGACACGTTCCATCCGCTTTTCCCGGCTGGGAAAACGCCACGGGCTTCGTCATGATCTCGCCGGCAATGGGTGCTAATTTATCACAAATCCTGGTGACCTTCACCGCCACAGGAACCGCCTTTTTTCCTGCGGACAAGCATGAACACGCGCTGTATGTCGAGTCGGGAGATTGCCGCATCGAGCTGCCCGGTGAAACCATTCCGCTTGCCACCACCGGCTACATCTTCATTCCATCAAACAAGGCTTTCAGGATTCATGGCAATGAAACCACCCGCATCACTTTGTTCCGGAAAGTCTTCGAAGCAGTCCCGGGGCTGGAATTCCCGCCATTGGTTCATGGCTTGGCATCCGAAATCGCAGGCGAACCCTTTCTCGGCAATCCCCGTGCGCTGCTTCAAACACTCCTTCCCATCGATCCCCGCTACGATCTCGCCATCAATATTTTCACCTATCAGCCAGGTGCCACCCTGCCGTTTGTGGAGACGCACATCATGGAACATGGTCTGCTCATGCTTGCCGGCCAGGGTGTTTACCGCCTCGAGGAAAACCACTACCCTGTCACCGTCGGCGATGTAATCTGGATGGCTCCCTATTGCCCGCAGTGGTTTGTCGCCATGGGGGATGAACCCGCCAGCTACCTTTACTACAAAGATGTCCACAGACTCCCCTAACATCATCGTCATCAACGGCACTGCCGTGGACGTTTCCGGCGTTCCGATTCACGAAACCATCCTGGATTTCCTGCGCTTCAGCGGGCGCACCGGCTCCAAAGCCGGCTGCAACGAGGGCGATTGCGGGGCCTGCACACTATTGTTGATAGAAAAAAACCAGTTACCCCGTGCGATCAATGGTTGCCTGGCACTGGTAGCCTCGCTCGTCGGCAAGGAAATCATCACCGCCGAGGGGCTCGACCAAAACGGGACCCTGCATCCGGTCCAGAAGGCCATGGTCGATTGCAATGGCTCCCAATGCGGCTATTGCACGCCAGGCTTCGTCTGCTCCATGGCCGAGGCCTATCACGGAGCAGCGCCGCCGGACCGTGAAAAGATCGCAGACCAGCTCTGCGGAAATCTCTGCCGCTGCACGGGCTACCGCCCGATCAGGGAAGCCATGATCCAGGCCTTGGATGAACCGGCTGTTTGCCTGCCAGCAGCATCCGATGTCCCAATCGCTCCCGCATTTTCCTGTACCGCTGGCAACACATGGCATCGACCTAACACCATCGGGCTGGTCCTTTCGATCAAATCAAGGCACCCGGATGCAACATTCATTGCGGGAGCCACCGAACTCGCGGTGCTGATGAACAAGCGCCACGCCCGCCACTCTACGCTCATCTCACTGGACGAGGTCGGGACGCTCCGACTTATTTCAAAAACCGCCAACCACTGGCGGATCGGTGCCGCCGCCAGCCTCAACGATATTGAGCACGCACTTGCTGGTGAATACCCCGCCTTTGATCAGATGCTGCGGCACTTCGCCTCACGCCAGATCCGCCATCGTGCGACCCTCGGCGGTAATTTGGTCACCGCATCACCCATCGGCGATACTCCGCCGGTTCTACTCGCGCTTGATGCTTCGGTCGTTCTCACATCGCTTACCGGTGAGCGGACCGTCCCTCTATCTGATTTTTTCAACGGTTATCGCACGACGGTTCTGCGTGATGACGAACTGATGACCGCCGTCCTTCTGCCGCTCGCCCTGCCAGGCCGCTGTGAATTTTACAAAGTCTCGAAACGCCGGGAAATGGATATTTCCACGGTTTCCGCCGCATTCCGGATCGCCACGGATCACATGGGACTCATTACCGAAGCCCGTTTGGCCTACGGCGGAGTCGCCGCCACGCCAGCTCGCGCTTTAAAAACAGAAGCCGCGCTGATCGGCAAACCGCTCGTGGCCACGCATGAAATCCTGCATCTGCTGGATTCCGAATTCAACCCGCTAACGGATCTTCGGGGCACCGCGGAATATCGTCGTTCGCTGATTCGGGATTTATTCAAAAAATTCATCACCGGGGATACCCCGCGTGTCATACCGGACTTCGGCGACTCCCATTTCCCAAGTCATTCGGCGAACGATATGGCTCATGAAAGCGCCACCGGCCACGTCACCGGCCGCGCGCTTTACGTCCATGACACCGCCCTCCGGCGGGGCGCCCTCACCGTTTGGCCGGTGCGATCGACTCATGCCCGAGCGACGTTGAAAAGCCTCGACATTTCAAAGGCCCTCCACGCGACCGGCGTCCACACGATCCTAACCGCCTCCGATATTCCCGGTATCAACAACACCGGGCCATCCCGCCATGACGAGCCACTTTTTGCCAGCGAGGAAATCCAATTCCACGGCCAGCTGATCGCCGCGGTCATCGGGGACTCCCTCGAAGCCTGCCGGATCGCTGCCGAATTGATCGAAATCGAATACACCTCTCTCAGCCCAATTCTCGGCATCGAACAGGCCATCGCCCAAAATTCTTTCCATACCGAGCCCCATTTTCTAACACGCGGCGAGATCGAAACGGGACTGGCCGAAAGCCCACATCTCATCGAAGGAGAACTTCACATCGGCGGGCAGGATCATTTTTACCTCGAAACCCAAGCCGCTTGGGCCGAGCCCGATGGTGAAGGCGGCGTGCATGTCTCCAGCTCCACCCAACATCCGTCGGAAGTGCAGACCATCGTCGCGGAAATCCTCGGGCTGCATAAACATCGCGTGGTCGTCCAGGCCCCGCGAATGGGCGGCGGATTCGGCGGGAAGGAAACACAGGCAAACGCCTGGGCAGCGGTTTGTGCGCTCGCCGCATTCAAAACCGGGCGCACCGTCGGCATGCAGTTGGACAGGGATCACGACATCGAGTCCACCGGGAAGCGCCATCCGTTCCTCGCGAAATACAAAGTCGGCTATCACCCGGATGGGCGGCTTCACGCCGCTGATATCCAGCTTTATTCCGACGGCGGGTGGTCACTTGATCTATCACTTCCTGTCACGGACCGCGCGCTCTTCCATCTCGACAACGCCTATTACATTCCTCACGTCCGCTTCCGAGGTCAGGTGGCAAAAACCAACGTCACCTCGCACACCGCGTTCAGGGGATTCGGCGGGCCACAGGGAATGTTGGTCATCGAAGAAATTCTCGGTCGCATCGCAATGAGACACATGCTGCCGCCGGAAAAGGTCCGCCACCGGAATTTCTATCACGGCAGCGGCGACACAAACACGACCCATTACGGCGAAGAGGTGGCAGGCAACCGGCTGGCCCGGATCTGGAAGCAATTGCTGGAATCCTCTGAATTCGCCGCCCGCCGCGCGGCCATTGATTCCTGGAATGTAAGTCACGCAAATCGCAAGCGGGGACTCGCCATCACGCCGGTGAAATTCGGGATCAGTTTCACCTTGAAACACTACAACCAGGCCGGCGCGCTCGTGCTCATCTACGCCGATGGCTCGGTCCAGGTGAACCACGGCGGCACCGAAATGGGGCAGGGACTTCACACCAAGATCCTCGGTATTGCCATGCGTGAACTCGGTCTGCCCGCTGCCAGCATCCGGCTGATGCATACCCGCACCGACAAGGTCCCTAACACCTCCGCAACCGCCGCCAGTTCCGGCTCGGATCTGAATGGCATGGCCGTAGCCGATGCCTGCCGCCAACTCCGCGAGCGTCTGATTCCGCTGGCGGCTAATATTCTCGACTGCCCAGAGTCCGAGGTCCGCTTCGCCGACTCACAGGTGCATGGCGCATCAGGACAGTCGGTTCCTTTTGAAACCCTAACATCTACCGCCTACACCCGCCGGATCCAGCTTTCCGCCGCCGGATTTTACGCCACACCCGATCTCGAATGGGATTGGTCCGTCGGCAAGGGGAGACCTTTCCATTACTTCGCGTTCGGTGCATCGGTCAGCGAAGTTGAAGTCGATGGATTCACGGGCATGAATCACGTTAGACGGGTCGATATTCTCCACGATGTCGGAGACTCCCTCAATCCAGCCATCGACCGAGGGCAGATCGAAGGCGGTTTCGTGCAAGGCATGGGCTGGCTTACCTCCGAGGAGTTGAAATGGGATTCCCAGGGCAGGCTGATCACCCACAGCGCCAGCACTTATGCCATTCCGGCCTTCAGCGATGCGCCGCAGGACTTCAGGGTCTCACTTCTCAATGATGCCAGACAGCCTAACACCATTCACGGCAGCAAAGCGGTCGGCGAACCACCGCTGATGCTTGCCATTTCCGTTCGAGAGGCACTCCGGGACGCGGTGAGTGCGTTTGAAAACACCGGGGAGTTCCTGCTTCCTTCGCCATGCACCGGAGAAGCGCTAAAGGGAATCATCGGTTAACCAATCCGGGGCAACATAGTGGGGCCCGATCACGACCCTCTCACCGACAAAAAAGGCGGGCCATCCTGGCCCGCCTTTCCTGAGATCTATCAAAAATCACCTATGACTTCGCTGATTTGATCCATTCATTGAATTTCCTCCGTTCCGAGGGAAGCAGGGATCTCCACGGCAAATTGCTGATCTGCGGATCGTCCTTGGCCATCCGTTTGTTCAGCACCTGAGTGGTTAGAAACGCCGCGCGATAGCCCGGGGAAAGTTTGGCGGGATCGAGCTTCAGCCGGTCGAGCGTTGCGGCGGCAGCGGCGAACTGGCCATCGCTGAGGTAAGCGGTGGCAAGCACGCATTGGATCGGCAGGGCGTCGGGGAAGGCATCCGCCATCGGCTTGATCGCCTTGAGAATGATCTTGGGGTCGGCAAGTCCATTGAGGCAGGCGAGATAAGCGTATTGAGTGAGCAACACCGGATTACCCGGCTCGAACGGAAGATAGATGGCGCAGATTTGCATCAATTCATTCTCCCGCCCCTGGTTGGCCAGGAAGTTGAGCAAAGGTTTGAGATCGGCATAAAGCGGAAGGGGTCCGCGGCCGGAACGGACAGCCTCTAACATCGCCCCCTGTGCCTCGGCTTCCATGCCGGCGGTTTCCGCTATCCGGTAAAGGATCAGATAGGCATTCGGTGTTGTGCCCGATTTGGCTTCTCCCATCGCCGCGTTCCATTGTTGGACACGCTCCGAGGAGTCGCCGGTCTTGGCCGCCCTGAGCGCACGATGGGCGAGCAATTCGGTTTTTGTCAGGACCCCGCCATGCCCGTCCAGCAGGAGCTTCACCTGATCCCAATCGCCGGAATTTTCCAGTGCCTCCAGCAGATAGGGCATCAGCCCGGGATGATCACCCACCCGGGCAATCGGAAATGTTTCGATGAGCAGGCGATGGGTGCCCAGATCCCGCAGGAATTTAGCCAGCACCACCGGAGCGCCATCGTTCCAGCGAGTGACGGTACTCTCCAAAATTCCGGCGCGACCGGGGAAATTTGCCGAATAATCGAGCCGTGCAATCGCCAAGGCATTACGTGCCGGGTCCACCGCGCCGGGCTGTTCCAAAGCCTTGCGCACAGGGACTAACAAATCCGCACGCAGACTGGGCACGGGGATTTCTTCAAAGACGTCCAACCACTCCGCGACACCGTCCGGTCCGCTTGGCCACTTGGCGGCGATCCAGCGCTGGGCCTCGTCGTAACCTTCCTTTTTTCCGCTGCCGAGCAACACCCGGACCAAAATTTGATTCGCACGCGCGGTCCGCGCCGACTCAGGCACCGCGAGCAGCACGGAAGCGGCCTCGCTGAGACGTTTCCCGGCGATCAGGCGATCTGCAAACACGGTGGCAAACTCGGAATTCTGCCGGAATTTCTCGGGCAGACTCGACCATGCCTGGCCTAACAAACCGAGCGGTGCATCCGGAGCCATCCCGCGGAAGCCGTTGAGGCGGTCCGCATCTGATCCTGCCGGGTGGCTCATCAGCGCGCGGGCGATGTCGCCGTGCATCGGATCGCGCAGGGAGGCAGTGGATTTTTCGAGAATCCGGAATGCCTCAATGCGCGGGTCGCCGGCCCGCAGCACGGTGAGTGAAAGATCGCGCGCATCATCCATTCGCACCTCCTTCACTGCTTTTTCGGCATTCATGAGGTTCTTCTCAAGCCGCCATGCTTTGAACGTCCGGTAACTGGGTTTCAAAAACAGGAATCCGCCTAGTGCCACGAGGCAACCTAGCGCAAGGAACCGGATGAAAGGGTGCAGGTTTGCCCAGCGGTCCCATGCGGTGTTGAATAAATTACGGATCATTAAAATGGGAATCAAGGCGCGGCGATCATCGGCTCTGCACGGTTTTCACCAGTTTCCGACGAGGCGCTTCCGAGAGCCTGCCAGAAATCCAATAAAAGAGAAGCCCACTTACGAAAAACGCAAGCAGTCCAAGCAAATCATGTGCGCTATGGAACGCTTCCTCCCCCTTGACGAAACGAATTTCTGCCAAGGCGTAAGTGCGCGCGATGTTGACCGCGAATGCTACGGCGCAGGCGCAGACTAACAAAAATACGGTCCGCACCGAGTGCAGCCGCTGGAGCTCGGCAAAAAACCAGGTGGCCATCACAAAACTTTGAAACGAACGTACACCACTGCATCCGTCGGTCACCTCGACCGTCAGGCGGTGAAGTTGCAGCCGATCCCCGATCACCTCCACCGGCTTACCCAGCATTTGAAAAATTTCGGAAACCACGGTGACCACGTTTTGGGTAAACGTATGAACAATTCCTGCTTCCAACACACTCGGCCACGGCAATGCGGATAGTAGCAGCAGCGTGATCCACAGGAAGCCAGCAGATACCCGCCATCCACGTGTCGCGGCGATCCAAGCATGTCCGACCGCCACCGCAGTGAACCCCAATAGACCCATCGGCAGCCGCCACGAGGGATCGGCGTATCCCAAAATCCGCAGGCCCGTGAACCAAGGAATCAATATCAGGAGTGAAAGCCAGAACCAGCGCGGGGGTGACGCCACTGGCCCCGCCAGTCCATTCCAGCGGCGGAACGACAGCCACGCAGCAGCTGGCGGCACAAACCAACCGTAATTGTAATACTCACCGTGACCCCATTCGTAAGACGCGGCGATCATCGCCGGGACCCACAAGGCTGCGAAGATCGCTAAAGGGAGCTCGCGCGAAGAGGGAGAGGATGTCATCGGATCATCAAGTGTAGGGGCGGGGCGCCACTGCAAGGGCCTGACGCGAGACGCGGCAGCTACATTTAGAGAGAAGCCTCGCGACGGAAGAAGGGAAAGTCGGCGCGCCACGGCGGCCACGCCCTACCTTTGAATAGGTTCATTACACCTCGCCCAACTCCGCTCTCCAGCGATAGATTTTCAGATTATACTTGTCAGACAAGGAGTCGAGTTGGGCGAGCATTTCCTGGTTAGGTCGCCTGATCGCGAGGACGATGCCTTTCAGCCCTTCCTCCTCCACCAACTGTGGGATGATCGAAAGCCCACCGAGAATCCGGAAAGCTCTCAGTTGTCTGCCATGTTTGACTGCGGCCTCATCGATGAAACCCAGTACTCGCATTTTCTGGTAAAAATCGTGGGCGCTGGATTTGAGATGTTCGACAAAAAGCGTTCCCATGTCCCCCGCTCCGAGGATCACCACCGGGCCATAATCCCCCGCTACCAGATTTCGCAGCGGACTGCGGTGTCTCGCCTCCAAGGCCAGCTCCCGGAACAACTCCAGAGCCACTCGTGGCAGGCAGACACCACCGCAGGCAAAAACAAATGCGATCAGCGCCAGTCGCAGCGCACTCCACTCCAAGCTGGAGTAAATCAAACTGAACACGGTGAACGTGGCGAAGGCCGCTGCTCCCGAAACTCCTATGACCACAGATGCCCGAACACTAACTCCAGCGATTTGC
>JBDTNJ010000052.1:0-8570 GCA_039933825.1 Luteolibacter sp.
ACCGACGCCGCCGCTCTCGGTGATGCGCTCCAGCACCTCCGCTACCGCAAACACGACATCTCCGTTTTCCATCTGATGGACCCGCTGGAAATCGGCTTCGAGTTCGATCGCCCGCACCGCTTCGTGGATCTGGAAGACGGCAGCGCCATCGTTGCCGAGCCCAACCTCATCGCCGATGAATACAAAACCGCTCTCCGTGATTTCCTCACTGCGGTCCGCGCCAAATGCCATGACGCCTCTGCGGACTATCAACTCATTCCCACCGATACTCCGTTGGAGCCGCTGCTGCGCGAGTTTCTAACGGCACGTCTTCCTAAGTCCAAACACTGAATATTTAAGCACTAAATCTTAAGTATTAAATTCTAAACGAAGAGGAAGAAATGGAAGATGCTAATCCCGAGTATGATTTAGAGGAACGCACGTTTCAGTTCGCGCTTGGTATTCGGCGCTGTATTGGAGAAAGAAAATGGACCCGTGAACAATCGACTGATGTGGATCAGGTGCTTCGCTCGTCGGGATCTGTCGCTGCAAATTATATTGAAGCGAACAACGCTGTCTCCAAACCCG
Organism: Luteolibacter sp.; assembly: GCA_039933825.1. Classification (GTDB taxonomy): domain Bacteria; phylum Verrucomicrobiota; class Verrucomicrobiia; order Verrucomicrobiales; family Akkermansiaceae; genus Luteolibacter. The sequence continues at coordinate 568 of JBDTNJ010000052.1, forward strand.
ACTTCTTATTCCGCATCCGCATTTCGAAAAAGGAAGCCAGTGAATGCAAACTCTGGTTTCGACTTCTGGGAGAAACATCACAGGACCACACGCTCAAACAATCCCTCCGAGCACTCTACAAAGAAGCCGATGAACTCGCCCGCATCCTTGCGACGATCCTGCGAAACTCCCTAAAATGACGCATTCATTCATCCCTCTGCTTTTCCGTTTAGAATTTAATACTTAAAATTTAGTGCTTTAATCCATGCTTTTCCTCAACCCACTCCTCCTCTGGGGACTGCTCGCCGTGGCTGTCCCCATCGCGATTCATTTATTAAACCGCCGTCGCCACAAGACCATCCAGTGGGCGGCCATGCAGTTCCTGCTCAAGGCCACCCGTGAGTCCCGTGGCAAGAAAAAGCTCCGCCATATCCTCATCCTCACTTGCCGCGCACTCGGCATCGCCGCGCTCGTTTTCGCCGCAGCCCGCCCCATCGTTTCCGGCCTCATCGGTTGGGGCGGCGGTTCCATCGATACCGTCGTCCTGCTGCTGGACCGCTCCGCCTCGATGGAATCCAAACCCGGCGATGGCCTCAACCCGCGCCGCCAGATCGTCATTGAAAAAGTCCGCGACGCGATGACCAACCTCGGTTCCCCGCGGCTGGTCCTGATCGATAGCGCCAGCAAAAAACCGCAGGAAGTCCCTTCGCCAGAGACTCTCACCGAGCTTTCCGCCACCGCCCCCACCGACACTGCGGCGGATTTCCCCACCCTGTTGAACCGCGCGGCTGAGTATCTCATGGAAACTTCCGGTCGCTCGGAAATCTGGCTCGCTTCCGATCTCCAGTCGTCCAACTGGCACCCCGACGACGAACGCTGGGCCACCGCCCGAGCTAGCCTTGCCTCGCTCCCGCAGAAACCGGCCATCCGCGTGCTCTCACTCACAGGACCTTCTGCTCCTAACATTAATATCCGCCTCCTGAGTGCTCGTCGTGCCGGGGATGAAGTCCTGCTCGATTTGGAAATCCTCCGCGCCGAGGAATCCCGCGGCACCGCCAATGTCCCTCTCACCACCCACCTCAACGGCACCCGCACCACGGAAAGCCTTTCACTCACCACCCAAGCCCTCCGCTTTCAGAAACGCATCGCCATCCCGCCGGGCAGCGTCACTGGTTACGGCTGGCTCACTATTCCCGCTGATGGAAACCCCAGCGACAATGCCGCGTTTTTCGCCTATGGCCCAGCCCGGCCTATCAAATCGGTCGTCGTCGCCCCTGCCGGTGAGGCCGCCGACTACCTAGCCCTTGCCGCCGCGCCTCCTGGTTTCGGAAATCAAAGCGCCAGCCGCATTGATCCTGGCCAGGTCGGCACTCTTGCAACCGGCGACATCGCCGCCATCATCTGGGCCGCGCCGATTCCCACCGGCCCTGCATATGAAGCCATCAGCCGCTTCCTAACATTAGGTGGCCACATCCTTTTTCTCCCGCCTGGCATTCCATCGGAAAACTCCTTCGCCGATCTCAAATGGTCCGATCCCACAGAAGCCCCTGCCGGAAAATTTTTTATCCTCAAGGATTGGAACCACAGTGATGGCCCGCTCCGTGATGGTATTGATGGCACCCCCATTCCTGCCGAACGCCTCCGCGCAATTCGCCGTCAGATCCCGCTCGGAGACGCCTCGCCGCTCGCCCGGTGGGAGGATGAGGAACCGTTCATCACCCGCCGCATCGTCGATCACGGCACCGCTTGGTTTATTGGCACCACACCCGATTACACGTGGTCCAATCTTGGCGACGCCGATGTGCTCCTTCCCACCATCCAACGCATCATCGCTGCCGGTGCCGACCGTTTCGATGCCTCCTATCTCACCACCGTCGGGAGTGATGCCACCCAGCTTCTCGCAGGAGAAACCCGCACTCGCCTCGACGACTACGGTTCGCCCGATGCTGCCAACGCGACCTATCAATCCGGCATCTTTCGCCTTGGCGAACGACTGCTGGCAGTCAACCGGCCCACCCAGGAAGACGCCCCGGAAATCTTAACCCGCGAGTCACTCGACACCGCCCTCGCTGGGACCGGCTACACGCTCCTCGACCAAGCGGGCCAAGCTAACGACCCCTCGCTATCCCGCGATGTCTGGCGTGCTTTTCTCATCGCCGTTCTTTTCTTCTTCGTCTCCGAAGCCATCCTCTGCCTTCCGAAAAAATCGCATCCGCAGGTGCTTCCGACAAAAGTAACGGCGTGATTTCCAACTCTCAACGTAACCGGCCTCTCAAAGCGTTTGCTCGTGAGGCGACAAAAGTGTGGTCCTCCTTGGGTGGGATTCGATGTCTGTTTGGCGGCAGTGGCTTACATTACGTGATCACGTAGCATTTTAGCACTTGTTGAAAGAACTTTAGATTGATAATTAAGCAATCTTGATTTCTTCCTTCCAGCCCTACAAAGGTCTCATCCTGTTGCTCACCTCGTGCTTCATTTGGATCGGCGGCATATCGTTGGCGTTTGTATTTTTCCTCGGCACGGCAGTGACCACGGGATGGATCATTGCGGGCGGCCTTTTGCTCGCCTTGGCAGTCTGGATCGTCATCATGGCTGGGGAAATCCGGCATGCCATTGAACTACCTGAATGTTATTCGACCGGGAATTCTGAGAGGGATCCAAGGGAAGCGGATGCGGATTTCCAGTTTGAGATTTCCGGTGTGAAAACAACCGCTGCCCACTCCAAAAAGCCATTCCAGGCTGGCGAACGGGCGACGTCGAGATCTCGTGGCCGATCCCGTCGGGGCATTGCGCTTCCCGCAAGGCCAGCCGCCGGACGTTGAAAATCCCCTCGCTTCCACTCGATTTTCCATCTCGGGTTTGACATCGCCGCCGGGAAGGAAACATTGGTGCACATGTACGAAGCACTTGGAAAAATCAAATTGATCTCGGAAACCCAAAGCTTTCCCAGCGGTTTCACCAAGCGGGAGTTTGTGGTCACCACCGCGAACGATAAATACCCGCAGGATCTCAAATTCGAGGTCGTGAAGGACAAGTGCTCGCTCCTCGATTCCTATCAGGAAGGGCAGGAAGTTCAGGTCACCTTCGACATCCGTGGAAACGAATACAACGGCAAGTATTACGTTAGTCTTTCCTGCTGGAAAATCCAGTCTTCCGACGGCATGCCGGCACCTTCCCATGGATCTAGCAGTTCGTCGCGCGGCCAGGCGTCGTCAAGCGCGGAACCTGCTTTGGACGATCTGCGCAATGAGGAAGACTTCGACGACGATATCCCATTTTGAACGAAGCGACTCGTGCACCCTGGACGATGCGCCGATCAGAGGTAAATTTGCGTTTGTATTATCTCCGAAGCCGAAGGCCGCTTTCAAATTCCTTATCGGTCGGGTTTGTGCTTGAAACCGCTCGTCTGGGAATCGACATCCGATAATCCTTCGGTCAAACGGCGGCCGGGGTTCCAGAGCTGCCTTCGCTACCGGAACGCAGCGGTGGAAACCCGCACGCAATTCCTTGCGAGATTTTTATTGTGGTAACGAGTTTAATCGTTACGATGATTCCCGTCATGATGAATATCGTTACGTTTTCCCGCGTTCTGGCCGATGCCACCCGCTGGCGCATTGTGCGGTTGGTGATGAACGACGCATTGTGTGTCTGCGAACTGGCGGATATTTTGGAAATGCCCCAGTCGTCGGTTTCCAGCCACGTCCAGATCATCCGCAAGGCCGGTCTGCTGGAAAGTGAGAACTGCGGGAAGTGGACGTATTTCCAAATCCACCGCGACTACCGGAAGCTCATTCAGTCGCTCGCCAGATTCTTCAGTAATACCGACGAAGCGGTTTTGGAAACCGACCTGGCGCGTTCGATCCAACGTCTGGCCAAGCGCGAAAACAGCTGCTGCCCCGGGCCGAAAAAATTATTAGTTAGAAAGCTTGTTAAACCGTGAACCTCTCCGAACTCAAATCCCTGCTCACCGAGCATTCCGACCTCAATTTCCGTATCGCTCTGCCTGATGGAAATGCGGTGCCGGTTTCCTTCCACGTTACTGAAGTCGGCCGACTCGACAAAACGTTTCTCGATTGTGGTGGCAAGCTGCGCGAATCCACCACCTGCCAGCTACAGGTTTGGGTGGGGGAGGATTATGACCATCGCATCGAAACTAGGAAAATGGCATCCATCCTTGAGAAGGGCAAAGCGCTTCTACCGGACAATTCCATTCCAGTGGAGATCGAATATGAGGACCGCGTGATATCGCAATACACCATCGAAGGATCTGAAGTGATGGAGGACGCAGTGGTCCTGAAACTTGCTCACAAGCATACCGAGTGCCTCGCCCCGGAACTTTGCGGCCTACCTGCACTGAATCGCCTGCCCAGCATCGGCGACAAGTCGCCTTGCTGTGGTCCATCAGGTTGCTGCTAACACCCATTTATCATGTCTACTCCCGTTTCAAAAAACATGTCGTTCATGGATCGTTATCTAACGGTCTGGATCTTCGCCGCCATGGGACTTGGGGTCCTGTTGGGGAACTTCGTGATCTTGAATCCCTCCGGATTTTTCGCACCGCTGACGGTCGGGACCACGAATATTCCCATCGCCATCGGACTCATTATCATGATGTATCCACCTTTGGCAAAGGTGCGTTACAGCGAGCTGCCGAAGGTGTTTGCAAATACGAAGATCCTCGGGCTTTCGCTAGTCCAGAACTGGGTCATTGGTCCGCTGCTGATGTGGGTGCTGGCAATCATTTTTCTCCGCGACCAGCCGGAATACATGATCGGACTGATCCTTGTCGGACTTGCCCGCTGCATCGCCATGGTGCTCGTTTGGAACGATCTGGCGAAGGGCAGTAGTGAATATGCCGCCGGCCTGGTCGCGTTGAACAGCATTGCGCAAATTCTTTTTTACAGTGCCTACGCGTGGCTTTTCCTGACCGTCCTGCCGCCTTACGTCGGACTGAAAGGTGTGATCGTGAATGTTTCAATGACGGACATTTTTCACAGCGTTCTCGTCTATCTGGGCATCCCGTTCGCCGCCGGGGTGCTGAGCAGGATCTTTCTCGTGAGGCTGAAGGGGGAGACGTGGTATGAAGGCATTTTCATTCCGAGAATTTCACCGCTCACCTTGATCGCATTACTTTTCACCATCGTTGTGATGTTCACATTCAAAGGGGATGCGATCGTGCGCTTGCCACTGGATGTGATGCGAATCGCGGTCCCGCTGGTGATTTATTTTGCGATCATGTTTCTCGTGAGTTTTCTGATGGCGGCGAAGCTTGGTGCGGATTACCCGCGCTCCGCCAGCGTGGCGTTTACATCAGCCGGAAACAATTTTGAGCTGGCGATTGCCGTGGCGATCGCTGTGTTCGGCCTAGACTCGGGAGTCGCTTTCGCTGCGGTCGTCGGGCCGTTGATCGAAGTTCCCGCACTGATCGGTCTCGTTCACGTCTCATTCTGGCTGAAGCGGACGTTTTTTCCGCAAGAGGGGAAGTTGATAGTGGATAGTTGATTTAGAGATCAAGAAGCACTTTCAACGGACCGCAGGATTCATCCCGGCTTTCATTCATTATTTTCCCATCAACCATCAACCGCTTCATGAAACCACCCGCCATTCTCATCCTCTGTACCGGTAACAGCTGCCGATCCCATCTCGCCGAGGGTATTCTCCGCGCTGCGCTCAATGCAAATTTCCGCGTCGCCAGCGCTGGATCGAAACCCGCCGGCTACGTCCACCCTCTCGCAATCAAGGCGATGGAGGAAATCGGAATCGACATCAGCAACCATCATTCGAAGCACCTCGATGAATACCTTGCCGACGAGGTGGAAACCGTCGTTACCGTCTGCGGAAATGCCGACCAAGTATGCCCGATTTTTCCCGGCCAAGTGAACCGTCACCACTGGGGTTTCGACGACCCGGCGCATGCCACCGGAACCGAGGACGAGCAAATGGCGGTCTTCCGCCGTGTTCGAGATGAGATCTCCAGTGTGTTCCAAGCATATGCGGCGGGACGGCTGGATGCGGTGAAATGAGCGGACGCTTGCCATCCCCCGTTAGCCCGCCTAGCATCCGCCGATGAACACCCCGAATCCCTACGCTCCGCCTGTGATTCCCAGCTATCCGGCGACCGATGATATTTCCCGCCAGCTTCAAGGAATTCAATATCCGCTGACTCTCTCGTTCAAGATTCTCGCGCTTGCAAGCCAAGCGACTGTCACCGATGCCACGGGTCGCACGGTGCTCTACACCAAACAAAAAATGTTCAAATTCCGCGAGCACGTGGAAATCTGGACCGATAAATCCCAAGGCACGCGACTCGCCGAGATCAAGGCGAACAAGGTGATCGATTGGTCCGCGCGTTATTTTTCCACGGATACGGCCGGTGGAGAGATCGGCAGCGTCGGTCGCAGGGGGTGGCGCTCGATCTGGAAAGCGCATTACGAAACCTTCAATCCCGGCGACGATACACCGGATTTTTCCATTCATGAGGAAAATCCCTGGACGAAGGTGCTGGACTCGCTGCTCGGAGAAATTCCGATCCTCGGGATGTTCAGTGGTTACTTTTTCCACCCGAGTTACCTCGCCAGCCGCAACGACGGTAGCCCGGCGATGCGGATCACCAAGCAACCCGCGTTTTGGGAGGGGCGTTTTCAAATCGAAAAGCTGGGGAATCTGAGTCCTCGCGAGGAATTGAATCTTTTCCTCTCGTTTATGATGCTGGTCCTGCTTGAGCGGCGGCGAGGCTGATCCGGGTTCAAAATTGAAGATCGCAAGGCGAATTTGCAAATCCCTGATGTTCGACTTTCGATCGTTCGTTCTGGCTCTGCGCATCAAAAAAAGATAGCATTCTGCCATGGATGCTTTGATTCATCACCTTGAAGAGAAACAGGAACTCTCGCCGCGCGAGGTGGAGGTGACGGCGGCGCTTCTGCTGAACCCGGCGGCGACGGATGAAAAAAAAGCGCGTCTGCTGGAGGCTCTCTCTATCAAGGGCGAGACTCCTGCTGAAATCGCCGGGTTTGTCGAAGCGTTTCTTGAGCACTCCGTCGATCCCCACCTCGGTCTTCTCGATCTCGAGGGCCCTACGCTGGACGTTTGTGGGACCGGTGGTGATCAACTTGATTTGTTCAACGTTTCCACCACCGCCATGTTCATCGCCGCTGCTGCGGGAGCGGTTGTGGTAAAACACGGAAACCGTGGCATCACCTCGAAAAGTGGCGGTGCGGATGTTCTCGAAGCACTGGGTATTCGCATCGATCTACCTGCCGATGACTTCCGCCGTTGCGTGGAAAAGGCAGGCATAGGGTTCATGTTCGCGCCGATCTATCACCCGGCGTTCAAGGCGGTCGCCGGAGTAAGAAAAGCTCTTGCTGCCCGTGGGGTGAAAACGATCTTCAACCTCATCGGCCCATTGCTGAATCCGGCTCGCCCGCAGTGCCAGCTCGTCGGCGTGTTCAACCGTGATCTTTGCCCGGCATTTGCGGAAATCCTCCAGCGCTTGGGACGCGATAGTGCTTGGGTCGTCCATGGGACCACTGGCGACGGCCGCTCGGTGGATGAGGTGAGTCTGATGGGCTCTACCCGCATTTTCAAATCCGGTATTTATCAGGACATGGAGGATGAGGAAGTCCGTCCGCGTGATTTCGGCCTGAAACACGCCGAGGTCTCTGAGCTCCAAGGCGGCGATGCCAAAGTGAACGCCGCAATCCTCGAGGCCATCCTGGCAGGTAAGGAAACCGGGCCCAAGAGGGATATGGTCACCATGAACGCCGGGGCTGCCATCGCCTGTGCCGGCCTTGCCGACGACATGGGCGACGGAATCGATATCGCCCTTGAAATGATCGCGGGCGGCGAGGCTCTTGAAAAACTCCGCCTGCTGCAAAAAGCCGCCGTTTGACCTCAAGTATTGCGCCAACGATAAATGACTCAGGAGCGGGGTGCAAAGCTGTGGCAATAGAACCTTGAAATGCTGGAAACGGCGTGCATCCTCGCCGCCCGCCCATGGCAGGACCTACTTTCCAAGCACTTCCAGG
>JBDTNJ010000053.1:0-1730 GCA_039933825.1 Luteolibacter sp.
CAGCTCACCGGTTGCCTCGGTGTGGTGGGCGAAGCCGGTGACCGGAAGGCCGATGCCCCGCTTTGCTAGAATTTGGAGCGAACGAAGTTTATCGCGCGAACGGGCGATGGCGACGGACTCGTTGAGAGTGAACACATTCATCATCTCAAACTGCCGGACCACGGCATTGCCGTAAAACGTATGTCGTGCGGCGATTCGCGGGATGATCGCATCTGCCACCAACTGCTCGCCATCCACGTAGATGCGAGGCTTGCGCGAGGTGATGTTCATGTAGCAGCGGAGGTAATCGACCACGCGGACTTCGTGGCCGCGCGACTCAGCAGCGGTGACGAGCGCGTGGGTGCTGTAGAGCTGCGGATTCCGGGAGAGGATGATGATTTTCATGCGTGGCAGGTTGGAGGAACCAGTCGTGCGGGTGTGCGCATGCGTCCAATAGTTATGATGCGGGATCGTCAATGAGAAAAACGTTTGTGACGCTTTGTTTGTAATGGATACAGTCGCCGCATGCGGATTGATATTGTCACCCTGTTTCCCGAAGTGGCGCTGGCTCCATTGAGCGACTCAATCATCCAACGGGCGCGGGCCGCCGGGATCGTGGAGGTCAAAGGGCACCAATTGCGCGATTGGTCGGTGGATAAGCATCGCCGCGTCGATGACTCCCTGTGCGGGGGCGGGCAGGGCATGCTTCTCAAACCGGAACCCTTGTTCGCCGCCGTGGAAGAATTGCGAGGGCCTTCGACGCGCGTGATTCTCATGACGCCGCAGGGGAAACCCTTCAAGCAGGCAATCGCCCGGGAACTCGCTGATGCTGAGCACTTGCTCATCCTCTGCGGTCACTACGAAGGCGTGGATCACCGGGTGATTGAGGCTTTGGTGGATGATGAAATTTCCATCGGTGACTATATTCTTACCAACGGCGCGCTGGCGGCGGCAGTGCTTTGCGATGCGGTGATCCGGCTCTTACCGGGAGCACTCGGGGATGAACGTTCGCCAGTGGATGAATCGTTTTCCGACCCGAATCGATTGGAGGCGCCCGCTTACACCCGTCCGATCGAATTTCGTGGATTGACAGTGCCGGACGTGCTGATTTCCGGAAATCATGGAAAAATCGAGGCATGGAAAGCGGCGCAATCCCTTGCAAGGACCGGGAAGAACCGTCCCGATTTGCTGGAGTAGCGGGATGGAAAAAGGTTTTTTCAAAACTTGGTAGAATTTTATGTGATCATCGGAAAATTCTGACAGTGTTTCGCCTGTGAAAACGGCAAAGAACGGAGCAAAAAATGATCACAGCGAAGATCGTCCTGTCGTGGAACCGGCGACGATCGAAGACTTGCCCGCACTGACGGAGCTGGTCATGAGCCTTTTCGCGAGATCAGGCGACTTCTCGCCGGATCGTGCTGTGCAGGAGCGCGGCCTGCAGTTGATCCTCGAACAACCGAACCGCGGCCGCATTTTTGTGATTAGAAACAAGGATCAGATTTTCGGAATGGTGAACCTGTTGTTCACCATTTCCACCGCTTGCGGTGGTTTCGTAATCCTGATGGAAGATGTGGTGATCGACCCGGACCACCGTGGCCAGGGCTATGGGGCAATGTTGCTCGATTACGTGACCGAGTTTGCCCACAAGAAGCATTTCAAGCGGATCACCTTGCTCACTGACAAGCTCAGTGCCGAGTCCCAGGAGTTTTTCAAAAAGCAGGGCTTCGAATATTCCAACATGATTCCGATGC
>JBDTNJ010000054.1:0-7044 GCA_039933825.1 Luteolibacter sp.
GTGACCGTCCGCTTAGAAGGCGGATGCTCTATCCAACTGAGCTACGAGCGCTTGTGCGACGGGCTGATATCAAGGACCCGCCCCGAAGTCAAAAAATCGTTCGATTTGTTTTCATTGCACATTTTGCGTTTCCGGTTCCGGCTTTTTACCATTAGCCTTTCCCCATGCGCACTGCGGTTTACGCCGGTTCCTTTGATCCACTCACAAACGGTCACCTCTGGATGATCGAGCAGGGGCTGGAAATGTTTGACCATTTAATCGTCGCAATCGGTAACAACCCGTCAAAACGTTATTCGTTCACGGTCAAGGAGCGCCTTGAACTGCTCCATGCATCAACCAAAACAAGCGAGCGCCTGGTCATCGCTCATTTTGACAACCGCTACCTGGTGGACTACGCGAAAAAAATGGGAGCAAAATACATTCTGCGGGGAATCCGCTCGCCGAACGACTACGAATACGAACGCGTGATGCGCCACATCAATGCAGACATGGCTCCGGAAGTCACCACGGTTTTTCTAATGCCGCCGCGCGATATTGCAGAGCTTTCGTCGAATATGATCAAGGGCCTGATCGGACCGACCGGCTGGGAAGAAACGGTGTGCCGCTACGTTCCGGAGCCCGTCTTCCGCTCCCTCTCGGCACGCGGGGGAGCGATTTGAATGCGGCGGCGGGAATCAGATGCCCGCCTTTTTCATAACCGCATTGATATCGTAATCCAAGCTGCGCGGCTTGCGGCTGCGGAGGGCGTTTGCCTCGTCATCGCCGACGAAAGCTTCCGTAGAGACGTCCCAGGTCAGCTTGCGCCCGAGTTTCATGCCGATCCATGCGGCGGCGCACGTTTCCAAGCTGCGGGCGGCCTGATCGACCGGCGCGATCGGTTCACGATTGGCGATGATGGATTCGATCCAGTTGAATTTGTGCTCCTTGCTGGCAGGCCAGCGCTTCGCATCTGAGCCAAGTGGCGACAGTAGATTCGCGCTGCTGGCCTGAAGCGGGCTTTTGCCTTCGTTCGGCGCGTTGCCATCACTTGCGGTGACTTTGGCGGCACCTCGAGTGCAGAAAACCCAACCTTCCTCGCCCTCAAATCTCAGACCGGTCTCAAACTTGTCGTCGAGGATGACCCTGACATCATTCGGATAGAGCATCTCCACATGATAGTGCCGATGCACGGTCCATAGGTCATTGCTCATGAAATCAGCCCTTGCATCGATCATCGACGGCCCACCTAACTCTTGCCCCATCGCCCATTGAGCGATGTCGATATGGTGTGCCCCCCAGTTCGTGATCATGCCGAGCCCGAAATCTTCCGTGGTGATCCAGCCCGGGCGCCCGGAAAAACTATTCTGGGGGTGGCAACGGCCTTCCATGTAATCCTGTTGGGGCGCGGGGCCGAGCCAGCGCTCGTAGTTGAAATTCGCGGGCACGGGCATCGCTGCCGGAGCTTTTCCGCTGGCCTTATCCAATCCGATGCCGATCTTGATCGTCTTCAACTTTCCGATACGCCCATTCAAAACCGCTTCGCTGGCTGGCCGGAAAGCCGAGAAAGGATGCTCCGAGCGCTGCTGGGAACCCACTTGCAGAATCACCTTTTTTGCCTTCACCACGGTGCGGAGCGCAATGGCTTCGGCGATGTTATAGGTGAGAGGTTTTTGACAATAGATATGTTTGCCCGCGATAGCGGCTTCCACTGCAACAAGACCATGCCAGTGGTCCGGAGTACTGACAACGACCGCATCAATTTCCTGATTTGCCAGTAGCTCGCGATAGTCGCTGTAAACTTTGACTTCAACCGTGGTCTCGCCCTTCTTCTTGTAGAATCCCTCGATCCTTCGTTTGCCCTCAGCTGCGCGCTTCGAATCAAGATCACAAACGGCGACCACCCGTGCCATCGGTACTTTGAGCACGTTGTCCATGTCATCAAGGCCCATCCGGCCACAGCCGATCTGCGCAACCTGGATGCGTTTATTCGGTGAAGTGGCGGCAAACAATGAGCCGGTGAAGATATTAGGAAGTGCGATCAACCCTGCGGTCCCACCGAGGGTTTTGATGAATTGGCGACGATGGTTCATGCGGATTTCAGAGGGCTTGGATTAAAAGGATTGAATATGGTCGGCCGCGCATGGATTTCATTCGTGTTCAATTGGGGATACAGGAATATTTTCAATTTCTTTCAAGGTTTTCCGATTCTACGACATTCTTGGAATCATTTCAAGAGCTTGAGCGCGGCTTCAGGCGGCCTCGGCACTGTTGAACCTTCTCACACATGAACGAGCCGGGACTGTCGGGTCCTCAGAGTCCTCACTGCGTCGCCACTTTCACAAGGAGTCCGGTTTTCCTAACATGGCGGAGGTTGGCGGCGAAGAAAATCCCAGCGACGGCTCCCCAGAGCAAGTTGAGAACCACGGCAGACTGAACATTCCCCCACGGCACCGGGTGCCCTGCCAGCACGCTGCGCATGCCCTCGAACACATGCGTGCAAGGCAGCGCCATGGCGATGGGTTGCAGCCAGGACGGCAGCACCGACACCGGATAGAAAACAGCTGCCAGCGGCTGAATGAAAAACGGCACGGCCCAAGCCAGACTCTCAGCCGCTTGCCCCCAGCGCATGATGAGCGCGGTGGAGATCATACCGAGGAACCAGCCGAAGACAATCAGGTTCCCAAGAAACGGCAGTAGCCCCAGGCCTAGGTCGGTGATATGGAATTGATAGGCCAGCGCCGCCACCACCGTCAGTACGATCAGCGTCACCAGCACCCGCAGCACACCGACCACGCAGGTCGCGCCGACGTATTCGCTGGTGCGCACCGGTGCGACGAACACGTTCAATAAATTCCGCGTCCAGACATCCTCCAGGAATGAAATTGCCACTCCCTGTTGGGAACGGAAAAGCACGTCCCACAGGATCATCCCGCCGATCAGATAGGTGATGGTAGTGGGAAACTGTCCGGCCCCCTGCTTTTGCAGATAGATCGTGAGGAAACCCCACATTAGCAGATCCACCAGCGGCCAAAAAATCAGCTCCACGAAGCGCACGGGATTCCGCGTGTAAAGATAGATATACCGCAGAACGAGTGCGCTGACAGTGTGGAAGGAGAAGGGCATTGGGGAGTTGATGATTGATGGTTAGGTAGAAGATGAAGATTTACCAAATCCCGATCTAATTTCTGATTCGTGAAAGTCCGTTAAATTCGTGGTCAAAAGCTCTTCATGCTGGCATGGTGTCGATGAGGGTGGGTCAAGTGGAATTTGAGTCTTCATCTTTCTCAAATCATCAGTTATCAACTCTCGACCATCAGCTTCTCCCCAGACTTGAGTCCGATCGCAGCAATCTCACCACGTGCCACGCCGATGAAAAGATCCTCCAGCGAGGAGCGGTGGAAGCGTTCGTGGACTTCACCCGGTGTGCCTTCCGCAAGCACCTTGCCGCCATGAAGAAAGATGAGGCGGTCGCAGACTTCCTCGATATCACGCATGTTATGCGAGGTGTAGAGGATTGAAAGCCCCTTTTCCGATTGGAGTTTACGGAGCAGTTTGCGCACGCGGTCGGCGATGTCGGGATCGAGCGAGGCGGTAGGCTCGTCCAGCAGAAGCAGGCGCGGTTCGTTGAGCAGCGCCTTGGCGAGATTCACCCGGGTGGACTCGCCAGCGGAGAGCTTTCCAGTCACGGATTTCCTCAGGTGGGTGATTTCGAGCACCTCTAGCAATTCATCGATCTTCTGCTTTGGGCGCCGGACCCCATAAAGCCGGGCAAAGACATTCAGGTTCTGCAAAGCGAGCAGATTGGACGGCAGGCTGGTGTAGGCGGAAGAAAAATTGACCTGCTTGAGAATCTCGATCCTGTGCTTCCAGAGATCCTTGCCGAAAATGCGGATCGTGCCTGACGTGGGAGTGGTGAGACCTAGCAGCAGATTCATCGCCGTGGTCTTTCCCGCACCGTTCACACCCAGCAGACCGAGCGATTCTCCCGTGGCCACTTTAAAAGAAAGCCCATCGAGCGCGGTGGAATCGCCAAATGTTTTGACGAGTCGGTCGGCTTCGAGAATTGGCGTGGGGTCGGGCATGTGGCGACATTGCCACGATCGCTGGATTTTTCCAGTGACAATAAACGAGGCAGGAAAGACGCTGGGATATGCATTGGCAAAACGGCATGATCCGCTCTATTTCTACAAAGTCATGACGACGGCACCCGGCAACGACCCATCCCATCATATTCCTGACTGGGTGCCGGAAGGCTCAGAGAACGATCCGCATTTTGCGAGTCGCGTGATGGCAGGGATTTCTCCAGACTCCACAGACGTGGAACACAAGCCTTCCAAACGCCGCAAGCTTTCGCTCGATGAATATGAGCAAGGTATTCTCGGCACCGATGTGGGAATCCTTTCCCGCGCAATCACGCTCGTGGAAAGCAACCTGCCGGAACACGAGGCACTCGCACAGGAACTTCTCACCCGCGTGCTGCCGAGAACCGGAAACTCGATTCGTGTCGGCATCACCGGCGTGCCCGGTGCGGGGAAAAGCACGCTCATCGAGGCGCTCGGGTGCCAGCTCTGCGAAATGGGCCATCGCGTCGCCGTGCTTGCTGTGGACCCTAGCAGCAGCGTCAACGGCGGCAGCATTCTGGGCGACAAGACGCGTATGCAGAATCTCGTTAGGGAAAAGAACGCCTACATTCGCCCCTCGCCTTCCGCAGGATCGCTCGGCGGAGTGGGCCGCAAAAGCAGAGAGACAATGCTGCTATGCGAGGCGGCGGGTTTTGATGTGATTCTCGTCGAAACCGTCGGCGTCGGCCAGAACGAGATCACCGTCCGCTCAATGGTGGATTTTTTCCTCCTCATGATGATCGCCGGAGCGGGTGATGAACTGCAAGGAATGAAAAAGGGCGTAATCGAGATCGCTGATTTGTTAGCAGTCAACAAGGCGGATGGAGACAACCAGCAGCGCGCTAGACTCGCGGGTGCGGAATACAGCCGCGTGCTCCATTTCCTCCAGCCCGCCACGCCCGGCTGGAAAACCCGCTGCACCACCTGTTCCGCGTTCATACCCGAATCACTTGCCGCGCTGTGGGAAACAATCGAAAAGTTCTCCAGCCTCACCCGTGAGTCCGGGGCCTTCGCCGCCCGCCGTAAACACCAGTCGATCGAATGGATGCACGCAATGATCCAGGAGGAGCTCCGGCACCGGTTTTTCCGCGACGGAAGCGTGAAACAACTGTTGCCGGAAATGGAAGCACAAGTCGCAGCACAAACACTCCCCGCCGCCACCGCCGTGCGCCGGATCATGGAGCAGTATGGCAAGTGATCTATCCGTCAGCGGAGAGCAAGCGTGTCCAGCAAGGCGCGGGTGATCGGCCCAAGCAGCAGCGATGGATAGAGGCCTAAAATGACGAGCAGCATGGCCGGCAGGCCGATGGCCAAAGCGTGCGACAGCGACAAGACGGGCGATGCGTGCGAATGTTCACCTTCCGGGACGTTTTTCACGAAGGCCTGTTTCAGGACGGATAGGTAATAATAAAGCGATACCGCACTCATGGCGGCGGCCAGACCGACCAACCAGACGAGGCCGGCTTTTTCGCTGTTAGCAGTGGCGGCCATCGCGTTGCTGAAGAGCGCGAATTTTCCGAAGAATCCGGCGAGCGGTGGAATTCCCGCCAACGAGGTCAGGAATATGAGCAGAGCCACGGCTTGAAAGGGTGAGCGGTGGATGAGCCCGGCGAATGAGGCCGGGCTGTCGTTTTCACGATCACGCTCGACGGCTGCGGTTACCGCCAACGCACCGAGCGTGGCCAGCCCATAGACGACCACGTAAAACAAGGCGGCAGCGGCGGCGGACGGGCCGTTAGCAGCGATCGCGACCAGCAGGTAGCCGGTGTTGGCAACGGCGGAGTAGGCGAGCAAGCGGCGGACGCTCCTTTGCGCGATTGCCAACAGATTTCCAAAAACCATGGAAACGGCCGCGAGCGCCGCCAGCCACATCGACCAGCCCGGCAGCATGTTCCCCCACCCTGCGGAACCGCTGGCGGCGTGGAAGCCGATCAGCAACAGGCGGACGAGAACGACCAATCCCACTGCCTTCGAGGCTGCGGCCACCAGAGCCACGCTGGTGGCAGGCGCGCCTTGATAGACATCGGGTGCCCAATAATGGAATGGCGCGGCGGCCAATTTGAAAGCCAGCCCCACCAGCACCAGCAACAGCCCGGTGATGGCAAGCACGGGCGGCGGCCCCACCGTCAGCGAGGCCGCAATGCCGGTGAGCGTGGCGCTGTGCGAGAAGCCATAGAGGAAACTCAGCCCGAACAGCATGAATGCCGCTGACACTCCGCCGAACAGGAAATATTTCATCGCTGCCTCCGCCGCGCGTGCCGTGCGCGGAAAGCCGGCGAGCAGATAGAGCGAGAGACTGGCGAGTTCCAGCGCGACGAACAGGAACAGCAAATGATTGGTGCCGGTGGCAATGACCAATCCAGTTAGTGCAAACATCAGCAGCGCGTAAAACTCACCGACCTGCGGGATCTCGCGCCGGGCAGGCGGCAACCATATCGCTAACAAACCAAGACCTAGCACCACGCCTTTGAACAAGCGCGCCAGCGGATCCATCGCAACGAGCGGGCTTCCGGAATCCACCGCGCGCGGCATGATAGCCAAAGCCACCAGTGCGAGCAGGATGCCAAGGGTGCTAATCGCGATGGCGGTGGGCACGGGGAATGTTTTCCGCGTCTTCGACTCGAAGGCCACCGCGACGCCGAGCAATAGTAGAGCGGTGATCACCAGCACGGCCTCCGGCAACAATTGGATGATTAACGTGGAGAAATTCACGGCGGGGAAAGGATCGATTGGAACAAGGGAGCGCGCAAACCGTCATCAATCAGAGTCACCCAAGGTTTTGGATAGACTCCGATAGAAAGCGAGACGGTGAGCAGCAACGAGATGGCGGAAATTTCCGGCCAGGTGAGAGGTGGAAGCGGTGGCGCAGCCCCATCCGATGGTTTCCTTACCGGAAAAAATGCAAGGTGCAGCGCACGCAACGAAAACGCGCCGGTGATGATGA
>JBDTNJ010000055.1:0-8890 GCA_039933825.1 Luteolibacter sp.
CACCGGCGATTTCACGGGCGGAATTGTTCGAGCCCATCAGCGAGAGCAGCACCACTTGGAACATGATGATACCGGACACCGCCGAGCCGACCTTGGCCTGATCCGAACGCACGCTTTGTTGTTCCTGGATTTCAGCCACGAAGTCTGTGGAGCGGGTGTCTGAGTATCGGCGGATGTTTCCCGATGCCTTGTCGCTGAAGATGGTCACAAGAATGGGAAAGCAAACGATAATCGCGAGTTGTAAAAACACCTGCCCGCGATCACGGAAAAAGATCCGCCAGCGGCGGGAAAGCAGGGTGGCGAATTGGTTGAAAAAGCCGGGCAAGCGGAGTGCCTCCCCGTTCGCCTGATCCGTTTCCTCCGCTACGGAGGCCGGCAATTGCAGATCTCCGCTGGCAATGTGGAGCGCACGGCTCTTGTCCATCATTTTTTGATAGGACTCGCGGTGTTTCTGCCAGGAGCTGTGCCATCGCTCGGACGGCTGGGATGCCAAACGTGGATAGACCTCTTCGGTGTCACCGACCGAAAAGTAGTGCGTCAGCTGTTCCGGTGGTCCGTGAAACGCGACACGGCCTTCGTGCAGGACGAGAATGGAATCGTAAAGTTCCAGGTGGGATAACGAGTGGGTGACCGATAGGACAATCCGTCCGTCTTTCCTTGATAGATCGTGCAGGAGCCGGACGATTTCCCGCTCCGATCGTGGATCAAGGCCGGAAGTGACCTCATCACACAGCAGAAGTTTCGGGTCGGAAACAAGCTCCATCGCGAGGCCGAGCCTGCGCTTCTGTCCGCCGGATAACACTTTCACTTGGCGGTCACTGATCGGGCTAAGGCCGGTTTCTTCGAGCACCCGGTCGATCCTGTGATCCAGCTCCGCAAGGCTGGCCGAGCGGACCCGCAGGCGGGTCGCGGCTTCCACCGACTCATCGACCGTTAGGGGATCGTAGGCGATGGAGAACTGTGGCACGTAACCGATTTCAGAGGGTGAGAAATCACCTTCTTTCGACAAATCGCGACCATCCCAGAAGAGCGCACCGGCGGATTCCGGGTTGAGCCCGGCGATGGTCTTGAGCAGCGTGGTTTTTCCGCAACCGGAGGGCCCGACGATGGCCATGAAATGTCCTTTTGGGACGCGTATGGAGACCCGGTCAACGAGCGGGATTTCCTCGCCGTCTTTACGGATGGTGAAGCTGACTTCCTGGAGTTCTAACACGGATGTGAGATGGGGATTCTTTCAAACGGACCGAACAGGCATTCTTTATCATGTTCGGGAAATAAAGTTTCGTGCGAAGCGGCACGATCAATCAAGCGGCACGATCCGGAGTTTGCCGCTGGGCTTGGGATGCAGGGCGGATGCTAGGGTTGGGGCCATGGAACCAGCCGCCACTGCCGATGCCGGGGAGGGGGCGGCATCATTGTCGAGGGCGTTTCGCAATGCGCCTTCGACGAGTTGGCCGCAATGGATTTTCATCGGTGGCAGCGGGCCGAGATCGCCGGTGAGGTCCTGGGCGCTGAGGTGCTTGGCCTCCTCAGCGGTTTTTCCGCGCAGGAGTTCGGTGGCCATGGATGCGACGGCGATCGCCGTTTGACAGCCGAACGCTTGGAATGACGCACGGTCGATCACGCGCTTGCCGTCCTTTTCGGTGAATTTCAGCCACATCCGCAGCATATCCCCGCACTCGGGCGAGCCGACGGTGCCGACTGCGTCCGCATCCTGGATTTCCCCCTGGTTCTGCGGATTCGCGAGGGCTTCTTTCACTTTGGTTTCGAACGAACTCATTGGCGTTGGTCTGGAAATCACCGGCGAATGCGCGCGGGATGCGCATCACTACGGCCCTTCCAGCCCCATTTCAAGCATCGGTCTTGGCCAAGCCCGTTTCCGTATGAACGCTGCAAAATACCGCGTATCTCAGGAATGACGGGAATTTCCAAAACAAGCGGCATCTGGCTGGCATGCCTCGCGATCACGGCCGCGGGTGACTTTTCGGAAAAACCCCATCCACGGCTCTGGTTTCCGAAAACCATGGAATCCGCTGTGCGCCAGCGGCTGGCGGTTGACCCCTTGGCCTCTAAGCTACAGGCAGCCATCATGGCGGATGCAGAGAAGGTTCTGAAGGCCCGGACCTGCCGCTACGAAATTCCGGATGGCAAACGCCTGCTCGCCGAGTCGCGCCTGGCTTTTCACAATGTCATGCTCACCGCTTGGGCTTGGCGCATGGGCGGCGGGGAAACCTACCGGCAGAGAACCATCGCCGAGCTTGAAGCGGCATGTGCCCTGAAGGATTGGAACCCCAGTCATTTCCTCGATACCGCAGAAATGGCCACCGCCGTGGCGACCGGATACGACTGGCTCTATCCCACACTGACACCGGCGCAGCGGACGATGTGCGAGACCGCGCTCATCGAAAAGGCCCTCAAGCCCGCCAAATCCGTCTATGATAAAGGCGATTGGTGGTCGAAACCTCATAACAACTGGTCCCAAGTCTGCGGCGGGGGAATTGCCATCGCCGCTGCTGCTGTGGCAGACGTAAATCCCGAGCTCGCCGGCCCGTTGTTCACCCACGGCATCGAGCTCATCAAGGGCTGTGGAAAATTCTATCAACCCGATGGAATGTATCCCGAAGGGCCCGGATACTGGCAATACGGGACGAACTATCACGTCATGTTTCTCGCCGCCACTGCCGCCTTGGATCGGCCGGTGGCGGATGATCCGATTTTGGAAAAAGCAGGCGATGCCATGATGCATCTTACCAGTCCCAACCGCCTGACGTTCAATTTTGCAGACTCCCATGCGAGCCGCGCAACCCCCTCCCCCGCACAATGCTGGCTCGCCAGGCAATACAAAAACGCTGCTCAAGCCAGGTACATCCGCAGTTTGTTTGACCACGCTTTCGACGAGGGAAAAGGCCAGATTACCATTGGGCAGTGGGCTCCACTTCTGATCCTGTGGCTGCCTGAACTTCCCGAGCCTGGCGTGGCGCAAAACGCAGCGGTTTTTGGCGGTGAGCAGTCGATGGCGCTATTTCGCAACGGCTGGACGAACGACTCGGCGTATCTCGCAATCAAGGGCGGCACACCCGCCGCCAGTCATGGTCACATGGACGTCGGATCTTTCGTTTATGACGCCCATGGCATTCGCTGGATCAACGATCTGGGCAGCGAAAACTACAATCTCCCCGGCTATTTCGGCGACAAACGCTGGACCTACTACCGCCTGCAAAACCGCTCACACAACACGCTCGAAATCGACGGCAAACTCCAGAACCCCAAATCCGAACCCTGCCACCTCACCCGTTCCACGATTCGTGGAAATTTCTATGAAGCCGCCTTCGACCTTACCGATGCGTATGCCCGAACCGCAGGAAAAGTCACCCGGCTTGCCCACTTCGATGCACAATCCGGCGCCACCCGGATCGAGGACGAAATCACCGATCCATCAGGCCCGGTCTGCTGGCGCGCTTTCACTGATGCCGATCCTCAGATCAAAGGCGATGATGTGATCCTGAAAAAAGACGGACAACAAATCACACTGCGTAAAATTTCCAGCGCCGGACATTGGAGCATCACGGACGCTAAACCACCCACTGCCGCTGAAAATCAAAATCGTGGGTTCCATGCCATCGTCCTCACCGCCCCAAAAGCCGAAAAGATCACCTTGAGCGTGGAAATCCGCCCCTGAAATCTCACTTCGCGCTCGTGGAGAATTTCCTCCCCTTACCGGATTCCCAAGAATTGCGCACACTGTCGTAAAGGCTGCCGAGCTCGCCCTCGGTGAGCAGGCGATACTCGATGCTCTTGGCATGAGTGGTCTCCGGATACTTTTTCACCACCATATTCTGCACTTCCGTACCGCCCCGCTTGGCGACCTTGTCGATTAATTCCTTCCCTTGGTCCGCAAGCTGTGTTGCTACGTTAGAATCCATGGCATCGGTGATTGGCCGGATGAAATAAAACCGGGCGAGCGCTTGGCCGACCGAGTCGATGGTGACTTCATCGACAATTAGGGAACCATCGAGCACGTATTTGTGGCGGCTGATGGAGGTGATTCTGTCGAGGGCGATCATATAGTGACCGCCAGCGAGTGTTGCTTGCCAAAAGCGGTTGGGCCCAGCGGAGTCGCCCTTAATCGCGGTCGGGGTTGCATCGGTGCCCGTTTGATCCTGAGCATGCAGCATCACCGAGAAAATAAGGAAGCTGGAGAGCAGGGCGAGCAAAGGCTTTTTACACATAGGCGTGACCCTGACACACTTTCGCCCGCTTGGCCAGCATCAGCCAAAAAGATTCGGATAAGTTAAGTATTGTCAGGTGATGGTCTAAAATGCATTCTTTCGTCGTGGTTAGATACCGACCCAATGTCGCCGCCCTGGTGGTGAACGAGGAAGGCAACCTGCTGATTTGCGAACGCTGGACCATCCCGGGGGCGTGGCAATTTCCGCAGGGCGGAGTTGATGTGGGCGAATCTCTCGAACAAGCGCTCTACCGGGAAGTGCGTGAGGAGATCGGCCTAGAGGCGAAACACTATGAAATCGTCGATCGCCGCGAGGGCTACCGTTACCTCTATCCAGAGCACGCCCGCTGGAAAAAACTTCGCAAACACGGCAGTCACGGCCAGGAGCAAACCTACTTTCTCTGCCACCTGAAACCGGGTGCGCCGCAGGTGAATGTGAAACAAAAACAACCGGAATTCCGGGCTTATCGCTGGATCCCACCAGAAGAATTCGAGCTCGATTGGCTGCCCGTCTTCAAGCGCGACGTTTACCGCGAAGTCATGCGCGACTTTTTTAAAATCGAGCTCGAGTGACCCGCTATCCATTTAAAGACAAACCGGTAGCCTGATTCACTCGTCTCCGCGTAGTGTTCCATAAACCCCACCCGGATCCTCTCCGATTCCCAGCAGAAGCATCAGCGCCCGGATCGCAAAGCCCGCCCGCGTCTTCCATGGTCTCACCGGCCGCACGATCTCCCAGCCGGATTCCTCCGCCAACGCGGTGAGGTCGGGCGAGGGATTCACCACCGTCGCTTCTTCACAAAGCGCCAGCATCGGCAAATCCGCACGGCTGTCCGTGTAACCGTGGCATCGGATGAGCTTGCCGCCCTCAAAATAAGACGCCGGCAACATCTCAAGAAGCCTCGTCACCTTCGCCGACCCTTTATGATTATCCAAATCCGGAAAAAAGTAACCGAACTCCACCGGCGTCCCCAGCGTCAGATCAAACCCCAGCTCCCGCCCGATTTCCGCCACGTAAAACTCCGGACTCGCAGACGCCAGAATCAACAAGTGACCCTCCTGCCGGTGCCTCTCCAGCCTTCCACGCAGCTCCGGATAGATCGCGGGCATCACAGCCGCAGCGAACTCACGGGAATATTCCGCAAGCGTTACAGGATCCATTTTCCACAAATAGCATAGAAATACCCGCTTCATTCCTTCGGCTCCCAGCAAGCCTATCAGCGGCACGAATATCAGGAAAACAGGCAGAAACATCACCCGCCAAGGTTCCCGGCGCAGCACGAAATGCCGGAACAGCAACTGGCAATCCCATGCGATCAACGTACCATCAAGATCAAACAAGGCGATTCCCGGCGGCGGTTTAGGAAATGAATCGGACACGCACACAGCATTTCCCCCGTAGCACGAAGTTTCAAGCATTCCTCCGCTGTGGGTCGCCGCGTAGTGAACTGGCACAACCGGGGAAAGCGTGACGGATTCGCTGCCCTATGCGCATCGCCGACACTATAAACCCGTTAGATGAATAAGCTGTCCGAAACCACTCGAAGTCCCCGCGCGAAACTCCGCCACATCAATGTCCGCTTTGACTACTCTCCGGTGTTTTGGACAAAGGCTGAGTCGCTTTTTGTAGGGGCACAACCAAACGGAAGCGGCTGCCACAGTTCGGGGAACTCTCCACGCTCATGCGTCCGCCCATCAAATGCAGCCGTTCGCGGATGCTGAACAAACCGAACCCGGAACTCGTTTCAAGACGCGTCCAAATGCATGTGGGATCAAAGCCCTTGCCCCTGTCGCTCACGAGGATTTCAAGCTGACCGGCCGGTGTGCCGCTGAGTCGCACTTGGGCGCGTTTGATCCCCGCGTGTTTGACCACGTTTACAAGAAGCTCACGCACCGATTGATAGAGCCAGACCTTCACATGACCCTCAACTGGACCTGCGGTGGAATCTGCCAAGATGCGAACCGTTAGGCCGTGGTTCTGTTCCATCCATCCCGCGAGCCATTTCAGCGCGCGCGGTAGATCTCCTTGTTGCAGCGCGACCGGACTTAATTCATGGCTCAAACTCCTGGCCACGTCATTTGATTCGTTAATCAACTCTGCGAGACGCTGCAGCACCTCAACACTCGACTGCGGGGCTCCAAGTTTGCACACGATTTCCAGATGGATCTTCGCTGCGATAAGGAGTTGTTGCAGTTCATCGTGAAGAAGCTGCGCAATCCGCCGACGCTCACGCTCTTCTGCCTGGGTCAACTCGCCGGCAAGCGCCTGCAGCCGGGCGGTGCGCTCGGCGACTCGGCGTTCGAGCTCGTCATTCTTCGCCTGGATTTGTGCGCTCATCGCGGCGAGTTGCTCGTTGGTAATTTTCAGTTCCGCGCTGCTGGTTAGAAGTTCCTGCTCCATACGTTTGCGCTCTGTGATGTCGCGGGCGATTTTCGATGCTCCCACAATCTCGCCGCTCGCATTCCGAATGGGAGAAACAGTTAGGGAAACTTCCACGATCGTGCCGTCCTTGCGGCGACGCTTCGTTTCGTAATGATTGATCGGGTTTCCGCGCCGCAGCGTATGCAGAATGCCCGCCTCTTCTTCCGGCAGGTCGTCAGGAATAAGCATCGTGATGGACTGACCGATCGCTTCCTTCTCTGTGTAGCCAAACAAGCGCTCCGCCCCGTGATTCCAACTGGTAATGATGCCGTTGAGGTCTTTGCCAATGATGGCGTGATCCGAGGATTGGACGATGGCCGCTAGGCGGGCGCTGGTTTCCTCCGCCTGCTTCAAATCGTGCACATCCGTGTTGGTGCCGAACCATTGGAGGACGCGTCCTCGCGCGTCTTTCAGCGGCACCACGCGTGTCAGAAACGAGCGAAACACGCCATCGGCGCGGCGCAACGGGAAAACCATTTCGAATGGCTGTGCGGTAGCGATGGACGCTTTCCATCGCTCGAGCACCTTCGGCAGCGCCTCGGGGTCATGCACAGTCTGCCAGCCCCAACCCTCCATCTGCTGCGGCGTGGTTCCAGTGTAATCGAACCAGCGCTGGTTATACCAAGTGATGAATCCATCGGGCTGCGCCATCCAGGCGAGTTGCGGCATCGCTTCGGCCAGGGTCTGGAATTGCTCTTGGTTTTCCCGTTCTTTCGTCTCCGCCTGCTTGCGCTCGGTGACGTCAAGATTGGTGCCTATTACCCACTCGGCCTCTCCTTGATCGTTGGTGCGCACCGTTTCCACGGACTCAATATCGCGGACCTCACCGTCATCGCGCCGACGAATGCGGAATTCACGACGGCTCTGCCCGCAGCGGCGGACGGTGTCGTGTAGGATGCGCTCAGTTTCTGAAAATTCCTCAGGCATCACCGCGGTGCTCCAATCAGTATATTGCACGATGCCACTCGGCGTCGGTGCGACGCCGTAGATGTGGAACATCTGCGAATCCCAGAGGATCGTGCCCGTGAGCACGTTCCATTCCCAGATGCCTACTCCGGTCGCTTCAGTCGCCAGTCGCACGTGCATTTGGCTTTCGCGCAGCGCTGCCTCTGACTGCCGGAAAACAGTTAGGTTCGCTACGGACACCCGGCACCATGGTTCTCCGCCCTGTGCAGAAATGGCAGCAGTGCCGCGAAAGCGCGCCCAGAAAGTGGCGCCATCCTGTTTGACGAGGGCGAGATCGCAGCCTTCCTCACCGTTTCCGGCGAAGGCGCGTTTCAGGAAGTCTCGAAAGTCCGGCTGGCCCGCTGGAGTTACAAAGCGGTAGAAGGGTGCTTGGATGAGCTCGCTTCGATCAGCACCGAGTAACGCAGCGCCAGTGGAGTTCACCTCCAAAATCACGCTATTTTTATCCAGCGAAAAATAGCTCACTGGCGTGAAGTCGTAAAGGTCGGTGTATTTTTCTAGTAGCGATTCCAACCGCTGCTTGGCTTCTTGGAGTTCGGTGTTTCGCGTTTCCAGTACGATCTGTTGGGCCTGCAATTTGTGCAGCGTCAACTCGGCATCCGCAGCGCCTATAATAGTCGGCTTACGTTTCATGTTTATATGTGAACCCCGTAGCCTGGCCAAGCAGTGGCTAAATTAAAAATGCCGCGATCTAAAATCGAGTGGATAATGGGCGGCTAATCGAGGGGAGTCAAGCTAACCATTACACCGCTCTCCGCCCCACAAGCAGACGCCGACATTTTGGTTAGGAATGTAGCGGGCTCAATGAATCCGAGCTGGTCCGCATCACCGCCGCTGGGGTGGCGCAAAAAACAGGGAGTTTCCTGAATCCGGCATCCAAAAAGCCGGGCTTACGGATTGACTTTGCTTCCCCTAAGTTATTTTCCGGGAAGGGTCAGGCAAGCGAAGTTCCAGATCAATGAGGCTCCGACTTCGCTTCCTCCGACTGCAAAGCTTCGATCTGCTCCATGAGCTTTTTAGGATGGATATTCTCTTCCAAGGCCACGAGCAGTTCATCCTCGCAGTCAATCCCGACCTTGAGCCCGATCTGGTGAAGCAGCCTGAGCATTTTCGTGTTTTCCTGCTCGGCGAGCAGATTGATTTGCAGATCGAGGTGGTTGCGCCGATCGTCGTTGCGGCTCCGCGTATTTTCGGAAATGAGGATGAAGGTTGATAGAAAGATGGCCTCCAACGACACGGTTAACGTGAGGAAATTAAAGGGAAAGGGGTCGAAT
>JBDTNJ010000056.1:0-2666 GCA_039933825.1 Luteolibacter sp.
ACAGGGAATACTGCATCTTGAACGACTTGTAAAGGCAATGGCGGAGAGGGTGGGATTTGAACCCACGGTAGCTGTTACACTACGTCTGATTTCGAATCAGGTGCCATAGACCACTCGACCACCTCTCCTTGAAGAGGCGGGAAATTGGACGGGCGCAGAGGGTTTGTAAAGCCTCCAGTTCCGTTTAATCCGGGAAAACAATCGCGCGGTGGCCGTCGATGATGGTGCGGTCGTGGACGTGGAAGCGGATTCCCTTGGCGATGGCAATGCGCTCGCAGTGGCGGCCGAGGCGGACGAGGTCGTTCGGCGTGTGGAAATGGTGCACGCGGTCCACTTCCTGTTCGATGATCGGTCCAGCATCCAGATCGCCAGTAACATAATGACAGGTGGCTCCAATGAGTTTTACACCGCGCTCGTAAGCCTGTTTGTAAGGATTCGCGCCGATGAAGGCGGGCAGGAAACTGTGGTGAATGTTGATGATGCGGCCGGCGTAGTCGGTGCAGAAATCGTTGGGCACGATCTGCATGAAACGGGCGAGCACGATGAGTTCCACGTCCTGTTCCTCGACGAGGCTGCGGATTTCCGCGAAGCCGGGCTCGCGTTTTTCGCCATCCATGTCGATTTCGTGAAATGGGATTCCGGCCTTTTCGGCGATGGGACGGCAGTTCGGGCGGTTGCCGATGATGGAGGTGATCTCGATCGGGAGTTCGTCGAGTCCGGCGCGCCAGAGGATTTCGTTGAGGCAGTGGTCGGTCTTTGTAACGAGCACGGCGGTTTTCATTCGATAGGGCAAGCGGCGGAAATGCCAATCCGCCTGTAACGAGCGGCCTAGCGTGCCGAAGCCATCAATGAAATCCTGGACTTCGACATCCAGATCCATGGTTTCGATTTCCAGCCGGGCGAAAAACTTGCTGCCCAACTTATCAGAAAACTGGGCGAACTCCACAAGATTTCCTCGATGGCCCGCCACGTAGTTTGCCACTTTGGCAACGATGCCCGGTTGATCGGGGCAACTGAGTTTAAGGATGAGTCCGGCGCGCGACATGGGCAAGAGATTGTCCGGCCGATCATCCGGCGTCAATCACGGCTGTCCAGCTGGCGGGGAACTGCACGCCATGTCAGGATCACGATTTTGCAAAATTGCGATGACGCGTTTTGTCGCGCCTTCGTGGTGGGTTAGAAGCTTGGAGGCAGCCTCTGTCATCGCTTTGGATTTTTGCGGGTCAAGGGCGGCGAGGATGGCGCGGGAGAGTTCGTCGGGATCCCGGGCGAGAATGCTGCCGCCAGTCTGAATGAGGCGCGCGGTGAGAGGCTGGAAGTTTTCCATGTGGGGGCCGCAGATGATGGGTTTGGCGGCGAGGATGGCTTCGCAAGGGTTTTGGCCGCCGGTGGAAAGAAAGCTTTTACCGATGATGACGACATCGGCGTGGGCGGTCCAATCGCGAAGCTCGCCGGTGGTGTCGATGAGGAGACAGGCTTTAGTTAGGTCTCGTGCCGGGGTGAAAGTCGAGCGCATGACGACTTCGAATCCAGCATGTTCGAGGGCGGCTTTGACTTCAGCCCGGCGCTCGGCGTGCCGGGGGACGATGATCGGGAGGAGATCAGGATCGGCCTGGCGGATGGCCATGGCGATCCATGCCTCTTCACCCGCGTGGGTGCTGGCAGCGAGGATGGTGGGGCGGCCGTTTCCAAGCGCATCGAGCATCTGTTGGAAGTCCGGGCGGGGCCTGGGACATGCGCCGCTACCGGGATCGAACTTGAGGCTACCAGTGTCGTGGATGCGCTGCTGCGCGACGCCGAGGTCCTGCCAGATTTGGCGATCCTCGGGTTCCTGGATGGCGACGAAATCCAAGGTCGAGTATAGCGGGCGAATCCACCTAGCAAATTTACGATAGCGGCGGGCGGATCGTGGCGACATCCGGGCGTTGACGAGGCGGACCGGTATGGCGCTTTGCTTGCAGGCGAGTAGCAGGTGCGGCCAGGCTTCTCCTTCGATGAGGACGATTTGCGACGGCTGGAATCTTGATAGGTAACGACGGACCATCGATGGGAAATCTAGCGGCGAGTAGGTGACCCGAAGGTTTTGGATTCCCGCCGCTGTAGCGATGGCGTGACCCGTAGCGGTGCCGGTGGCGAGCACGAAGCGGCGGTCCGGCTCGGCTGAAAGCCACTCGCGGATGAGTTTGAGTGCCAGCATGGATTCACCAACGCTAACAGCATGGACGTGGACCGCGCAGCAGGGTTCAAAGTCAGTGGGCTCCGTGTAGATCGCCGCACGCTCTCCCAGGTGGGTGCCGAAGCCGCCGCGCTGGAGCATTTTCACGATCCAGCTCGGAAACGCCGCGATGAAAAGCAGCGGCAGCAGCAGCCGGTAGATCGTGAGGGCGAGAAAGAAACGCATGGTGGAGAAATCTATCGTGCGGAATAAATCAGAATCGCGCTGCTGCCGTATTCGCGGCGGGCGACGAGGGTGAAGTCGTCAGTCTCAGGGGATTTCTGATGGGATGAAATTTCCGCGATCAACCAGCCGTCGGGCGCGAGGCGCGGGGGGATCAGGCCACTTTTGAGGAGATCGGTGACGTGATCTTTATCGCCGTAGAATTTCCAGTAGGGCGGATCGGCAAAAATGAGATGATAGGCGGTGGCATCGCGTTTGAGAAACAGGT
>JBDTNJ010000057.1:0-1890 GCA_039933825.1 Luteolibacter sp.
TTAGAGTCTGGTAGTTCAGGGAGTGTGTTATGCGTAGCGCCAGTCGTGTTGCGGTTGTCGTTTTCGTGTTTGTGACGATGATGTTTGTCGCGAGCAAACCCGCATTTGCTCAGGTGGATTTGACCGGGGTTTGGAACCCGAATATCGGCGATGAGGACAACGCCGAGCGCTTGCAGGGGCCGTCGCTGGTGGAGTTCGTTGGGCTGCCGATCAACGATCAGGCGCGCGTGTGGGGTCTATCCTATCGTTCGTCGCGTTTGACGCTGTCGGAGCACCAATGCCAGGTTCACGTGGTGGAGTACATCCATCGCGGTCCCCACCAGATCAAAATATGGGAAGAGCGGGATCCGGTGACATTTCAGCTCATCGCGATTCACGAGTACGTCAACACCTACGAACAGAGCCGCACGATATGGATGGACGGCCGTCCCCACCCTTCCGAATACGCGCCGCACACCTGGATGGGTTTTTCCACCGGAGTCTGGGAAGGGAATATGCTGACTGTCACCACGACTCACATCAAGCAGGGTTGGCATCGCCGTTCCAACATTCCGGCCAGTGACGAGGTTACCGTCATGGAACACTACGTTAAACACGGAGATGCGTTGTCGCACACCAGCGTCACGGAGGATCCGATCTATTTGGCGGAGCCTTTGATCAAGAGCGAAGACTACAGTCTCGTCGCCAATCCGAACACGTTCAATCCCTACTGGCCCTGCGAATACACCGATGAAGGCGAGTTTGTGCGCGGAGCGGTGCCGAGTTATTTTTCCGGCGAGAATCCCTACGTTGCGCAGTATGCCGCCGAGCACAACCTGCCTCAGTCGGCCACGCTTGGTGGAGCGGAGACGATGTATCCGGAATTTCGAAATACCATGAAGACTCAGCCCAAGGCTGTTTATCCGCCAGTAGCAGCGCCTGCCGCGCCTGCCGCACCGCGTGGTGGTGGGGCGGCTCCGACGCCACCTCCGGGCGGCGCCAGAGGCGGACGAGGACAATAAGATGAAGAACTCATTGCACAAGATTTCAGTGTTGGTAACGGTGGCTTTGCTGCTGGCTGCCGCCTTTACGGTGTTGATGTCCGCGCAGCAGGCGCAGATCCGGACGCCGCGGCAGACGATGTACCTGGTGAATCCGGATTTCTCCAAGCTTGAAGTGCAGACATTGCCGGTACAGGGAAACATTCATTTGATCGCTGGTGCGGGCGGCAATATTGCGATTCAGTCCGGTGAAGACGGTGTCCTGATGGTCGATACCGGATACGAGAAAATGGCGGACAAGATTCTTGCTGCCGTGCGCAAGATCTCGAATAAGCCGATCCGCGACATTATCAATACGACATTGGCTGACGACCACACGGGCGGGAATGCGATTTTCGTCAAGGCCGGTTCGGTCAATCAAGCTGGCCCTGGAATCGGTGGGCGGCCGAATCAGGCGGCTCTGATCGCAAATGGTGAATTGCTCCGCCTGATGACCGAAATTGGTCCGGAAAAAATCAACGTCGACCGCTGGCCTCCCAAGACATTTCTGACCAGGAGCATGGATTTTTACTCGAACGACGAGCCCGTCGTCATTCTGCATATCCCGGAGGCGGTCACCGCCGGAGACAGCATGGTCTGGTTCAGAAAGTCGGATGTCATTGTCACCGGTGAAATTTTCAATGAGACCAGTTATCCGTTCATTGATCTGGAGCATGGTGGGAACATCAGCGGAATCATTGAAGGACTGAACCAGTTGCTGGAGATCATGGTTCCCAAACATCTTCAAGAGGGTGGGACCATGGTGATTCCAGGTCACGGCAGAATTGGAGACGAGCATGATGTGCTCGAATACCGCGACATGGTTACCATCATCCGGAATCGCGTTCAAAATGCGATCAATAAGAAGATG
>JBDTNJ010000058.1:0-7169 GCA_039933825.1 Luteolibacter sp.
ACAACCAGATCGCGATCTTCGAGTTGAAGAGGCCGGTGTCCTTTCGGGGAGTGACAATGTAAGGAATTTCCATTTGAGAACGGGAAGGCTTGATTAGAAATTAGTGCTTATCCGCAGGCTTTTCGGCTGCTGCCGCGTTTTTCGGAGCGATCCACTGCGGGAGGAAATCCTCTTCACAATCCGGACGGCTGTATTCGTAAGGGCCTCGATAGGTGACAGGTTCGACAAGGAAATTGCCATGGCCCGGAGGCGTCGGTGTCGCCCATTCGAGGGTGGTGGCATCCCATGGATTGTCGCTGTTGGCTTTTTTCCCAAACTTCCATGAGGTGAGCAGGTTGATCACAAAGAAGATTTGGAATGCCGCCATCGTCCACGCACCCATCGACATCAGGATGTTCATGTCGATGTTATGTGCGACGGTATTACCGAAAATGTTCACGCTGTCCTGCGCCTTCGCAAGGTAGGCGTCTCCCCCGTTATACCAACGGCGGTGGAATCCGGCCATGCCTTGCACGAGCATCGGAAAGAAGATCAGATTCATGCAGATCAGGCTCGGCCAGAAATGTAAATGATTGAGCGTCTTGCTCATGAAGCGTCCGGTGATTTTAGGATACCAGTGAAGCACCCCGGCGAAGAAGCCGAATAGAATACCGGGCGCCACAACGTAGTGGAAGTGACCAATCACATAATAAGTGTCATGCAAATGAAGGTCGGCCAGGTTGAACGCTAACGGAAGTCCGGTAAGGCCACCGATTCCGAACATCGGAATGAAAGCACAGGCCCACATCATCGGTGGGGTGAAACGGATTGAGCCACCCCAGAGCGAGATCAACATGGCGGTGATGATCACCACGGAAGGCACTGAAATCAAAACGGTGGTAGTTTGGAAAAAAGTGGAAACTGCTGCACCCATCCCGGTCATATACATGTGGTGAGCCCACACGACGAATGAGAGGAAGCCAAGCACGAGAACCGAATAGACCATCGACTTGTATCCCCAAAGCGGCTTGCGGGTGTTAACGGGAATGATTTCAGCGACGCATGCGAAAGCAGGAAGGAGCAGGACGTAAACTTCCGGATGTCCGAGAAACCAAAACAAGTGCTGGAACAACAGCGGCGAGCCGCCGCCCGATAGATCAGCCAGGCCTTCGCTTTTCGTAAACAAACCGGTAGGCATGAAAAACGAGGAATGCCCTACGCGGTCCATCAACTGCATGATCCCGGCAGCTTCAAGCGGAGGGAATGCGAGGAGCAGCAGGAATCCGGTCACCAGCATCGACCAAACGAAGAACGGCATGCGCATCCAAGTCATGCCGCGCACTCGGAGATTGATAATCGTGGTGATGAAGTTCACCGAGCCGAGAAGAGAGGAGGTGATCAGACAGACGAGTCCGATCAGCCACTGGCTCTGACCGGCGAGGAATTGGTTGACCACCTGTCCGTCGGCAAATCCCGCCAGCGGAGAATAGTTCGTCCATCCGGACTTGGCCGCACCGGATTCCATGAAGAATGAGGAACACATGATCACGCCACCGATCAAGTAGATCCAATAGCTCGCCATGTTCAATCTTGGGAATGCCATATCAACTGCGCCGATTTGGAGAGGAGTGACATAGTTTCCGAACGCGCCAAAGCCAAGCGGGACGATACCAAGGAACACCATGATTGTTCCGTGCATGGCACCGAACATGTTGTAGGTCTCCCCCGTCACTTTGCCGTCCTGCAACCAGCGGGCTTTCCAGGCATCGTTAAATACAAAGCTCATCCACTCTGGCAACGGTTGGTGGGGATACGCGATGCTCCAGCGCATCACCATCATCAGATAGAAACCGAACGCGAGAAAGCACATGGCAGTGATGCCATACTGCATTCCAATCATCTTGTGATCGGACGAGAAAACGTATTTCCAGATGAATCCCGGTTCGTGATGGTGTTCGTCGTGGGGGGCATCGTGCCCGGCGTGTGTGGTGTCGTGAGAGCTCATGGTTCCGTCTTGCGGCGTTGGTTAATCCATTAGAAAAAAGTGTATTTCGCGGAATGCAGCTTTTAAGATAATTGGATTGGGGTAAAAATGAAGTGGTGGATTGGTAAAACGGATTTCTTAAGATCAGGGTGCCTTGGCAGGCGCGAGAGTAACCGGGTCAAGGAGAGTCGCAGGATCGAGAACGGCTCCGGGAAGTGTCTTGACGTGATCTGCGGTAAGTTCCTCGGAAGTCACGGAGCCACCGGCTTTTTTACGAGCGCCGGAAATTTCAATGGCAGC
Source organism: Luteolibacter sp. (assembly GCA_039933825.1). Taxonomy (GTDB): domain Bacteria; phylum Verrucomicrobiota; class Verrucomicrobiia; order Verrucomicrobiales; family Akkermansiaceae; genus Luteolibacter. The sequence continues at coordinate 2,264 of JBDTNJ010000058.1, forward strand.
TTTCGCCATCTCTGCGGTAACGACATCTCCTTTGGTATTGCCAAAGTTGTTACGCATATACGTCATGATCCCCGCAATATCTTCGGGAGCCATTCCAATTCCCTGGGGCGGCATCACCCCATAGGTTTTGCCATCGCTCACCGGTCCTTGAAGTCCGTTGAGAATGATCATGGCAAATCGCTCGGTCTCTCCATTGACATAGGCGGATCCCGCCAGCGATGGGTAGGTGGAACCATTGCCCCGGGCATCCGAGCCATGGCAACCACTGCATTTTGCGGCAAAAATCTTCGCCCCTTTTGCGCCGTAGGCAGCAAGCGCGGGCTTTGGCAGCGGTCCGGTCTCGGCGGCGCCCGGTGCAGGAGCCCGCACGTAACCCGGGCGGAAGGTCGCATCGTAGGCAAACAGATTTCCAGCGGTCCCTAGAACGCCACCAGCGATGATGGCAACCACTCCGCAGGCGACGATGGCCCACAGTGAAACGGGTTCGATGCCGTTATCGACAATTCGATTTTCGCGGGCGCAGGCTGCTGCTTCGCGGACCACACGCCCGTGGGCCTCGGCCACATTGATCGAGTCCTCAAGGTCTGGTTTTTGATTAGGCTGTGACATGGATGAAATTAGGTGAAATGGCGTTTGATTCAATGGTCACTTGGCTTTTTTCACCGGGGAAAAATTCAGTGCTACAGGAACGGCTTGATCTTTTTTCAGCGATAACAGATAGGAGACTAAAGCCCTCGCATCGGAATCCGGGACCAGCTCCGAGTTTTCACAAGCTCCAAACGGAAGGGCATCAAGCGATCTGCTGCCTTTGATTTTCCGTTTGGTGAAAAGAAAGCGATAGGATGGGCAGGTGGATTTCCACCGGTCCGGACTCATCCGTGGATTGTAGAGGTGGGCATAAAGCCAATCGCTCGGATTCTTTCCGACTGCGTAAATCGACTCCACACGTCGGCCGAGATTTGAAAGATCCGGTCCCATGCGGACGACTCCGATTTGGGCATATTTCTCGCCGAAGAAATCGTAAGCATTGGTTTCCCGGCGGGTATCGCCACGATCCCCATCGGATTTCAAGCCACCCCAGTCAGGGCGATAGAGATCGTTACCGGCATAAGTCGGACGAACGAGCTGGGTGTGACAGAGATAACAGCCGTTTTCCGCATAAACCTCCGCGCCGTTCGCAATACGTCCGGTGCGCTTGGGGAAAAAGATCCCGGTGGCTCCATCGACGGCCTCAGTGAGATGGATAGGTTCAAGATTGCGCATCTTGATGAAGGGCACGACGACCATCGCAAGCCAAGCGATGCCGAAGCTGGCGGATAGACCAAGGATGAAATTGCGGAGGCTCATTGGGAAAATTGCTGAAATTTGAAATCTGAAATCTAAAATTCCATGTTAGTGGGCGGGCATGCTGCCCGGTCCTGCATTGTCGATGTCACCTTCTTCGCCATGTGGGCTGGCGGTGCTGTGATGGACAGCAAGGAGAGTCGGGTGGGAACTGCGCCGACCCAGACGCAACCACATCAACGCGAGGTGAATGAAAAAGAAAACGTTTGAGAAGAGAATGAAGCACCAGGCGATCGTGGTCCCCACGGCATACGGATAGGCACGGGTGGCGGCGCTTTGCCATGGCTGCAGCCAATCCTCCTGGCCAATCCCCTGCTCGAAACCACCCAAAATCGCAAACAGCACGATTGAGATGATCCCATAGACGGAAAACAGGAAATGAATTTTGATCAAGCGGCGGGAAAGCCACTCGCGCCGAGTCACCCGTGGCACGATGAAATAAACCGCACCAAACATCACGAAGCTGAAAAATCCATACAACGCGAGGATTTCAAATCCATAGCCGGAGAGTGAAAACTGCGTGAGAGGAAGCGTCGAATCTGGGAGATTCAAGAGAACAGCCGCGAAGCCCAAGAGGGCGAGACCGGCAATTCCGGCAGCGGTGAAACGGAGCGATGGACTGACGGCCATCGTCTCCGGCGATGACATCATTGTGCGCAGAATGTTGATGGCGGATGCAATCGCTGGAATGAAAAGCAAGACCGTCGCCGCAGCTCCTAGGTAAGGCATGAAATAAGGAATCGGTGCACCGGTTAGCTTTTGCATCCCCGCCCATGGAGCGATGATCGCCAGCGACCAAAATCCGAGCTTTGCCAGCGAGTAACTGTAAACCGGGCGACCCGTCACTTTGGGCGCGAGGTAATAAGCAGTTCCCAAAGCCACCGGGGTAAAGAACAAGAACATCAACGCCGACTTATACCAAGCATTGATCCCAGACGCCATCACCGGATGACCTGGCAAACAATGCAGCAGGGTGTTCGCCGTGATAAAAATCCATGGAAACCAGATCATCGCCGCTAGGATATACCACTGGGAGATATATACATGGCCCTCAGGCTGAACGCGGAATTGAATAAACGACCAGATGACAATCGCAAAGTAGCTGATCAAAAGCACTGGCCATGCAAACGCGGGAAACTCCATCCATGGCATTCCCGTGCTAAAACCTGTGAGAATCCCAACCACACCCATTGCTACGCCAAGATTCCAAACGTGACCTGCTGCCAGGATGATGCCGGCGGCAGTGCATTCCTTACGGGACAAGCGGGCCATCAGCCAGATGATCACTGCAAACGCCGCTTGAAATCCCCAACCGTAGATCAGCGTGTTGATGTGAGCTGGAAACACACGTCCATAAGTCATCAAAGGACAACCTGCCATGAACTCGGGGCTATGCACCTTCGCGGAGGAAATGATTCCAAGGATGATCGAAACCGCGAGCCACGCGGCACCGCTAGTCAGGAAAAACATCACCGGATGGCGCAACGAACGATCAATCCCGGCGCGAAGCAAGGCGTCTTGTTCAGGGGTGGTAGGGGTGGCAGATGACATCGGCTTTAAAATAATGGAAGGTAGGAATTAAGGCTTGGTCAGCTCTGGCGCAGTGATTTGCGGCTTGCCCACTTCGCTGCGGAGCGCGGCGACTTGATCAGGCTTCACGGCAGACGCCTTGTTGCCAAAGCTGTTGCGGACATAGGTGAGAACACCAGCGATCTGGTCATCCGTTTGATACGACAAGGGTGCCATTCCGCCGGGCATGTTAAATTCCTTACCGCTCACCGTGATTGGGCCTATCAGTCCTCGAAGTTGGATGCGGATCAGATTTGAAATAGGTCCTTTCACCCAATCGGAGCCGGCAAGCGGTGGAGCGATCGGACCGCCCTCGCCATTCTGTCCGTGGCAGGCACCACAAACGAGGAACTGCGCCTTGCCGATTTCCATTTGTGCCGGATCGATCGGTGCATCAGCCGCAACCGGGGCATCGATCACAGCCGTATTCACGGCAGGCGCGGCAGCCAACTTCACGGACGTCGGGGAACCTGGAACGATCTGTTCCGGCTTTTCGACAGCGGTCGGCTTGGAAGCTGCAAGTTGTTTTCCAACAGTGACGATGGCAGCCTCAATGTTCCCAGCAGGAATGTTAGCGAGCTGCGCGGCGTCAATCTTCGCCTTGGTTTCATAACGCGGTTTGGCCGCCGCATCTTCAAGTGTGGTCGGCTCGGATTTGTTGAAAAACCAGATCAATGCGAGCAACAGCGCAAAGATCAGAAAGGTGCCGAAACCCCACCAGAAGGTGGTGAAGCGAAGGATCGGATTGTCGCGGGATGGGTCCATGTGAAAGAAAAAGATCAGTTGGAAAGATTAGCGGACTCGAGGATGCGGGGATCGCGATTCGGATAGAGCGAGTGCTGGCCGACGGCGCGGATGAGGAAAAACACGAAGGCGGCACCAATGGTGATGAAAGCAAGAATATCGCCCCAGAAAGCACCGGGGATACTCACTTGGATCGGTCCGAAAACATCCGGTTTGATATTACCGAGTGATACACCGCGCTGGGGAATGGTGATCAAATAATGGTCGAGCACGTGCATGCACAGCGTGTAAACCGCCACGACCGAGAGCAATTTCGGGTTCTTCTTCAACCATGCCTGAAGCAGGACAACAAAGGGAACCACGAAGTGACCGAACACCAAGGCAATCATCCCGATGTTCCAGTTACCCGTGTTGCGGATCAGGAAATACGAAGTTTCTTCGGTGATGCCCGCATACCAGATCAGGAAGTATTGCGAGAAGGTGATGTAAGCCCAGAAGGTGGTGAAGGCGAACATCAGCTTGCCCATGATGTGGAAATGTTCTGGACCGGTGACGTGCTTGAGGTGCCCCATGCTTTTCAACCAGGTGCAGACGATAACTCCGACGGCCATCGAATTCAGCGCGGCTCCGGCGAACAGATAGACGCCCCACATGGTGGAGAACCAAGTGTAGTCGAGCGCCATCGCGAAGTCGAAGCCGGTGACGGTGATGGTCAGCGCGAAGATGATCAACGGATAGTTCGAATGGTAGCGGGCCTTGAGGAGACGTGCCGTCCCCGGATTCGGATCGGTGTCCTGGTCGGTCGAAAGCTTGCGGAGCCCGTAGATGACCGCGGTGAAGACGATGGCGTAGAACGCAACCCGGCCATACCAGAACGGCAGGTTCATGAACCAGTACTTGTTATAAAGCAGGTGGTCGTGGTGATGGAGATATTCTTTCACCGGGCCGTGAGCCTCGCGGTGGGTGTTCATCCACTCATACAGGTAGTGCTGCACGTGGGGAGTCAGGAGCGGGATGACAAAGAGAAACATCCACGGGAAGGTCGAGCCGAGATTTTCAAACACCCGGCGCACCGAGGTTCCCCAGCTCGCGTTGGAGACGTTGTGCAGGAGAACCCAGAACACGCCGCCGATGGAAAGGGTCAGGTAGAAGTAAAACGCGAACAGCCAGGAATAGGCGTAGCAGCCCTGCGCCTTTTCAGGCCCGAAGAACAACAGATAAACGCTCACTAGCGTGCCAATGACGGCAA
>JBDTNJ010000059.1:0-5417 GCA_039933825.1 Luteolibacter sp.
GACGTGTTTTTCAATCGTGGATTTCACGTTTTCGATATCCGCGTCGTTGCATTCAATGAGGCGATAGAGATTCACCATCTCTTTGTTCAGTCGTTTTTCGAAGAGGCCGTCGATGTCATAAACGTAGGCCGTGCCGCCGGACATGCCTGCGGCGAAGTTGCGCCCGGTTTCTCCCAGCACGACCACTTGACCGCCTGTCATGTATTCGCAGCCGTGATCACCGATGCCTTCGATGACGGTTCTCGCGCCGGAGTTGCGAACGCAGAAGCGTTCGCCGCCGATGCCGTTGATGAAGGCCTCGCCGGAGGTCGCGCCGTAAAAGGCGACGTTGCCAATGATGATATTATCCTCCGCCTTGTAGCGGGCGTTGCGTGGCGGATAGATCGCGATCTTCGCACCGGAGAGGCCTTTGCCGACGTAGTCGTTGGCGTCGCCCTCGAGCTCGAAGGTCATGCCCGGAGGCGTGAAGGCGGCGAAGGATTGGCCAGCGCTGCCGTTGAACTTGAGACACACCGTATCTTCCGGCAAGCCCTTGTTGCCATACTTGCGGGAGATTTCGCTGCCCGTGATGGTGCCGACGACGCGGTTGACATTGATGATCGGCAGCTCGACACGGACTTTCTCGCCGCGCTCAATGGCGGGTTTGCAAAGGGCTAGCAGATGGGTGTTGTCGAGCGCGTCCTTGAGTCCGTGGTCTTGGGCCTTCTGATTGTAAGCACCGACTTCGTCACCGACATCCGGCTTGTGGAAGACGCTGGTGAGATCGACGCCGCTTGCCTTCCAATGTTCGGTGGCTTCGTTGGTATCGAGGCATCCTACTTGGCCGACCATTTCGTTGATCGTGCGGAAGCCGAGCTCAGCCATGATCTCGCGGAGTTCCATGGCGATGAAGGTCATGAAGTTAACGACGTGCTCCGGCTTGCCTTCGAAGTTTTTCCGAAGGACGGGATCCTGCGTGGCGATGCCGACCGGGCAGGTGTTTTTCTGACAGACACGCATCATCAGACAGCCGACGGTGACGAGCGGTGCGGTGGCGAATCCATATTCCTCAGCGCCTAGCAGTGTGGCGATGGCTACATCGCGACCGGTCTTGAGCTGGCCATCTGTTTCAAGAACCACGCGGCTGCGGAGGTCGTTGAGAAGGAGGATCTGGTTCGTTTCGGCAAGTCCTAGTTCCCATGGGGCACCGGCGTTGAAGATAGAAGAAGATGGGGATGCGCCCGTGCCGCCGTCGTGGCCGGCGATCAGGATGACATCGGCGTGGGCTTTTGCCACCCCGGCCGCAATCGTTCCGACGCCGACCTCCGCCACCAGCTTCACGTTGATGCGGGCGCGCGGGTTGGCGTTTTTCAGGTCGTGAATGAGCTCCGATAGATCCTCGATCGAGTAAATGTCGTGATGCGGAGGAGGCGACACGAGGCCGACGCCCGGAGTGGAGTAACGCACTTTCGCGATCCACGGATAGACTTTCGAGCCGGGAAGCTCGCCGCCTTCGCCGGGTTTCGCGCCTTGGGAAATCTTGATTTGGATTTCGTCGGCGTTGACGAGGTATTCGCCGGTGACGCCGAAGCGGCCGGAGGCGACCTGCTTGATGGCTGAGCGCTTGCTGTCGCCGTTCTCTAACGGAATATAACGCTCCGGATCTTCGCCACCTTCGCCGGTGTTCGACTTGCCGCCGATGCGGTTCATGGCGATAGCGAGCGTTTCGTGGGCCTCCTGCGAGATTGAGCCGTATGACATCGCTCCTGTTTTAAAGCGCTTGGTGATGGCTTCGACAGAGTCAACTTCTTCAAGTGGAACCGACGGGCGGTTGCTCTTGAACTTCATCAGGCCGCGCAGCGTGGATAGATTCTGGCTCTGGTCGTTGACCTTTTTCGCATACTGCTTGAACACCTCGTAGCTGCCGGTGCGGGTCGCCTTTTGAAGCAGGTGGATGGTTTCAGGATTGAAAAGGTGGAACTCTCCATCCGCGCGCCACTGATAGACGCCACCGGCATCGAGTGCGGCTTCTTCGGCGTCGATGTGACGGTCAGGGAAGGCCTCGCGGTGGCGGATGAGCGCTTCTTCAGCAACCTTATCAATGTCCGAGCCTTCGCAACGGCTGGAGGTGCCGCAGAAATACTTGTCCACCAGATCGGTGCTGAGGCCGATGGTTTCGAAAATCTGCGCCCCACGATAGGAGGCGACGGTGGAAATTCCCATCTTGGCCATGGTCTTGACCACGCCCTTGATCGAGCCCTTGATGAAGTTGTAAACCGCCTTGTCGAAGTCGATTTCCAACATGTCATCCTGGATCATTTTGTAGATCGATTCGAACGCCATGTAAGGATTGATCACATCCGCGCCATAGCCGATGAGGGTGGAGAAGTGGTGGACTTCGCGGGCCTCGCCGGTTTCGAGGATGATCGAAACGAGTGTGCGGGTGCCTTTTGCTACCAGGTGGTGGTGGATGCCGCCCATCAGAAGCAGGGTGGGGAAGGCGGCGTTGTCCTTGTCGATGTTTCTATCGGAAAGGATCAGCAGGTTGTTGCCACCGGTGATTGCCTGGTCGGCAGCGGCGCAGATTTTGTCGAACGCGGCCTCAAGGCCTTTCCCTCCCTGGTTGGCAGGGAAGATGGCATCGATGGTGGTAGTTTTAAATCCATCAAGATTCACCTCGCGGATCTGGGCGAGCTTTTTGTTATCGATGAGCGGGCTTTCGAGACGGATCATGCGGCAGCTTTTCGGGCCGGGTGCCAGCAGGTTGCCTTCGGAGCCGATGAACGTTTCCGTCGCGGTGACGAGCTCCTCGCGGATGCAGTCGAGCGCCGGGTTGGTGACCTGCGCGAAGATCTGTTTGAAATAATGATAGAGGTGCTTCGGTTTGCTGGAGAGCACGGCGAGCGGCGTGTCATTTCCCATCGAGGAAATCGGCTGCACTCCGGTTTTGGCGGTGGGTTCGAGCAGCATGCGGAGGTCCTCGTAGGTGTAGCCGAACGCGAGCTGACGCTCGGTGATGCGGTCTGCTTCGACGGACTTCGCATTTTTTGGTGCCGGGAGATCGTCCAAAGTGATGCGATTTTCCGCGAGCCACTTGGCGTAGGGCTTTGCGGAGTAAACGCGCTTTTTCACTTCCTCGTCAGGGACGATCCGGCCTTCCTTCATGTCCACGAGGAACATACGGCCCGGGCGCAGGCGGCCTTTTTCAATGATCGTGTTAGGATCGAGATCCGGAATGACGCCGACTTCGGATGCCATGATGACGAGATCGTCATCGGTGACATAATAGCGGCTGGGGCGGAGACCATTGCGGTCCAGCACGGCACCGATTTGTTGGCCATCGGAGAATGTGATAGAGGCCGGTCCATCCCAAGGCTCCATCATGCAGGCGTGGAATTCGTAGAACGCCTTTTTATCCTCATCCATCATGGTGTGGCGTTCCCATGGCTCGGGAATCATCATCATCATCGCGTGCACGAGGTCGTAGCCGCCGTAATGCATGAACTCCAGAGCATTGTCGAAACGCGCGGAGTCCGAGCCATCCTCGTTGATCACCGGGAAGATATTTTCAATCTCCGTGCCGAATACATCGCTCGCACAAAGCGCCTGACGCGCCTTCATGAAGTTGGCGTTGCCCATCACTGTGTTGATTTCGCCATTGTGGGCGATGAAGCGGTTCGGGTGGGCGCGGGACCAACTCGGGAAAGTGTTCGTGGAGAAGCGCGTGTGCATCAGCGCCAGCGCGGACTCGAAATCCGGGTCGAGAAAATCCGGGAAATACTCGGATAGCTGGCAAGGCGTGAGCATGCCTTTGTAAATCATCGTGCGGGCGGAAAGTCCGGTCACGTAATGATAGTCGGCACCGGGGAAGGAATTGCTCTTCGTGCCATGCACATCGCGGTATTTATTCGGCACTTCGTTGTTACGGATCGCATAGCCCACGCGCTTGCGGATGACGTAGAGCTTGCGCTCGAATTCCATTGGATCGGTGATGTCCGCGCTCTTTTCGATGAAGACCTGCTTGATGACCGGCTCATAGCGGCCGGAGGTTTTACCGAGAATCGAGCTTTTCACCGGCACCGTGCGCCAGCCGAGAAACTTTTGCCCCTCATCGCTGATCATGTTTTCGAAAACCTGCATCGCCACTTCACGGACGGCCGCGTCTGGCGAAAAAAACACGCAGCCGGAGCCGTAATCACCTTCTGGAGGGAGTGTGACGCCCTTTTTTGCCATTTCACGACGCAGAAACTTGTCCGGCATCTGGATGAAAATCCCCGCGCCGTCGCCGGTGGCGGGATCGGAGCCACTCGCGCCGCGGTGGTCCATTTGGTTGTTCATCGTGAGGGTTTTCAGGATGATATCATGGGAGCGCTTGCCTTTGAGATGGGCGATGAAGCCGACGCCGCAAGCGTCTTTCTCACGTGACGGGTGCCAAAGTCCTTGGGGAGCGGGCCAACCAAATGGGGATGTCTGTGATGCTGACATGGTGTATATGAAGGGAAATCTTGTCGAAATTAGCGATGCCGGGTCACGGCGCGAGGTGGCGGGTCGGGTAAATTGGCAGTTTGCAAGCTCTTGATTCATCGCGGAAACTCCCAAAATTCATGGAAGTAAGGCCGATAAGTGAAGAAACGGGCGGAAATCTGCTTTCCGTAAAGGGAGCTGTCAAGGCTGTCGCAGCGGCCCGGGGCATCAAATTCGGCCGAACGCCGATTGCCGCGCATCAGTGCCAGGAAAAAGGGCACATCCTTGGAAAAGCCATGCTGGCACCGCGCCGTAGTTGAGACTGGGAAAATGACAGATCGTGTGAATCCGCGCGATCACCGACTTTCCCTTGCCATGTCCTGCGCGTTTTCTGCGACGCACTCCCATACGCATTTGACGCGGCAGCCCCCTTCGGCGCTGGCGCGCTCGATTTCCAGCGTGGCTCCGATCAATCGCGCCCGGTATCCGAGCAGGTGCAGCCCGATGCCCGACGATGCTCCTTGCGCCGGCATCTGAAAGCCGATGCCGTTGTCAGTGATCTCCAATGAGGATGTCCCCTTCCGCGCGGAGCCGCTGATCACGATGCGGCGCGCGCGCCCGTGCTTCACCGCGTTCGTCATGGATTCCTGCACGATGCGGTAGAGGTGGATCGCCGCGTCCTGCCCGACGTGAAATTCGGAGTCAAACCGGGTCTCGCACTCCACGCCTGCGATGATCTCTAAGCCCTTCGCGAGATCCTCCGTCGCAATGTTGAAGCCATGGCGCTCTAGCTCGACGGGATAAAACGACTTCGCGAGCGCCCGTGCGGCAATCATGGTTTCGTTCGCGACTTCGGTCAATCGCGCCGCCTTCACGGCGTGCGGTTGCGATTCCGCTTCCAAGTCCACGCGCAGGGCGTGGGCAAGCATCGCCAGTCCGGCGAGCCGCTGGCCTAAATCATCATGCAGATCCTG
>JBDTNJ010000060.1:0-2354 GCA_039933825.1 Luteolibacter sp.
ATCAACCGTTTGGTTTTCGGCCCGGGAATCCTACCAACGGATGTAACCACCGAGGCGGCTCCAGTTGGTAGTTGGAACATCAAATTCGTGATCCGTCAGAATGGCGTGGTGAGTGGTTCGGTCATTATCAACAACTGGGCATCTGCTGCTAACACCCCGACTCAGCACAAGGACACTTGGCGGGTTGATTTCAGCAATGGCGTCACATGGGACGGCACCTTCATGACGTCTCCGCTAGGGGATCTCGTCAATGGCACCGCTCTAGCTGATACCTTTAGCGGTGGCGCAGGCAGCGACATACTCAACGGTCTCGACGGCGACGACACGCTCAATGGCGATGCTGACAATGATTACCTCTACGGCGGCAACGGTAATGACACGCTGAACGGAGGGACGGGCAATGACACCCTTGACGGCGGAGCGGGCAACGACCAGCTCAATGGCGGCGAGGGCAATGACACTCTCACCGGTGGAGCAGGCAACGACATCCTCAATGGTGGCACCGGTAACGATGCCCTCAATGGTGGAGTGGGCAATGATACTTACACATGGAATCTGGGTGATGGAGATGATGTTGTCACCGACGATACCAGCCCCACCAGCCCAGGCGCGATCAACCGTTTGGTTTTCGGCCCGGGAATCCTACCAACGGATGTAACCACCGAGGTGGCTCCAGTAGGTAGTTTGAACATCAAGTTCGTGATCCGTCAAAATGGGGTGGTGAGTGGTTCGGTCATCATCAACAACTGGGCGTCTGCCGCTTACACCACGACCCAGCACAAAGAGACTTGGCGTGTTGAATTTGCCGATGGGGGAAAATACTATTGGGATCTTTTTCCCACTTCAGGTAACGACGTTCTTACCGGGACAGGAGAGAACGACAATTTCTATGGATACGCTGGGAACGACACATTGACCGGAAATGGAGGTGACGACGTGTTGTCTGGTGGACTTGGAGATGATCTCCTAACGGGCGGCTTGGGCAACGATGAATATCGATTCAGCCGTGGCGACGGGCGCGATGTTATTATTGAGAGTCCTGAAGACAATTCAAACAACGTAGTGGTTCTGGGTGCCGGAATCCTGCCGTCTCAGATCAGCGTGATTCGATTTCAAAATTCCTTATTATTATTCGATCACTTGTCTGACTTCACCGTGGAAGTCTCGAATTGGTGGCCGCTTGCCTTGGCTCCCATCCAAAAGGTTGTGTTTTCCAATGGGGTCGAATGGTCATCAGTGGAGCTTACAGCGATGGCTTCCACAGCGCTCGACTTCAATCGCGATGGGATCAGTGACGCTGACGCTTATTACATCGGCGTCAGCATCATTAATTCCGATCTTGACGGTGACGGGATTACAAACGATGTGGAAGTAATTCTGGGGCTCAATTCCATGTCAGCGGATTCTGATGGTGATGGCATTTCTGATTTGCTGGATACAGATTTCGGCAATGGTGGCAGTGGTGGTCCCTTGCTCATAACGATTCAAACGCCAGCTTCGGCTGTGCTAACGGACTAACAATTTCACGCATCATTATTTTCTAATCGACATGAAATCCTCTATTTTCACCACACGATCACTTGTTTTAGGATGGGTAATCGCACTCGCATATACATCCTGCGACAGTAAAAAAACGCATCAGACCACGGCTACGCACCCGTCTTCATCGGCTGGAAAACAAAATTCCAAGCCTGATTCGCCTGCTGCTGATGCCACTGCCGCGAAAGTGGCTGGTGTCAGGATAGATGTGGATGTCAACGCGCTGCTGTCAGATCCGCTAGCGGCAGATAGAAGCCTTCCGGTTCCTTTACTCGCTGTTGGGGATTTGAATGCCGCCGAAGACGCAGCACTCGCAAAATGCTTGGCCGAATACCGGCTTACCGCAGCGGATGGGGATCTTTCCCCATTGGAAAGATTCCTCGCAGCCTTCCCTCAAGGGATGCGCGCTCACGCACTGCGGAACAATCTCGCTCAACTCTACTATTCGAAGGGTGAGTTTTCAAAATCGTACGTCATGTGGAACGAGGCGTGGAGCACTTCAAAAAATTTGCAAAGCCCTATCGGCAAACTGATGGCGGATGATGCATTCGCCGGGTTGTCCCGCCTCCTCGTTCTCTTCGGCAGAAAAGAAGATCTCAGTTCACTTCTCGCAATGGTCTCAGATCGACCGCTGGGTGGAACAGCGATGGAAGGCCAACTCCAGGCTAAAGAAGCATTAGGTTCGATGGAAAACTGGCAGGAACAAGCGTTTAAGTGCGGACCTTTTGCCCTCTTCCGCATCCGCGCCCAACTTGGCTTACCTGAGCCTCTGCATCCACTGATCGAGGCAGAAAAATCGACCGTCAAGGGAACCA
>JBDTNJ010000061.1:0-3913 GCA_039933825.1 Luteolibacter sp.
CAGAAACCTGTGCCGCTTAGCCGAAAATCATCCAACTTCGGTTTTCGGGTTAAAGTGATTCCCCAGAGGTTAACGATATTCCATGACCATGCATTACAAAAAGCCAACGCGCCGATTTTTCATCAATCCATGCGGAGATCACGAAATGGGTCGATTTTGAAGGATCGTTTGGGTTTCACTCCGTGCGTGACCGGTTCCACCATCAAAGCCTGCCTGCTCGCCGCCCGACCGAAGACGCTGCCGGCCGCTATTGTCCCGGTTTGGGCGGGCTGTGTGTTGGCTTGGAAACTCAGCGGAAATTTCAATCTCTGGCTGGCGGTCTGCACCGCCGGGGGAGCAATCGCCATCCAGATTGCCACGAATTTTTTCAACGACGCGATCGACGCGAAAAAAGGCGCGGACACCGAGCGCCGTCTCGGCCCGACGCGTGTGACCGCCTCTGGAATGCTGGAATCGAAGACCGTGATGGGGCTTGCGACAATGTTCCTCGGGCTCGCCGTGGCCTGCGGCACAGTGCTCTATCAAGCGCGAGGTTGGCCGATCCTCGCGATAGGCATACCCTCGTTGTTTCTCGCCTACGGCTACACCGGCGGGCCGTTTCCGCTAGCCTATCGCGGCATGGGCGAGCTTTTCGTGATCCTATTCTTCGGGCTCGCCGCGGTGACAGGCACGGTCTTTATCCAAACCGGAACATGGCCGAACGAGTCGCTGCTGCTTGGTTTCCAAATTGGCCTGCTGTCCGCTGTGCTCATTTCAATCAACAACCTGCGGGACCGTGAGGAAGACACCTGTACCGGCAAACGCACGCTGGCCGTCCGCTTTGGCCCGAAGGTGGCCGTCGCCGTAATCTGGCTGGAAGTGAAAATCGCAGCGTTCGCCGGTCTCGCTTGGATCGCATTCGGGCATCCCGCACTAGCCATTGCGGGTGCCCCGGTTTTTCTGCTGGGCCTGCGAATCATGTGGGGCGTGATGACCTTTCCACCCGGTCCGGCGTTCAACCGCCTGCTTGCGCTCGGCGGTATCCAGCTCATCATTTTCGCCGCTGCCTATCACTTCGCAGCGGTCTTCGGATGAAGATTTTTGCAGGGTTTTCCGGGGCTTTCACATTGTCCAGCGGTAGGAGGTTTTTCTGAAGAACGTGAAATGTTTGGTATTTTGAGCCGTATCCAAGCTCCTTATCCCCAAGACCCATGACTTTGAAACCTTGTCTCTTCTTGTCCTGCATTGCATTGGCTCCCGTCCTCAATGCGGAACTCGTCATCCCGGCCATCATTGGAGACCACATGGTTCTCCAACAGAAACAGGAAAATCCCATCTGGGGCTGGGACACTCCCGGCACCAAGGTCACCATCGCTTTCGCCGGGCAAAGTCTCTCCGGCACCGCTGGCGGGGACGGCAGGTGGACGGTGAAACTCGCGCCCCTCACCGCCAACGCGACTCCCCAATCCCTTACCATCACCGGCAGCTCGAAGCGCGAGATCAAGGACATCCTCATCGGCGAGGTCTGGATGTGCTCCGGCCAGTCCAACATGGGATACACCCTCGCCCGCGAAACCAATGGCGATCTCGAAACCGCCGCCTCTGACTATCCGAACCTCCGCCTTTTGAAAATCCCGCACAAAGGTACGCAGGAACTCCAAACGGATTTCAAAAGCTCATGGCAGCCGTCCACCCCGGCCTCCTCCGCAAATTTCAGCGCCGTCGGATTCCTCTACGGCCGCTATCTCCATCAGATCCTGAAGGTCCCCGTCGGCCTCATCGACAATTCCTGGGGCGCCTCGTCTGCCGAAGCCTGGGTGCGCCGCGAGACGTTGGAAAAGGAACCGCTTTTCAAACCGCTCATGGATTCCACCGTGAAACAGGAGGATAAATTCCTGTCCGCGCAAGGCAAGGCGGACATGGAAACCGCTAGAGCGAAATGGAAAGAAGAAGCGGAAAAAGCCAAGGCAGAAGGCAAAAACCCACCCAACGCGCCCTCCGACTGGCTCACCACGCAGTATCGGCCCGGCAACATTTTCGCCGGTGTGCTCAATGCCACCATCGGCTATGGCATCAAGGGCGTCATCTGGTATCAGGGCGAGACCAATGCCGACCGCGCGGCAGAATACCGTGACCTTTTCCCGTTCATGATCACCCAATGGCGCAAGGAATGGGGCCAAGGGGATTTCCCGTTCTATTGGGTCCAGCTCGCCGATTTCAAATCTGAGAAGCCCACTCCTGCCGAGAGCTCGTGGGCAGAACTCCGCGAGGCGCAGTCACTCGCGATGAAACTTTCCAACACCGGCCAAGCCGTCATCATCGACGTCGGCGAGGGCAAGGACATCCACCCTCACAACAAGTTGGCCGTCGCCGCCCGTCTCGCCCGCTGGCCACTCGCCAAGGACTACGGCATGAAGCTCGACTACCGCAGCCCCGATTTTAAAAACCTCTCTATCAGCGGGAACAAAGCCACCGTCACGCTCGATTGTTATGGCAGCAACCTGCATCCCTTCGATGTCGCTGAGGCCGTCGGATTCACCCTATGCGGCGCGGACAAGGTCTGGCACGTCGCTAACGGAAAAATCACTGGCAGAAGCTCCATCGAAGTCACCAGCCCGGAGGTGGCAGAGCCCGTCGCCGTCCGCTACGCTTGGGCGGACAATCCCGTCTGCAATCTTTATTCGGAGTCCGGCCTGCCCGTCACTCCTTTCCGCAGCGACGATTTTGAAATGCTCACCAAACCGAAGACTACAGCTCCCGCTTCGGCCAATTAGGCCGCCGCGCGTGAAAGACGCAGGCGCCGGTCATCTGCGCGTGGCGGCTCTGGCCGCAAAGGCTACTGGCGGATGAGTCAGACTGAGATTGTGCGATTCGCGCTGAACAACCGTTGGTTGGAGGAACAAGGGGTTACGGATATGGAAGCCATCTTGATCGTTCTTCACTTCGGGCCTGCTGCCCGAGTCTGATTGGAACCGCCCTGCACGGAGCCGTACGCACGGTGGTGTGGTCCCCGGGAGCTAATCACGCCCGGGGACCCGATTCGGCGTCTTTATACATCGTGGTGTCATAGCCGTGTTTCCGACGCAGCCTCCGCTTGTGGAACATCAGGAAAATAAACTGGGAGATAATCACGACAGGAATCCCGAAGATTACAAATACTGCGGTCCAAAGATCATCGATCCACATCTGAATAAACAGTGAAACAACCAGAAGAACGACCAGAAAAATACATGTAACGAGAATGAATACGTTGATAACCTTGAAGACATTGTTCAAATTGGGATTAAGTAAAAAACGAAACTTTTGCAAGCCATGATCGGGCTTACTAACCATAAGGTAAGAATCGATAAAAGAATTGTAGCGAAACGTGCATTTTCTTCCGGTGTGATACTTTTAAATCCCGATCCGCAGGCTAGAAAGAATGTATTCAGGTCCATATTTTTGCAGGGTTGATGGGCCCGTAAGTTGCCGTTCTAATTTGGTTCGGTGCTTTAGCTTGTTGTTGTAGATATATCCTGAGGCAGAATCTGGATTGGAATCGTTAAGCCAGCTTTGAAGTGCTGCGTCACGGTTATCTGCCAGAATCTGCGATACATAGATTCCTCCGGCATGCTCTGCGATTATCGTGTATCGAGGCATCATATTTCAGCCGAATGAGGCGGATTTCCGTAGGATGGCATCTGGCCAACCGGCCGGAGCCTGGAGGCTGATACTTGGCTGGAAGACGGAACGCGGCGGAAGCGGTCCGGATCACCTCGGCCGCGTCATCTTCGCCGGGGTGAGCAGATCGTCGAGCTGCTCCTTACTGAGCCAGCCTTTTTCGAGCACGAGATCGTAAACGCTGCCGCCAGTGGCGAGGGCTTCCTTCGCGATAGAGGCGCTTCTTTCATAGCCTAACACCGGATTGAGCGCGGTGACGAGGCCGATGGAATTC
>JBDTNJ010000062.1:0-10359 GCA_039933825.1 Luteolibacter sp.
GGAATCCACTTTTGCTCAGATTAATTCCGTCCACTTTTGCTCAGCCCGCTACAGATCAATCTTGGCTGGCATCACGACGCGGGGCGGACTCCGCTCACTGCGGCTTCGGCAGCGGCTCGTCGCCTAACATTCGATCCAGATCGGCCACGCGCTCCCACGGGCAGCGCTTGCGTTGGTATTTTCTGAAAACCACATCGCGCAACTCGCGCAGAACAGCCTCGGGCGGCGGGGTCATATCCGTCCAGGTCGGGTTGCGCTTTTGCGTCGTGGTCATGATCGTCCACTTGCCGCCGAGGTAGGAATTCGCCCGGTAGTAAACTTTCCCCTCATCCGTATTCTCGGACCACTCGTGACTTTCCATGGGTTGACAATGGCCCGCTGGGAAACAGGAAACAAGCGGCGATTCCTACCGCCCGGCAAATCGCCATCGACTCCCATCCCGCGAAAGTCCATCGTCAGCCATGGCAAATATCGGCGAGCGCGCGTCCCTCCAAATCCTTCATGAAAAGACCTTCGGGCTCTTTCTGGATGGCGGCGAATTCGGCGAAATCCTCCTCCCGCGCCGTGAAATGCCAGTCAAATGGGCGCTCGGCGAGTTTGTCAGCGTGTTCATTTACCTCGACTCCGAGGACCGCCAAGTCGCCACGCTGAAGACGCCCAAAGTCATGCCCGGCCATTTCGCCCGCTTGAAATGTGTAGACGTCACCGGCATCGGCGCGTTCCTCGATTGGGGCTTGCCGAAGGATTTACTCGTGCCCTTCCGCGAGCAGAAAATCCGCATGGAGCTGGGGAAATTCTACATCGTTTACGTGATGATCGACGAGCAGACCGGCCGCATCATCGCCACCAGCCGTATCGCCCGACACATGGACCAGGTCCAACACCACTTCCGGCTGGAGCAGCAGGTGGATCTCATCATTTACGGAAAAACCGCGCTCGGCTACAAGGCCATCGTCGATAGCACCCACAGTGGACTCATTTTCCACAATGAGGTTTTCCAACCGCTGCAACCCGGTGAAATGCTCAAGGGCTACGTCACCGCCGTGCGCGAGGATGGAAAAATCGACATCAGCCTGCACCCGCCTGGCCGCGCCAAAGTGGATGATCTCGAAGCGCAGATCCTTGCCGAACTCGCCGCCCGCGGCGGTTTCTGGTCGCTCGGCGATCATAGCCCCGCCGCCGAGATCAACGACGAGCTCGGCGTCAGCAAGCGCACGTTCAAACAAGCCACCGGCGCACTCTGGAAGAAGCGCAAGATCACCATCGAGCCAAACGGGATACGACTGGTCGAGCCCTAGTATTCTGTCAGATTCCGTGTGACGTTTAGCGCTTATCCAACACGATTTTCACCGCGCGGGTGGCGGCTTCGACGTCGGGTGCCTGTAGCAATGCAGAGACAACCACGATCCGACGGGCTCCGGCTGATAGGACCTGTGGCAGAGTGGCAGGAGTGATCCCTCCGATGCAAAAAGCGGGGATTTTTGCACCGACTTCGTTTTCCATGATGGCCACTTCCTCAAGCCCGATCGCGGGTCGGCCGGCTTTAGTGGGCGTGGGAAAAAGCGGGCCGAAGCCGATGTAATCGAAGCCTTCCGCGAGTGCGGCGCGGGCTTGGGCGAGAGAATGGGTGGAGCGGCCGATGAGGAACTTATGGCGGAGGGAGGATGAAGAGGGATGGATGAATGAATGAAGGCCGGGATGAATCCCGCGCTCCAATAAACGCTCGGCGTCTGCTAGGGATCCATCGTCCTGGCCGAGGTGGACGCCATCCGCGCCGATGTCGGCGGCGAGGGCGGGGTGGTCGTTGAGGATGAATGGAATACCAGCGGCGCGGCAGAGCGGGAGAAGTTTTTCCGCGACGCGGCGGATGGTGGCGAGGTCATGGTTCTTCGCGCGGAGTTGGAGCATGTCCGCGCCGCCTGCTAGAAGTGAGGCGGTGACGGATACGGCGTTTTCCTCGAGGGTGTAGCCTAGATCCAGGATGCAGTAGAGAAGAGGGTCGCTCATAAGTCCTATAGGTCTTATAGGACCTATTACTTCACGCGCTCTTCGAGGTAGCGCGCGACCCAACCGATGTCGTATTTCCCAGCAGCGAAATCCGGATGGGCGATGATTTCCTGTTGGAAAGGGATGGTCGTCTTGATGCCGCGGATCATGAATTCACCGAGGGCGCGCTTCATACGGGCGATGGCGATTTCACGGGTGGCTCCGGTGACGATGAGTTTGGCGATCATCGAGTCATAGTGCGGAGGCACAGTGTAGCCGGAATAGACGTGGGTATCGACGCGCACGCCTTTGCCGCCGGGGGCATACCAGAGATCGATAGTGCCGGGACTGGGGGTGAAATTGTTGAACGGATCCTCAGCATTGATCCGGCACTCGATGGAGTGGCCGCGCGGGGTCGAGTTGAGCACATGGCGGGACAGCGGTTCGCCCGCTGCGACACGGATTTGTTCCTTGATCAGCTCGCAACCCATCACTTCCTCGGTCACCGGGTGCTCGACCTGGATCCGCGTGTTCATTTCCATGAAGTAGAAATTTTCCGCTTTTTCGTCGACGAGGTATTCGATGGTGCCTGCGTTCTGATAGTTGATATTTTTGATCAGATTGACGGAAGCCTCGCCCATGCGGGCGCGGAGCTCGGGAGTGAGCAGTGGCGATGGGCACTCCTCAATGATTTTCTGGTTCCGCCGCTGCATCGAGCAATCGCGCTCGCCGAGGTGGATGTAATTCCCATGGGAATCGCCAATCACTTGGAATTCGACGTGGTGCGGATTGATGACGAGTTTTTCCAAATAACAATCGCCATTGCCGAAACAGGCGACGGCTTCATTCGAAGCGGCTTGGAACAGACTGAGAAATTCCTCTTCGTTAAAACAAGGGCGCATGCCGCGGCCTCCACCACCGGCAGTGGCTTTGATCATGACGGGGAGACCGATTTTTTTCGCCTCGACGAGCGCGGTGGCGGCATCCGGCATGATTTCGGAGCCCGGGGTGATTGGTACGCCATTCGCGATGGCGGTGGCGCGGGCGGTAGCCTTGTCACCCATTTTGGAAATCACCTCGCACGAAGGCCCGATGAAAGTGATGCCGGAGGATGCGCAAATTTCAGCAAAGCGGGCGTTCTCTGAGAGAAATCCGTAGCCGGGGTGGATCGCATCCGCTCCGGTGATCTCGGCCGCCGCGATGATGCGGTCGATTTTCAGATAGGATTCCTTGCTGGAGGCAGGCCCGATGCAGACCGCCTCATCGGCGAGCTGGACATGCATCGAATCCACGTCCGCTTCTGAGTACACGGCGACGGACTCGACATCGAGCTCGCGACAGGCACGAATGATACGGAGGGCAATTTCGCCGCGATTGGCGACCAGGACGCGCTTGAACATTTTTTGGAAGAAGTTGAGAGTGGGTGGTTGAGAGTTGAGAGAAAGAGGAAGAAAATTTCTAACTCTCAACTCTCAACAAAAGACTCTCAACTTATTTGATGCGGTAAAGAACATCGCCATATTGCACCGGGGTGCAGTCTTCGGCGACGCAGGCACAGATGGTGCCGGATTTCTCGGCCTTGATCTCGTTCATGACTTTCATGGCCTCGATGATACAGAGCGTTTGGCCGACGGAAACAGTGGTGCCGACTTCGACGAAATTGGGCGCGTCCGGGGCTGGTTTTTGGTAAAAAGTGCCGACCATGGGCGAGGTGATTTCCGCGCCTTCGGCAGCGGGGGCGGCTGTTGGAGCCGGGCCGGATGCAGGGGCCCCAGCGGCGGGGGCGGAGATGTAGGAACCCGCTGGCGCGGCGGCAGGAAGCGCAGACATAAGAGCGCGGAGATCGTCGAGGTCGGCCCCTTTTTTCAATTTCAGATGAAAGTCCTTCTTGGTGAGGTCAAAGTGGGTGAGCCCGTGCTCGTTCATAAGTTCGACAATTCGACGGATTTCCTGGAGGTCCACAGTGGTAGAAGGTTGGGAGTTTGATGCTGATGAAAGGCGGTCCATCGGGAGGCGCCTTGTCCGAGCAAGCTAGAAGGATCGGAGAAAGAGCGTCAAGCGGGAACGCCGGGACCCCATTGAACATTGAAATGATTCCATCGCGCTGCATTCAGCCAGTGAGGCATGGAGGGGAATTTCAATGGTATTTCGGGCGGGGAAGCGGGCGCGGGCGGGCTTTGATGGTGGTGCTTTCTCCGCAATACGGGCAGCAAAAACACTTCCTGAAAATAACGGAACAAGCCACCCGGAAGCGATAGCTACCGAAGAATGTCCTGGCATTCCGGTGTTTCGTGCAGCCACTACGGGAGAGCGCTGTCGAATGGCAGATCGGGCAGCGGGCCCGCGCGGAAATACTCCAGTGGATAATCACCGCGACCACCGTGGCCACGATGAGCGCTAGGGCGACTTGCATGAATTCATGATCTTCGACCGCCACCGAGTACGCAATCACCCCGAAAGTGGATGGAATCATGAGGTAGATGAAAAAAAGCACCCATGAGACAAGCTTGAAACGGGTGACCGTGTTTTGGGAGGGGAGTAGATGCATTTTCATGGCTACTGCTTTCCTATTCTTTAATCTGGAGGTCTGGCGGCCGATCTGCAAAGCGGATCATGGTGACAATTTTGACAGAATTGATTGGTAAGATTCGCCAAATGAAAAAACGAGGAAA
Organism: Luteolibacter sp.; assembly: GCA_039933825.1. Lineage (GTDB taxonomy): Bacteria > Verrucomicrobiota > Verrucomicrobiia > Verrucomicrobiales > Akkermansiaceae > Luteolibacter. Next base: position 4,659 of record JBDTNJ010000062.1, read on the forward strand.
CGCATCATGTCCCTCCTCCCTTTTCCGCAATACACACAAAGTTTACAAAAGGTTCTCAAATGACTGTCGTGCACTCGTCTAGCTGTCATTTTCCAGCCAGAAGGGCACGGCATTGCCTTCTGTGAGTTGGTGCGCTGCCATGGATGCGCTCGATTCGGATGGATATTTGGCTGCTAGGCGACGATCCGTCGTCCAGGCATCCTCGCCACTGCGGTATGCGCACCAGATTTCCACGCCGTTTTGATAGCGCGCCCCGGCAGTCCAGAACCGCTTCGTCAAACCCGGGCCGATCGCGGCATTTGGCCCGGTGGAATCAGGTGATTTCATGGTCGGCTCATCGGTTTCTTGGTTCGAGGGCGAATACGATTCGGTGAGGGCAGGACGACAGCAGATCGCGTGCCGCAAATCGACACGTGCATTCCGGGGGTTATAGGGTTAGATAGTCGGCTAAAACAACCGCCGATCACCTAACGGTCGATTCTCTTGGTAGGCGGTTGGATAAGCTCATCGAATGGCGGATTGGCAGCCCGGCATAGCCCCTATTCCGCGCATGGAGCACCCAGCCACGGAGCAAAGAGGAGGACTCAGGCAATCCGCAGAAGTGCCAAAAAGTGGTTCGATTGCCGGATAATCGGTCGTTTTCCATGGTTTTACGGATTTCCTCATTCTATCCCCAAATAAATTATTCTTGTTTGGACTTCTATCGAATATTCGTGTTAGCATTTTTTATTAGAAATAATCTCCATGGCTGAGGATGAACTCTTGAAGTGCGGCGGGATGCCATTGACCCATTGCCAACGTTTGTTGATAACGACAGGGACGGCATTGGCTTGTTGCATCGGTTTTTGGTTTCTCCACCTCGATGGCAGGTTGATCAGCCCGATGTGGCCGGCTGCCGGAGTCTCCATGGCGTTTTTCGTGCATTATGGATGGAGGGCGGCGCCCTGGGTGATTGTCGGCCATTTGTCGATCTGGGGATTGATGCAGCCGGGCAAGCTGACATGGCCGATTTTACTGCTTCCCTTAAGCTACCCGCTGGAAGCGTGGCTCGTCAGCCTGGCAGGTTACAGGAACCGCCGGATGATGGGTGCCAACAGAAACGCGATGTGGCCGGTCGCATGGGCCTACCTGGTGGCTCCGGTCGTCGGGGTGTTGCCTGTCCTGTTTCTCACCACACTTACCTTCACCTCGACGGGAATATTTCCTGCCGATGGCGTGGGAACCACATTTTTACTGCTTCTCCTAGCGCATGTCCAGGGGATCATGGCCTTTGGCAGCCTTAGCCTCCACGTGTTGCATCGCGATTTCAATTGCGCGGAACTTAAAAAGTCCTGGCACGGAGTACTCGCTGGAATGGCCGCATTGGTCATCATGAGTTTGGCGATTGTCGGAACTTTTGATTACTTCCTGAATCCGGGTTCCGCCATTTTTCTACCTTTTCCGCTGTTGGTGATGGCTGCGGTTTGCCTGTCACCCGCACCCGCTTCATTGCTGGTGGCGTTTTGGTGTGTGCTGTCCACCGCGCTGGTCTCTTTCGGGCTGAGCCCATTCCACCCGATCATTCACGGTGGACGAGTGGTGCCCTCCGTGGAGATCGTCATGTATAACATCGTGACGTCTTCCGTCGCCTATTTGATTTCCGTAGGGCGGTACCACTTCTCACGGCAGCTCAATCTCAATCAGATCACATTGGCTACCGCAGGGATCGAGCTCTGGGAATGGGAGGTCGGGCGGGGGTTTTCATGGATTCAAAACCATTCTTCCAACGATCATGTGCGCGAGACGATCACAGGATGGCACCATGAGGACATGCTGTGCCGGCTTGCCGGATCTCCGTTGGATCAACGGAGTATTTCCGACTCATGGCGCTTGCGGATTCAGGGCGGCAATCCATTCAAGGATGATCACATGCCACGATTGATGCTTGAATCCGCCGGGCGGGTCTTGCAGCGGGGCATCGATCATCGTCCAACCAAGGCAATCGGGCTGCTGCAGGATATTTCCGCCCGATATCAGGCTGAGGAGGCGCTCGTGGCTTTAGGTTACCAGAAGGCCAAACTCCGCAGCTTGGAGGCGAAACTAACTCCTCACTTTTTCTTCAACTCACTCAATGTCATACAATCGCTGATTCACATCGATCCGAAAACCGCCGATGCGGCAGTCACCTCCTTGGCCAGCTTGCTGAGAAGCAACCTGCGGACCACCGAAAACTCCCTAATCGCCCTCGAAGAGGAACTGGCGCGGATCCGCGAACTCCTGCACCTCGCGCGGTTGCGTTTCGGCACCCGCCTCGTGACCCGAATCCGGGTACCCGGTTATTTGTTAGGGACACGGATTCCTCCAATGTTGCTGCTCAATCTGGTAGAAAATGCGATCACCCATGGCATTGGAAATTTGGAAAACGGCGGCATGATTTCACTCACCGCCAAGAGGACTCCAGAGTCGGTTGAGATTTCCATCCGGAACAGTGGGACACTTCCTGAAAATGCGATCCGCGGCCTTGGGACACGGGATGCGCTGCAGCGGCTGGAAATCCTCTTCGCCGGCAAGGCTGGATTTTCTCTGTCACAAATGGACGAAAAAACCGTTTCCGCAGAAATCCATCTTCCAATCACCCACCCCTCGCACTCATGAGCTTAAAATCCCAAGCACTTAATTTCCTTATTGTCGATGATGAGGAGCTCGCACGCACGGAACTCCGCCGCCAGATCGGAGTGCTGCTACCCTCGTTCGTCGCCCTCGAAGCAGGAAATATCAACCAAGCCCGCGAACTGCTTCTCAGTCACCCAATTGATGGCGTTTTCCTTGACCTCGAAATGCCGGGTGGTCACGGCATGTCCTTTCTGCCGGAAATCCGGGCAATGGGAGTGCCAGTCGTCGTCGTCACTGCTCATGAACGGTTCGCCTTGGATGCATTCGACGGCGATGCCGCAGACTACCTGTTAAAACCCATCGAAAGTGCCCGCCTAGCCAGAGCGCTCGCCCGAGTCCGCAGGCTCGAACTACAAGCCGACACGCGTCCCGGTAAAAGGCTCATTGTCCTCGGCGACCAGAGCAACTGCTGGCCGCTCCATTCCGAGGAAATCATCATGGCGGAATCCGAGGGGAGCTACGTGATGCTCCACTTAAAGGATCGCAAACCGATTCTGCTTACCCGCAGTTTGAAAGAAATCGAGCACTTGTTGGACGAAAACCATTTCGTCCGCGCGAACCGGAGTCAGATCGTCCAGTTACAATGCCTGAAGCAAATCCGCCGCCAAGGAAGCAGCAGTTTTACTGCGGAACTCGACGGCCACGGAACCATCATATTCTCAAGAAGGCAATCCCAAGCCTTCCGTCAACGCTTCGGATTCTGATAGAAACAAGGGGCCGCAGACTCTACTACTCCTTGAAAATCAGCTCACCACCGGAGGCGCGAAACCTTCGCGATATTCGCGGCGGACGATGGTCTTGCTCGCTTCAACGTGATTGGTGAAAGTCAGCGTCGATTTATCCCAGAGCAATTCGCGGTTGGGAAAACGGGTTGCTTTCACTGCGAGAAGGGTAGCTTCGGTCATCCGGATGGCGTCCTTGAACGGGCTGCGGAGTTCGGTTTTAATGCCAAGGCAGTTGTCCACCCAGGCGTGCCAATGGTTGAGCTCCGGGAATTCAGGTAGACCGGGCATGTCGAGGCCCTTGGTGAGCTTGCCATCGCGCCAAACCTCGACAAATCCACCCTCGGTTAGGGTGAGGATGCCATGCTCACAAACGACGACGGTCATGTTGGAGCTGGCAAAGTTTCCGGGCGGCAGCCCGAGCGCCGCGCGGGAGACGGGTTGCGCGGAATCGCTGTAATAAATCGGGAAAACCTTGCGGGCGAATTTGTCGGAATTCACCGCATAATTGATGGTCGAGTTGCACGGATGCGTGTGAAACAAGGGGTTTTCCGATTTCGCGCAGTTGGTTTGCACGGCGAAGGGTGTTAGCAATTCATCGTAACCGTAGAAAACCACGTCGAGCACGTGCAAGCCCCAGTCGCCGAGGCCATTGCTGCCATAATCCCACCACGAGCGCCAGACCACCGGGGCGATGCCTTTCCGATAGGGCGTGTCCGCCGTGGCGCATTTCCAAAGATCCCAGTTCAGATTGGCGGGCGGCGGTGAGGGCTCCTCAACGATGCGATCGAGGTTGAAATAGGTGCGGTCGTTCGGCGAGTTCACCCAGACGTGGGCTTCAACCGCTTTACCTAACACTCCGCTGCGGAGGATCTCCACGGCGGCACGGCGGCCGGGAAAAACCATGCGCTGGTTACCGACCTGCGTGACAAGCTTGGGCCGGGCGGCGATGGCTTTTTCCATCATCACCAGCTCTTCCAACTGATGGACGAGCGGTTTCTGGCCATAGACATGTTTGTTGTTCGCCAGCGCGGTAAGCATGATCGGCGCATGGCTGTGATCGGGAGTGGAGACGATGACCGCATCGAACTTGTCACCATGTTTCGAAAATGCCTCGCGATAATCCGCGCAAGTGAATGCGCCTCGATGTTCGGCGGCAGCCTTGGCGAGCGAATTTGAATCGACATCGCAAAGCCCCGCGATTTCTACCGATGGATGGGATGCCACCTGGTGGCGGTCCTCCCCGCCGATCGTGCCGATGACTCCGATCGAGAGCACCCGGAGTTTTGAGTTAGGTGAAACCGCGGGGGCTTGGCCAAACGAGCGGGCACTCGTCACAAGGCCTGCCCCGGCAACACCGGTGGTCCACAAAAAACGACGACGGCTGAGTGAATGATCCATAGGGTTCCACTGATACTTGCAGTGGAAGGCGATTCTTTCAATCCATTATGCAGGGCGCGCGCTCCCATGCCATTTACTTCATCTTCGACATCGTCTGGAAGATCGAAGTGATCATTAGATAGGCCATGGTACCGATGAGCCCGGCCATGATGATGAGCACCACAGGCATGACGAGTGCCATGATGCGCTGGAGATCCTTGTCGAGCTCCTTGTCGTAGCGCTCCGCAGCCCGGCGAAGGGATTGGTCGATTTTCCCGGTTTGTTCCCCGACGGAAATCATGTCGATCAGCAATGGCGGGAAGGCCCCGTTGCGAATGAGAGCTTTGGAAAACGAGCGCCCGTCCCCCACCTGATCGATCACCTTGTTGAGTTCAGAGCGGAGTGAGCGGTTATCCGTGGCATCGCGGGAAAGCTCGAGCGCGCGCAAAAGTGGCAGGCCATTGCCCACAAGATTCGCCATGGTTTCCAAAAACTGGACATAAAACCGGCTGGTGATGACCGGGCCAATGAGCGGCAGCTTGAGCTTGATGCGATCCCAGGCAGGCTTGTTCGCCTCGTTGTCCTTCCACGCCTTGAAAAAGATGAACGAGGCGATCAGGGTGAGCACGATGACCAGCCACCACTTGCTGAGAAAACCGGAAATCCAGATGAGGATCGCCGCGCCTAACGGAATTTCACCACCGCTGCTTTTGATTAGGGCCGTGAGCTGGGGGATGAGCGTGGTGACAAAGACGATCGAGACACCAATACCCGCGACCACTAGGAACGCCGGATAGATCATTGCGAGAATCAAGCGCGCCTGAAGTTCTGCCAGAGTCTTGAGATAGTGGGCCTGGCGTTTGAGAATGTCATCCAGCGCGCCGGACGCCTCACCGGCGGCGGCGAGAGAGCAATAAAGCGGGCCGAAGCTGGGGCTCACTTTTTTC
>JBDTNJ010000063.1:0-8116 GCA_039933825.1 Luteolibacter sp.
CCGTCCAAAGTCAACGTGACCTCGGCGAATCCGCCCGGCAGAAGTCCCTTTGGCGCGGTGCATAGACCGCGGACCTGAAGGCTACGGGTCGCGGAATCGATCGCAGGTTCGATGACGGTGACTGTGCCGTCGAACGTTGTGCCGTTTCCGGCGACGGTGAAGGTGAATTTTTGTCCGCTTTTCACCTGGCCCGCATAGCGCTCCGGCAGCGGAAAATCCACTTTGATGTGTGAAATATCCTGAAGCTGGATCAGCGGCATGTTAGGCAAAATGAACGCACCCTCGCTCACCTGCCGGATGCCGACGCGCCCCGCAAACGGCGCGCGAAGTTCGGTTTTGGCGATCTCGATGGCCTTGGTGGTTTTCTGCGCTTCGAGAACGCTCAACTGTGCGGCGGCGGCATCGAATTCCTGCTGGCTGATCGACTCGCTGGGCAGCAGGTTTTCAGCGCGGGCTTTGGTGCTTTTCGCCAGCGCGATGCGGGCGTCGATTTCCGCGAGTTGTGAAACGAGATCGCTGTCATCCAGTTTGAAAAGCGCGTCACCTGCCGCGACATCGGTGCCTTCCTGAAACTGGATTTTCACCAACCTGCGCGAAAGCTCGGAAGCGATCGCCACCGATTCGTTCGCACGCAAACTGCCGACAGTGGAAACAGTTTGGGCGACGGGTGCGATTTTCGCGATGTAAACCTCCGCCTTGAGCGCCGGTCCGGCCGACCCTTGGGCCTGCGCAAATCCAGAAGCCGCCAGAACTGGAAGGATCATCAGGAAGCATGCTCTCGGCGAAATCATCGGCGACACACAGCGGACTTGCTGCAGGCACTTTGTGCAAGCGCGAGTTTTATTGGATTGGTTTTCACACAGCGAGGCGATGCGCGGGAAGGCCCGTGTTGCGGTCGGCTGCCTTCACTTCACCCACCACTCATCCGCGCGGGATCCAGGAGATCCGTGAGCTCTGGTGAAGTGACTCCGATTTCATCCAGCTTTTCCTCGCACAATTCCCGCACCGTTTTTCCACTCGCCACCGATTCCTTCGCAATCGCCGCCGCCCGATCATAGCCGATGCGCGGGGCGAGCGCCGTGACCATGGAAAGCGACGCCTCAATGAGTTCGCGACAGCGCGCCTCGTTTGCTTCAATTCCGTCCACGCAGCGCTCGCAAAATGCCTTCGCTGCGTTTGTTAACAAATCGATCGACTCCAACAGGCAGGCGGCGAGTAGCGGCATCGAGACATTCAGTTCGAGAAATCCGCCCACCCCGCACCACGTAATCGTCGTCTGGTTTCCCGCCACCCGCGCCGCCACCATCGTCACGGCCTCTGCCATCACCGGATTCACCTTGCCCGGCATGATCGACGAACCGGGCTGGGTGGCGGGCAAAATCAGCTCCCCCAAACCACAACGCGGCCCCGATGCTAACAACCGGATGTCGCATGCGATCTTGTGTAGCGAAACAGCGATGGTCGCGAGCTGCCCATGCGCCTCCACACAGGCATCCTTCGCCGCTTGCGCCTCGAAATGGTTTTCCGCCTCACGAAATGGCAGGCCTGTTTCCAACGCGATCCGCGCGATCACCTTTCCTGCAAAATCAGGATGCGCGTTCAGCCCCGTGCCAACGGCCGTGCCACCGAACGGAAGCTCCATCAGCGCCTCCATTGCCTTTTCCGCCCTCTGCGATGATAAGCGCGCCTGCCGCGCCCATCCACCGAATTCCTGGCCAAGCCTGAGCGGTGTTGCATCCATCAGGTGCGTCCGGCCGATCTTAAGCACTTCATGAAATTCCCCCGCTTTCGCTTCCAAGGATGCCGCCAGGCCATCCAGCGCAGGAACCAGCCCTTTGCCAATCGCCACCGCAGCCGCGACATGGATCGCGGTGGGAAAGGTATCGTTGGACGATTGACCGAGATTCACATGATCGTTCGGATGAATCCTCAAACCAGGGTCGAGTTGTTGGCAGCGATTCGCGATCACCTCGTTGACGTTCATGTTAGTGGAAGTGCCGGAGCCGGTTTGATAGACATCAATCGGAAAATGGACGTTATGTTTGCCGCTGGAGACCTCCAAGGCGGCCTCGATGATCAGGCCCGCCACGGTATGGTCCAAAAGGCCGAGTTCGGAATTCGTCAAGGCGGCGGCCCGCTTGATCAGCCCGTATGCGTGGATGAATCCGGGCGGCAGCACCGTACCGGAAATCGGGAAATTCAGGACCGCCCGCTGCGTCGATGCGCCATAGAGCGCCTCTGCAGGAACTTCCATTTCCCCCATGGAATCCTCTTCAATTCTTGTTGATGACATCTTCCCAGTATGGGGCAAAATGCCATGCACGCAAGCTGTCCAAATCCTTCGGACAAAAAGGTCCACAGGGGCGTGGAGATTTTTCTAATGAGGCATACCCACCGAATGGCCGGCAAATATCAGTTTACAAGGAATCCCAGTGGAATTCCAGCATGATAGATCGGGCATCTCACCCACGCCCCACTTCGCTTGCGGAATAAATTCCGCGCTCCCAGTTTAGCGCTTTGCGGCGTCGGCTTCGATCCAGCTCCAGAGGTTGGCAAGGCTGGTTTTGACGGCGGCTTTGTTTTCTGCTAGATCGCCGCCGGGGGCGTGTTTACCGAAGAGGTAGAACTTGATCTTCGGCTCGGTGCCGGAGGGGCGGACTGCGAAGGAGCGGCCGTCTTCGAGATCGACGAAGAGCATTTTTTCCTTGGGTAAAAGGTCGCCTTCTTGGTCGAAGAGATCCTGCTTGGCGAAATCGCGGACGCGAAGAACAGCAGAACCATCGACTTCGGTGGGCGGGTTCTCGGCATAAGACTGGGCGAGCGCGGCGATCTTGGCCGCACCATCGGCACCTTCCATGACGAGGGATTTTCCGATTTCCAGATAGTAGCCGTATTCGGTGTAAATATCGTCCATCAGGTCGGTGAGCGTTTTGCCGACGGACTTCGCGTAAGCGGCGACTTCGGCGAACATCAGAGTCGCACCGTTCGCGTCCTTGTCGCGAATGGCATCGGAGCCGAGGTAGCCGTAGCTTTCCTCACCGCCGAAGACGAAAAAGCGCGAATATTCGAGACGCAGCGCACGGGTCTGAGCTTCCGTTAGCGAGCGGTAATCACCTTTTTTATCGGCGGGAATGGCGTCCTCGTATTTGCGCAGCTTACCGGCGATGTATTTGAATCCAGTGAGCGTGTCCACAATGCCGACGCCGAATCCATCGGCGATGGCATGCTGGAGTTCCGTGGTGACGAAGGTTTTCACGAGCACCGCGCGGCTGCGGTTCGCATTGGTGAGCCAGCCGAGCTCAAAACAGGTTTTCAGGCGATACCATGCCATCAGCGAGCCGATCTGATTGCCAGTGAGCAGCACCATTTTCCCGGCGGTATCGCGGACGGCCACGCCCATGCGGTCGGCGTCGGGATCCGTGCCGATGACGATTTCCGCGCCGGATTTTTCGGCCAGGTCGATGCCCATTTGCAGGGCGGGGCCGTTTTCCGGGTTCGGTGATTCCACGGTGGGGAATCGGCCGTCCTGGATGTCCTGCTCAGGAACGGTTAGCACGTCGAAGCCGAGGCCGCGGAGCATGGGCACGTTGATGTGGCCGCCAGTGCCGTGGAGGTTGGTAAAGACGATCTTGGTGGCCGCGCCTTCGAGCAGGGAGGGCTGGAGCAGAAGGGTTTTCAGACGGGTGATGTAAAGCGCGTCCATTTCCGCGCCGAGCAGGGTGATGGTGCCGCGCTCGGATTCGGGAACCGCTTCAAAGCGCTCGCTGGTGATGGCGTTCACCTCGTTGATGATGGCCGTCGCATGGGGATCGACAATCTGGGCGCCGTCGTTGAAGTAGGCTTTGAAGCCGTTGTCGTGGGCGGGATTGTGGGATGCAGTTAGAACGACACCTCCATCGGCGCGGAGTTCGCGCACGGCGAAGGAGAGCTCGGGAGTGGCGCGGGGACCATCGAAGAGATAGGCATCGCAGCCGAGCTCGGAGCAGGTCTTGGCGCAGAATTCCGCGAAATCGCGCGAGAAGTGGCGGGTGTCATGGGCGAAAACGAGAACCGGCTTGCGGCTTGGCCCGGCGAATTGTTTCGCGTAAGCGATCAGCCCCCTCACGGCGCGGCTGAGGTTGTAGAAATTCATCGTCGCGGTCCCCACGCAGGGATGCTCCGGACGAGCATTCGGCCCGCCTTTGCCTTGCTCCGCCTGGGTCACCACGCGGCCGATCGTCCGTCCGCGCAGGCCGCCAGTGCCGAAAGCGAGGGTTTTGAAAAAGCGGTCGTTGAGTTCGTCCCAAGCGCCATTAATCACCAATTCCTCGATCGCTTTCGGCGCAATCTCACTGGTCGTTCCGCTAAGCAGTGACTGGATATTGTTTTTAGCGGATTCCAAAAGACTGCCATTGGCAACTGCGGCGGTGAGGAGGTCGTTGATCGGGCTCATTTCAGGGGTGATGCTAGGAGAAATCCGATACTTGGCAACTCCGTCGCTACACGATTTTCAGTGAACAGGTGATCCAGCTAGGCAGGAATGTAGGGTCTCATGGGAAGTGGAGGTCCCGTCAGTCCCAATCGTTTCCAATATTCCAACCATTACCGGGAACTTCCACTTCACCATCGCGGTGGTTGAATACACCACTTCGGGTTGGAGAAACCGCCTCTTGGTGTCCACTGGAACCCAGATAGAACACTAGTGAATATGCGAACAAACAAGCCGCGATCCCACTAAGAAGGATCCGAAGAATCACGAATATCCACGAGGCAGATTTTTGGTATGTTGAACCCGTCTTCGGCACGAGAGAGAATACCCCCCGGAGTTTCCTCACGAATCATCTATTCCACCCCATGCCGAAAACACCGGATTCCTATGAATCAAGAAGCCCTTGCGCAGCTTCAATTGCCATAACAACATGCGCAAACTGAGGGGTGTTTTCGCCGGTTTTTTAATCGGCGGAAACACCCCTCTCTCTTGGTCGGGTGAGTCATCCGGCGGGAAATTAGAGTCTGGCCGCCCGAATCGACAGTTTGTAACTTCGCGTCGCCCCATGCTTCAACTTCTTCAAAATGCCGTGGCCAAACGCGCCAGCCTGCTTGATCCTGAAACCGATGCCGTGCGCCTCATCGATGGCAGCGGAGATGGAATACCAGGCTTGATATTGGAAGTCTTCGCCGGGCGCTGGCTAGTATCCACGCCGGATGACCGGCTCGACCCAAAGGTGCGCGAGTGGCTCCGTGATCAGGGCATTTCCTGTTATTGGAAACGGCTGGACCAGCATCAAAAGGAATCCCCCACCCATCTCTGTGGGCCGGAAACGAATGGGCCATTCCTCATGCGAGAAAACGGCATCCCGCTGGAAGTCTCGTTCCAATCCGGCTACTCGCAGGGAATCTTCCTCGACCAACGCAACAACCGCGCCGAAGTCCGCAAGTTGATGACACCGGGGAAACGACTGCTCAACACCTTCGCTTACACCGGTGCCTTCTCCATTTCCGCCGCGATGGCCGGTGCGGAAACAACAACGCTCGATCTATCACAACCGTATCTCGATTGGGCGAAACGGAATTTCTCCCACAACGGGCTCGATCCTGCCGCCCATCATTTCTGCAAGGGCGATTCCTTCCACTGGCTGAAACGTTTCGCAAAACAGGGCCGCACCTTCGATGGCATCGTGCTTGATCCGCCGACTTTTTCGCGGGATGAAAAAGGTAAGGTCTTCCGGGTGGAGGAAAACTTCGGCGAGCTCGCCGCCCTCGCCGCCGATCTGCTAACACCCGATGGCTGGCTGCTCTGTTCCACCAACTGCCGGAACCTTCCGCTCAATGATTTCCAACGCCAGCTCCGCAGCGCGGTCCATCGGCCGATGAGCGCGCGGCACGCGGACATGCCGCCGGATTTCAGCGGCGATCCCTATCTGAAATCCGTGTGGCTGAGGTGAATGCGCGTTCTTATCTACACCATCGGCAGTGCTGGAGACGTGCATCCGTTCGTCCGTCTCGGGCTGGCCTTGCAGGCGCGCGGGCATGAGATTTTTTTCGTCACCAGCGGCCATTTCAAAGCGCTAATCGACAAAGCAGGCTTCGGGTTCCGCGAGCTCGGGAGCGCTGAGAGATTCCAAGCGGTGCAGAATGATCCTAACTTGTGGCATCCGATCAAGGCGCTGCCTGCCGTGATTAAACATGCGGTGGACCCGAGTTATGAGTTGATTTTGGAATACGCCCGCGAGCTGAACTTGCCGGGAAAAACGGTGATGCTTTGCAGCTCGCTGGCATTCGGCGCGCGAAATGCAAGTGAGCTGTTCGGGATTCCGATGGTCACGGTGCATCTGTCACCCGCGCTTTTCCCGAGTTCCTATCGGCAGCCGGTTTTGCATGGCATGCAGATCAGTCAGGGCGCACCCAGGTTTCTCAAGACCCTGCAATGGATGATCGCAGGCAAAGTGCTGGATGGGCTGGTTTGTCCAGAGCTCAACCGATTTCGGCGTGGACTGGAGCTGCCCCCAGCTCGAAACATTTTAGCGGAGTGGTGGCATTCACCGGACCGGGTGATCGCACTGTTTCCGGAGTGGTTCGCCGCGCCGCAGCCGGATTGGCCACAGCAGACTCGGCTAACCGGGTTTCCATTGTTCGATGAAAAAGGCATGCGCGAGGTGCCGGCAGAGCTGGAAGAATTTCTATCATCCGGCGAGCCCCCGGTGGTTTTCACTCCCGGAAGCGCCATGAAACATGGCATCGCGTTTTTCGAGGAGGCGGTGAAGGCGTTGAAATTGATGGGGCGCAGAGGCATCCTACTCACGCCTTTTCACGAGACGATCCCCGCGAATCTGCCACCGGAGATCCGGCATTTTTCCTACATCCCCTTCAGTGAAGTGCTGCCACGCGCCGCAGCCATGGTCTATCATGGCGGCATCGGCACTTGCGCGCAGACCTTGCAAGCCGGCATCCCCCATCTGATCCAGCCGATGGCGCATGACCAGCTCGACACGCTGAGCCGCGTGAAAGACCTCGGCGTGGGAGATGGTCTGCACCCCAAACAGTTCAAGGCGAAGCGCATCGCGGAAAAGCTCGATCAACTGCTAAGCGATGAAAATGTTAGAATCCGAGCAAAGGAAATCGCCCTGCGCTTCAGGGAGACGAACTGGATCGAAAATACGTGTGAACTGATCGAAGAAACGCTGCCGGAGTGATCTTTTGGAAAAGAAGATTCAAACCACGAAGTTCACGAAGAGACACGAAAAGAAAGATGCTAGCTGATTTGAATTCATCAACCTTTCGCGCTCTTTGGTGAATTTCATGGTTTCCACATTTTCTGCAGTCCCGGCAAGTTTTGGATTACGCGAATCTTGGAGCTCACGAACTCAAGTCCATGACTCCTTTCCTGCGACTAACGTTTTCCAAACGGAGAAATCCTCGTTGAGCAGGACGATGTCGGCGTGGAAGCCGGGTTCGAGTTTTCCGAAATGGGAGAGGCCGAGGGATTGGGCTTGGTTCCAGGAGGTGGCTTTAACGATCTGATGGTGAGGCTGGCCGGTGATTTCGAAAATGTTTTTCACGCCCTCGTTGTATTTCAAGGTGGAGCCGGCGAGCGCGCCGCCTTCCGTCAAGCGGGCGATGCCGTTTTTCACGATGATGGGGCAGCCTCCGAGGGTGATTTCTCCATCACCGAGCCAAGAAGCGGCGATGGAATCGGTGATCAACATGAGGCGCTCTATCGGGACGAGTTTAAAGAGCAGCCGCAGCATGTCCGGGCAGAGGTGGGTGGAGTCGCCGATGATTTCGAGTTTGAGCGAGTCGTCTAGCAGCCCTGCACCAACGACACCGATTTCGCGGTGGTGGAGCGGTGTCATGGCATTGCCGAAATGCGTGAGGTGGGTGAGCCCGGCGGCTTTGGCAGCGGCGATGTCCTCAGCGGTGGCGGAGGTGTGGGCTGCGGAAGTGATAATGCCTAGCAGGGCGGCGGCGCGGATAAGATCGGGCGCGCCGGAAAGCTCGGGGGCGAGGGAGAGAATGCGGACGGGGCAAATGGAGTGGAGGCGGGCGAGCTCTGCCGGATCGGGCGGGCGGATGAAGTGAGGGTTTTGGGCACCGGCGTTTCTCGGATTGATGAACGGGCCTTCGACATGGAGTCCGG
>JBDTNJ010000064.1:0-10852 GCA_039933825.1 Luteolibacter sp.
CCTTTCAACGCCGAATTAAGGAATCGCCGCCCAGCGGCTCTGTTCAACAAGGCGTCGCACCTAAATCCGCCACCCGCTCCGAGTTTGATTCTCCTGCGTGACTACAACCCTCAACCTGAGTCGAAGCCTCGCTCCCGGTAGTGGATGTGTGGACTTCGACGTTCTCTAAGAAAATCATTATGAAAGCTATTATGAAATGCTCCAACTGCGGCGCGGAGATGTCCAATATGAACATGACGTGGGGGCGCAAACAAATGTGGTTCATTATTCCAGTAATGTTGCTCGGATTTCTGCCACTAATCAAAATGTCCTTCTTTAAAGGCGATGTTACGAAAGACCTAAAGATTAGCGATATTCAGACACGTACATCTGGCCGTTCACTGGAGATTGTGGGATTGATCACTAATTCCAGTAGCCGAGAGTGGTCAGGTATCACTGTGGAGGCTGAGTTCTTCGATGCTTCCGGCAACTTTCTAGATGAAGCTAGCGAGTATCTTCGTTCTGACATAGGTGGTAACTCGAAGGAGCATTTCAAGATTACGATTGCTTCGCCACCGGAAGGCGCCGCCAGCGGTTCGATTAAGCCAGTCGTCAAGATTTCAGGCGGGCATACAAGCCAATTCTAACCAGAATCGAACAAGACGAGCCACAGCAACCGCCACTAGCCGCACTGTCAGCAACATCACCCGTCATATGAACCCTTTTCCCCGTCTCAACGCTCGCCGCCGCTGGTGACGGTGGGCGCACATCTGACGTCGGAAGAGAAACTCATAAAGCACCATGCGTTGGGACGACTGGCTATTTATTGTAATGTTCTTTGGCGTAGTTCCGGGAGCAATCACGTTGTTTGGGCGCAGGTTGGCAAAAGACTCTCCGTGGCACCAACTCTCCAATCCAGATCATGAGGCGATTCGCAAAGCAATGTGGAGGAGTATCCTTGGGATTCAGATAGGCACTCCGACCACCTCGACCACGATTAAGGGAATTTCAAAGGTCGCGGTAGTGGATGGATGTTTGATCATCCGCCCAGGTTTCTTTGCACGCTATATGGGATTTCGCCCGAAGTCTGTTCGTGTCAATGATTGCAAGCTCAGTCGATCCTTCGGTGGAATGAAAATCAAGGTTGGCGACTCTTCATTTCACCTGACGATTGTGCCGTTTGGTGTGGCTCAGGATCTTCTGCAAAAACAAAATTCCACAATACAGAAAACCGAACAAGCCCGGAGCAACGTGTGACGCCGCCTCCACCCTATTTTTCTAATTGACCATCGGACTCAGCGGTGAACTCCGCATCAGGATTTTGCAGAAGTGGTGGAACGCGATGAAACCCACGCACGCTCCGAGCGCGATCAGGTTCTCGTGCAAACTGGGAGGAAACAACATGATGAAGCCTTTCCCCTTGATGATCGCCGAGTAGCTGGAAACACACAGAGGCATCAGATAGAGCCGGAAAATCGTCCAGCCGTCCGGGCGATGGTTGGCGGACGCCGTGCTGAGAATGAGGGCGGTGCCGATGATCACGCTGATGCCAAGCGAGGAGAGCCAGAGTGAGATGGAGGGATCAAAATACAGGCCAAGAATCGTGAAATACCAGACGAGGTAGCACCAGAGAACAAGGCGGGACCAGTGGAGTTTGGCGAAGTAGTGGATCATTTTTCGGAACCGGAACTGCACGGATCGTGCCAGCAGAGGGGGGAATCGCGTGTCGGTCGCCATTGATAGAGCTGAACTACGAATGGACTATGATAGCATTTTCATCAAGGCGTCCGGGTGGATTTGCCAGCCGAGCAGGCCGGCGAGCCCCATGATTACGCCGCATGCCGTGGGTGCCATGGCAATCCAGAACAGCCAGCGCTTGTGGGTGAGCGCAGTCACTGCTAGCAGCGAGATGGCCAGCGCGACCGAGGCATCGGAAAGGTCGAATTGGTCGTCGCGATAATTGAGCGCGTCGTAATTGGCTTGGTCGGCAGCGGCCTGTTGTTTCAGCTCGTCTTTCTTGGCGGACTGGTCGGCGGCTTTTTTCGCGTAGTTTTGGATGGCGGCGGTGGATTCTGCGCTGGGATTGATGCCAGCGGTGAATTTCATCTGGGCCAGAGCGGCCTCGTCGATTTCCTCGCGGATGTTGCGGGCTTGATAGAACGACCAGTGATCGAGCTTGTCGGCCTGCGCCTGTTGCATGCCTTGGCAGATGTTGTCGTCCTTTACCTTGCAGATGCCGATGAAGGTGGCCAGCAGCGCGACCGTGATGGCGACGCAGGTGTTCAATTTCGAGTTCGCAGTCTTCTGGTTTTCTTCGTCGGTTTCCTCCAAGGCAGCCATCGGGTCGATATCCATGATGGGATCAAGCGAAAGTCGGAGCCGTCAGACTGTCAATTCATTACCTACCAAGCGGGTTCCCCGCTGAGCAAGAAGGAGATTAGGCACTGTGAATCACGCGAATCGAGCGAATCCTAAAGAGCGGACGCTTCATCAAGAGTGTCCACACCACGTCGTCCTGCCCCTCTCCAGATACTGTGAAATTTTTTGCAGGATTTATGCAGTTGCTGCTTCCGTTTAGCGTGACAGGCGTGTAAAAGGAAATTTCCGACCTTTATGAAAACTCACCTCACGGTCCTCCTTGCCGTTTGCTGCAGTCTACTGTCGGTTCGACCTGTGCGGGCAGGGCAGGGCGATCCCGATCCTGCCTTTAGCGCGCCTGAGCGGGTGCTCATGGCTTCGAGGCATACGATCCCGCCTGCGCCATCGCGCGATCCCATTATCGAGACCCATCCACGTCATTAATACCTTCGTGATCCACACCACTCTGCCTATGAAAACCTTGAGTCATCATCTCGCCGCCGCGTTTCTATTTCTCCACTTGGGAGCCGCGTCAGCTCAGGTCCCACAAATCATTAACTACCAAGGCCGCGTTTCCGTTGGTGGAGTGAATTTCAGCGGCACCGGGCAGTTTAAATTTGCGCTGGTGGACGGCGGCATCACTTTTGGCACACGGGCGACGGCGACTGCGGTCGTCACTGGCGGTGTGGTGACGGCGGTAAATGTGGACAACCCCGGCACCAACTACGCCTCGCCGCCGCCGATCACGTTCAGCGGCCCCGGCATCGGCGCGACGGCGACGGCGCACTTGAATCTCGGGATCGTCGATATCATCACGGTGAGCAATGGGGGAACTGGTTATGTCACGGCGCCGACGGTGACCATCGCGGCACCTTCGACGATCGTGATTTACGACACGTTGTGGAGCCACGACGCCACGAGCAACGGCGGCCAGGAACCCACGACCAGCGTCGCGGTGCCGGTGGTCAACGGCCTCTACTCGGTGGCGCTCGGAGGCAACGGCATGGCACCTTTTTACGAGCCGATCTTCGGCCAGCAGCTCTATCTGCGCGTGTGGTTCAATGACGGCGTTCACGGTTTCCAGCAGCTCACGCCCGACCAGAAGCTCGCCGCCGCGCCGTATGCGCTGCGGGCGAAGCTCGCGGAGACGGTGCCGAATGGTTCGATCGGTGCCGTCGCGCTCGTGGATGGCGCGGTGAGTAGCACAAAGCTCGCCGCGGGTGCGGTGGACTCCTCGAAGCTTGCCACCGGCACTGCGGAGGCGATCGTCCAGTCCGGACTGGGTTCCGGGGTTGCGGCGGTCAACTCGGGTGTGGTGCTCTCTGCCGATCCGGCATCTTCGGCACTGGCGGCGGCGGGTTATGTGAAGATCGGCAGTCAGTCGTTCACGGCGGAGTCTTGGGCAGGGCAGACGCTCAAGGGGCAGGTGCCGCAGGGCCTCGTCAATCCGCAGGCGCTCTGGGTCGGGGCGGAGATGTTCGTGTTCGGCAACTTGGGCAGCACGGGCCCGATCGGTGCCTTTAAATTCAACCCTGTGAGCAATGTGTGGACCTACTTTCCGACCTCCGGAGGTTCGATGCAGTATGCAAAGATGGTTCGGGCCGGAGATGACATCCTCTTCTGGGGTCTGGATTATACAGTGCCGGAAACGCTCCGCTTCGGCGTCCGGGACGGTCTCGCTTTCAACCCCATGCAGGGCACTTGGCGCTCGCTCAGCCAGACCAATCAACCCAGCCAGCGCTTCGGATTTTCCGCCGTGTGGACAGGCTCGCGCATGATTGTCTGGGGCGGAGTCTCTAGGGTTATCGAGCTGAATCAGTACGGTGGCTACACTTTCACCGGGCAAGATCAGATCGAACCCAACGGCGGACTCTACGACCCGGTCACGAATATTTGGACGACTTTCACCGGAGGGCCGACTGGACGGGTGATCCCGAGCGCGACGTGGACGGGAACGGAGATGGTCGTGTGGGGCGGCGCGGACTGGCTGCCGGCCTCAAGCACCTTCGTCGTGCGGAATACAGGCGCGGCTTACAACCCCGATGCTGGAACATGGCGCGATCTCAATACGAGCGGCGCGCCTCCCGCGCGTTACGGACATTCGGCGGTGTTGGCGGGTTCGCTGCTACACATTTTCGGCGGGTCCGCGGAGGCAGGCGGGGCCACCTACGATCTGGCGCAAAATACGTGGGCGTCGATCACCAGCGCCGGTGCACCCGACGGGCGGTACCTTCCGGCGGCAGCGTGGACCGGCAACGAAGTGGCCGTCTGGGGCGGCGGCATGAGTGCCAGCCCGCCATCGCCGAATTCTCCCACGGGCGGCTTTTCCAATCCGGTGAACACGGGAGCGCGCTACAATCGCACGACCAACTCGTGGACGCCCATCGCCGCGGCCGATGCGCCTGTGGCCCGGGTGGCCGCCGCCAGCGCGTGGAGTGGGTCGAAGCTGATTGTCTTCGGCGGCGGCAGCGCGACCGGTGCCTGGCTGGGGACCGGCGCGACGTGGGAAGCCGCGAGCAATACCTGGTCGGCGATCACGGATGGCGCGGTGCATCCCGGGAAGCTTTTCGCCTCGGTCTGGACGGGAACTGAGCTGATTCTCACAGGCGGAATGAATGCGGCGGGCCAGATGGGTTTGGGCGCACGCTTCCTTGCAAGCACGAGCGCTTATAGTGAGTTGCCGACCCTCAATGCGCCGTCCATCCGCACGGGCCATAGCGCCGTGTGGACCGGCACGGAGATGATCGTCTGGGGCGGAATCAACCAAACGAATGGCACGTATCCGGCGGCGGGTGCGCGTTTCAATCCTAACACCAACGAGTGGATCCCGATGAGCACGCTGAATAGCCCCGCCTTGCGCCAGGGCCACACCGCCGTGTGGACCGGCACGGAGATGATCGTCTGGGGCGGAACAAACGGCGCAGGTGGCGCGACGCTGCTCGACACCGGTGCGCGCTACAACCCCGCGAGCGACACCTGGCAACCGCTTTCCACCGCTGGAACCCCGCCCACCGCACGCTACGATCACACCGCAGTCTGGACCGGCAGCGAGATGGTCGTCTGGGGGGGCGTCGATGGTGGCGGTGTGGTCGGCAACGGCGCGCGTTTCAACCTTGGCACCGGCCAATGGACGGCGCTCTCATTCGCGAATGCGCCGTCCGCGCGCTCACGCCACACGGCGACGTGGACCGGCACGGAGATGATCGTCTGCGGCGGCTTGAACCTCTTCAACGCTGGCTCGCGCTACTCGCCCTCGACCGATTCATGGACCCTGCTTCCCGAGGCCGGAGCCCCCTCGCAACGCATTTGGCACAGCGCGGTCTGGAGCGGATCGGACCTACTCGTCTGGGGCGGGCGCGACGGCGCGGCAGGCACCGTCCGCGGCGATGGCGCACGTTTTTCCGTCCAGCAAAACGCCTGGCTGCCGATCACTTCCACCGGCGCGGCTCCGGCACGCCACGGACACACTGCCGTGTGGGCCGGCTCGGGAATGATCGTGCTTTTCGGCCAAAAGACTGACGACAGCTACCCCGCCGACGCCTTCCGCTACTCACCGCCCGCGACCGTCCACTATTACCTGAAGCTGAACCCATGAAAGCGACCACTCGTTTCCACCTCGGAGCGGCGCTTCTGTTTACTTTCGCGCCGCTCTTGCACTCCCGCACCAGTGCGGACTACCTGATCGCTGCGGAAACATTAGATTTCGGCGGCCAGCACGCGACGAGCGCGGACTACGCGAGCGACGCCAGCATCGCGGTCATCGTCGATACCTCCGCGGAACCCATCACACCGGCCATCGCCCGCTCCGGCTACATCGGCCAGCTCTACGAACTCATCGGCTATGGCCTGCTCGCCTCGACTTACTACCCGCCGGAACTCGGCACCACGCAGCTTTTTACCGTCCGCACGGCGGATGATGGGACGAACGTCGTCATCCCCACGACCGGCTTCACCTTCAGCGTCCTCAGCGGCCCGCTCACCAGCGTCTCGGCGACGGGATTGGTGACGGCGGGTGCCATTTATCAAAACACTGCCGCAATTGTCGGCGCCACGTCCGCAGCCTTCGCCGGCCAGCTCATGCTCCCGCTCAACGTGCAGGACACGATCCCGGACAACTACGGCACCTACGCGGGCGACGGTCTGCCCGACTCGTGGCAGTTCCAATACTTCGGCCTCGACAACCCTCTCGCCGCACCGCTGCTCGATCCCGATGGCGATGGCCAGGACAACCGTTTTGAATACACTGCCGGCATCGTTCCCACCGATCCGCTCTCGCGATTTTTTTTCCGCATCGAGAAAGATCCCGGTGTGTCTGATTACAAAAAACTGATTTTCAGCCCAACCCTGCCGGACCGCACCTACACCGTTGAATCCAATACCACCCTCACCGGCGGAATCTGGGCGCCTCTGATCGACGTGGAGGACGACAGCCAGCAACCCGTCCGCACCGTCATCGACCGTGCGGCCAGCGAAACGAAGAAATTCTATCACGTCGAAATCACCAAGCCTTGAATTCTTGCCCACTCAGCCAGCTCTCCTCATGAAATTCCTATCACGCTCCATGCTGATGTTCGCCATGCAATTCGGCGTGGCGTTGTTTCTGGCAGGCCCCGCCTCTGCAGACCCAAACGACCTTGTCACTCTATGTTACCGTGCCAGGACCATTCATGTGGCGTCCGATTTGAGGGCAAAATACGTTGCCCAAGGAGCCTCCGACGGTGCCTGCCCGGTTGGCAATGGGGCTCCCGTTTTCACGACGAACCCACAGAGCGCGACGAGCTACAAGGGCGGCAGCGTGACTTTCACCGCATCGGCAACTGGCACTCCCACGCCAACCTATCAGTGGTATTTCAATGAAGACCTGATCCCGGGAGCCATTTTTCAGAACCTCACCAAGTCCAACCTCCAGTCGGGGAACGCGGGCGCATACAAGGTCGTCGCCACCAATTCCGCCGGATGGGAGACGAGCACCGTAGCCCAACTCACGGTTCTCGACAATGTCGTCACCACCAATGCCGATATCGGTCCAGGCTCATTGCGGGATGTCATCGCCAACGCACCTGACAACATTTCCATCGGCTTCGCCGGATCTTTCCGAAGGCAGTTTTTTCACCATGGATACCACCACCTGCGACGCCATCGGGGAATGGCAATACTCTGATACCTCGGCGGAGCTCGCTCCCTCCTGGTTTTACCGTCTTGCGGATCCATAAGTCATGCAAGGGATTGACCGCTGGGCGCGGCGGGATTAGTCAGTGGCGGACACTTTTCCCCACCATGGACCTCACCACCACAGCATACGGAACTTGGAGCGGCGGACGCTTCATGCACTTTGGCGAAACTCTTTCCGAGGCGCGCTTCATCGGCTGCATCGAGACGGCATACGAGGCGGGCATTCGCACGTTCGTGACTTCCGATGTGTATGGAAATGGCAAGGCGGACGAGCTGCTGGGCATGGCCCTGAAAGGGATCGATCGCAGCACCTACAGCCTAGTGGGGATGATCGGGCACGATTTTTATGAAGGTCAGCGCGAGGGGAGTCGTGGGTATCCGCGGTTCACGGACCCGCAACTGCGCGGGCCGGAAGGCTATGCGGATTTCGTGAAAATGGCCACCAGCAAGGAACTGGAACGCTGTGGGGCGGACCAGTTTGATCTGCTGATGCTGCACAACCCGGATGAACTCGGCTACACCAGCGAGCCGCTCTGGCAGGCGCTCTCCACCGCAAAAGAACAGGGACTTACCGAGCGCCTAGGCATCGCTCCCGGCCCGGCGAACGGCTTTTCACTCGACCTGATTTACTGCCTGGAAAAATTCGGCGAGCTGATCGATTGGTCGATGCTCATTCTCAATCCGCTAGAGCCATGGCCGGTCGGTCTAACTTTGCCCGCTTGCGAAAAACACGGGGTGAAGGTGATGACGCGGGTGGTCGATTATGGCGGGGTTTTCCATGATGACATTGGTGGCCCTGAGCACAGCTTCAAGCCCGGAGACCACCGCACCTATCGCCCGGAAGGCTGGGTCCAGCACGGCATGGAAAAGGCCAACCGCATGCGCCCGCTGGCGGAAAAACACGGGCTGACCCTGCTGGAATTCGCCTCGATTTGGAACCTCAGCCATCCCGCCGTACGCAGCGTGGTGCCCACTTTCATTCAGGAAGCTGGTGAAGGTGCGCGCCTCATCGAAGACAAGATCCGCGAGTTCGCAACGATGCCGGATGTTCGTTTCACCGCCGAGGAAGTCGAGTCCATCAGAAAGATCGGTGACAACACCGGCTGCATGACTTTAAAAGGTGCTAGCAAACGCCACGAAACCAGCGAACGCCCGGACGAATGGCCGATGCGCGAGGATTTGCTAGAGGTGGCAGGGCGGCACGGGCTTGGAGTGGAGTGGTGATCCAACAACTGGAGCGCGGAATTCATTCCGCCTGGATCATTCGGTCCAATCTTCGCAATGGAGGCCGGGGACGCGTGAGAACTCACGGGTATTGGCGGTGACGAGTGTGGCTCCTGCGGCGCGGACCGTGGCGGCAATAATAAGATCGTTAGGGCTGATGGGTGTGCCTGATTTTTCGAGGCTTGTGCGGATGTCCGCATAGTGTTCAGCCGCTTCATTGCCGAAGGGCAGGCGATGATAGGGCGAGAGAAGCTTATCAATCCGGGTTTTGAGAAAGTCCGCCCTTGAGCTTCTGAGTGCGCCGTAAAGCAGCTCGGCACGGATCATTTCCGTGAGGCAAATTTCCGCAGACTTCGTGTATTTGAGGCGCTGGACCAGGGGTTCGCTGGGTTGACGGAGGAGGTAGGACCAGATGTTCGTATCGAGGCAGATCATCAGGATTCGAGATTGGAAATTTCCCGGTGATGGGGGTCGCGGAGGGGAATTTCAAACGGCTCATCCGTCGTTCCTGCAAATGCGGCCATGTGATCCCATGCGGATGCCTCAGCCGTTTCCGCAGCTTTTGCCAAGTGCTCGCGCGCCCAGCGAGACAGGGAAAGCGACTCTCGGCGGGCAGCCATTTCCACCTTTCTTTGTGTCTCGGGATCGAGATAAATGGTCAACTGTGACATGAGCGCAAGATACCGATTGCATCCTGAATCGCAAGTATAATTGCCGAATGTAAGTGTGACGCGCTTGGGTTTTGAATAGTGAATGTAATAACAATCACCGGTGATCTCCACGCATTCATTCATTCAATTCGCGGCGACCGGTGATTGCCGCTACAGTCGTCTCCCAGTCGATGCAGGCGTCGGTGATGCTTTGGCCGTAAACCAGTTGATCAAGCGGCTGCGGGAATCTCTGGGCCCCGGCGACGAGGTTGCTCTCGAGCATGGCTCCGATGATTGAGGTGTCTCCAGCGGCCCGCTGGCGGACGATTTCAGCGAAGACTTCAGGCATCAGGTTGTGATCCTTGCGACAGTTCCCATGGCTGGCGTCGATCATGATCGCGGATTTCAGCCCGTTTTTTACTAACATTTCGCGGGTTGCTGCGACACTTTGCGCATCGTGGTTCGGCCCACTCTCGCCGCCGCGGAGGATGATGTGGCAGTCGGGATTTCCGGTGGTGGTGACGGCGGAGGCGCGGCCGTCCATGCCGACACCGAGAAACGTTTGGGGATGAGTGGCGGCCTTGATCGCGTTGATGGCAGGCTCGAGATTACCGAGCGTGCCGTTTTTGAAACCCAAGGGCATCGAGAGCCCGCTGGCCATCTGGCGGTGGGTTTGGGACTCGGTGGTGCGTGCGCCGATGGCTGACCAGCAAATCAGATCGGCGATGTATTGCGGTGTGATCGGATCGAGAAGTTCGGTGGCGGTGGGGATGCCGAGGCGAATCATCTCCAACAGGAACTGGCGAGCGAGATGCAGACCTTCCTCGATTTTGTTAGTCCCGTCGAGATGGGGGTCCATGATCAAACCTTTCCAGCCGACGGTGGTGCGAGGTTTTTCGAAATACACGCGCATCACCAGCAGCATCGTGTCCTTCACTTCCTCCGCGAGTTTGGCAAAACGCTCGGCATATTCGCGCCCGGCGATGACGTCATGAATGGAACATGGCCCGGCAATGACAAGGAAACGCGGGTCGTTTCCGAAAATGACGTCCCGGATTTCGCGGCGGCTGCGGGCGATGAAATCGGTGTCGCCCTCGCTCGGTGGAAGGAGTCGGATCAATTCTTCGGGGGCTGGGAGTGCCACGTTCGAACTGACGTGGAGATCGCTGACGGCTTGCATGGGGTGGTATGTTAGGGGAGTGAGTTTTGCACCGGGGTTTCATCTCCAAACATCGGTTCCGGGTCCTGATGCCAGGGGATTCCGATGTTTGCATTGCGTTGGAGGTCGGCAATGACCTGCGCTCCTAGCAGAATGATCAGGGCGATGGCTTCCAATGTCAGCAGGACGATGATGATCGTGGCCATCGAGCCGTAAACGACGTTCACCATCGAAACATTGGTATAGTAATAAACCAGGATATGCCGCACGAGCTCCCACAGAATAGTGGCGGTGAACCCTCCTGCGAGTG
>JBDTNJ010000065.1:0-19987 GCA_039933825.1 Luteolibacter sp.
GTTTTCAGGGGATTTATTTTCCAATTCCCTAATGGAATTGGGGGATTTGCAGACATATGACTTCGCATCGATCGAACAATATCCGGTTCAGGAAGGTGGTAGATCGAGGGGCAACCCAAACGACTACGTCATTAGGCGTTTCCGCTTGGAAAATTCACCATTCCGAACGATGGTTGGACATGCCTAATCTCGTTCGTGTCGAGCCGATTGCCCTGTTACCCACTCAAGCCGGATGTGCCGTTTTCCTGGGTGATGGAAACAAGGCGATTGTATTCTACATCGACCCCGCTGTAGGCGCATCAATCAACGCCTCTTTAAGTGGCCAGCTACCACCACGTCCGCTAACACATGATTTGTATCTGCTGACACTGGAGGCTTTCGGAGCTAAAATATCACGTGCGGTCATCGTGAGGATGGAGCAGGAAGTCTACTACGCACGCCTGATTTTGGAAGCTGAGAACGAGATCATGGAGCGCAAGATCATCGAGTTGGACGCGCGTCCATCGGATTGTCTTGCACTGGTCGTGCGCTGCGGCGCTCCATTTTACGTGGTTCGCGAGCTCTGGGACACATTGGAAGACATGTCGAGCGTGTTGGCGGAAATGCAGGAAAACGGTGGGGGAGAGGCCAGCTGAGCGATTCCATAAATTTTTCGGAATCGCCACTTGCGGGACATGGCAATGGTTTTAGGATCATTGATGATGTCCAGCGCCGCAGCCCCCTCACTCCCTGAGTATTTCGCAGAGGAAATCCTCTTGCACCCGGAAAATCGCAAGTTCCCCAAGTTCGACCTTGTGCGGCTTCTTAGTACGGTTTTCGCACCGACGGAAAGCTGCCGCGTCTGCATCCTGATTGATTTCGATGAGCCTGCCGACCACATCAAGGATTTCGCTTTCATGAAGGAGGATGGCTTCCCGGTGCAGAAAAACGCCTACAAGCACTTCTATCAAGGGCTACGGAATGGTGCCCTCGATGCCTTGGGCATGAATGGGGGGGAAATGTTCGCATTCCGCTGTACGCACGGCTCCAACCTCGATCTCATGGACGATGTCTGGGACACTGTCGGAAACCGCCTCTCGCTCGATCATGATATCTATCCAAACTACGATCTTATCCTTTGCGTCTCGACATTTTCCGCAACTGCACCCCTCACCGCGAAATGCAAGGAATACGGATTCCGCGGCGCAACTCTGCACGGCCTGAATGACATCATTCTCAACTCAGGCCTAGCAGTGGATTACAACGAGGTGTCAGGCGATGCCGAGCGCATGCGCCGCGCCCTAACGAATGCGGATTCCATTGAAATTGACTTCGCTCTCGAAGACGGGCGGGTTCTCACCGCATGGCTTGATTTGAATGGGCAGGACGCCCAAAAATCCCACGGCCTCTGCACCGGGACAAAACCCGACATCGCGAATCTCCCAGCGGGTGAAGTCTATTTCGTGCCAAGCGACGCCCGCGGAAAGTTCCCCATGAAATACGAAGATGGCACACTGGGCGTCCTCGAGGTAAAAAACCGCTGCATCATCCACTCAACCCTGATCTCAGGAAGTCAGTCCACCATTGATGCCCACAACGCCCGTCTCGCGGATGATCCGATGACCGGCACTCTCGGTGAGCTTGGCTTCGGCACACAAGTTCTCCCTGTATCCGGCGCGGATATCCAGGACGAAAAGGTGCTCGGCACCTGCCATCTTGCCACCGGACGCGACGACCATCTCGGCGGAGATATCCTTCCGAGCATGTTCAAAAAACACGAGAACTCCACTCATGACGACATCCTCTTCGCCCCTCACAAGACGCCGAACTTCAACATCAGTCAGGTCCGAATGAACCGTGGCAGCCAGCGCGAAGTGCTCATCGAGAATTTCCGTCCGGCGCGGTATTTGATGGACGCCCTTGCTGCCGACCGCTGAATCAGGGCAAATTCACTCCTTCTTGGAAATGCGTAAAGTATGAATGAGCGAGGTCGCGATGACTATCGATCTGCCTAACGACCGGTTCATTTCAATAGACACCTATCAGCATCATGAAGCCATGCACCTTACTGATTGTTGCCGTCACACTGACAGCCAAATCCTTTGCCGCCGATGCACCTGCAATGCACCCGCTTTTCAACGGGCGGGATCTCGCTGACTGGAAAGGCGAAGGCTACGTGGTCGAGGACGACACCATCGTCTGCACGTCGCAGGGGAAAAACCTAATAACCGAACAAACGTTTTCCAGTTACATTCTGGATTTCGAATTCAAGCTTGCACCCGGTGGAAACTGCGGGCTCGGGATTCACTATCCCGGCACAGGAGACGGAGCTTCCACTGGCCTAGAGATCCGGATTTTCGACAACTCCTCATCCAATTACAAATCACTCACGGCGGCCCAATTCAACGGTTCTTTATGCAACCTCGCACCCGCCAAAGAATCCGGCCTCAAGCCCCTCGGCGAGTGGAATCGCGAACGAGTCAGCGTCCTCGGATCGGCGATGATTGTCGAGATCAACGGGGAAATCGTACTCCGCGCCAATCTCGACGACCTGAGTGCCAGGAACCCGCTGCACGAGGGAGTGAAACGCCGCTCCGGCCATATCGCCTGGCTCGGAAATAATGCCCGCGTGGCCTTCAGAAACATCCAGATCGCCGAGCTTCCGCCTGCGGCCAATGTCGATGGTGTGAAGGCTGCGGGTTTTACCCGGATTTTTGATGGCAAGACCCTCGCTGGATGGAAACCTGATCCGAAAAACATTACCGAATGGCGCACGGGCAGTGGTATTCTCAAACACCACGCGGTTGCCGACGAGTCCCCCGACCTCTGGACCCAAAATGAATATGGCAATTTCATACTCGTCTTCGATTGGCGCTGGAGTGGTCGCGGACCGCAGAAATTCCAGCCCATCGTTCTCGTGGACGGGACTGAAAAAGCAGGTGCAGATGGGCAACCCGAACTCATCGAAATCGAGGAGCTCGACAGCGGCATCTACCTGCGGGGCAACATCAAAAGCCAGGTAAATCTCTGGAATTGGACCGTAGGCTCCGGCGAGATTTACGGTTATCGCACTGATCCCTCAATGCCTGCGGATGTCCGCGCTGCCGTGACACCCAAGGCCAAGGCGGATCGCCCCCTCGGAGAATGGAACCGCATGATGATTACCATGATCGGGGATCGCCTAACTGTTTCACTCAATGGTCGTGTGGTGATCGAGAATGCCCGGCTTTTAGGAGTGCCTGCTCGCGGCCCCATTGGCCTGCAACACCATGGTGCGGCGATTGACTTTGCGAATCTCTGGGTCAAGGAATTGTGAGTGCTCGCGCGTTGCACCCGCGATGGCGTAATTCCAGTGGAGTGAAAATGTATTAGTATGGTGGCTCCCCCCCCAACCAATGATTACACGACTCCCCCCCCGAGTTGTGCGGAACCGTGGTTTGAGCTTGCTCGAACTCACGGTGGTGATTGCCGCACTTCTATCACTCGTTTCGATCCTGTCCATAGGTGCCCATGCTTGGAAACGTGGCAGTGACCGCGCGGGCTGCGTGCTGATGCTCAGGAATATGCAGGTGGCCACTCGATCCTATCAAAACTTGTATGGCTACAACTACGGTGGCCATCTTCGCGCGGAAAATGGCACCCCGGACATCGCACAACAAATGCTGAACAAAGGCTATATTGAGCAGAGGCTCTTCGATCTGGCGCATGGCATCGGCAAATGTCCGGCAGGGGGTACCTGGACCTGCCCAATTCCTGATGTTTTCCCGCAGGAAGGCTCACTCTACTTGGCTTGCTCGCTTGCAACGTCGGAGGGTCATGCTCCGAGAGCCCACGCAGATTGGTAAATTGCCTGCTTGGCAGATCTTGCAATCCGGGTGATGGATGATGCCACACCATGCACTACCGCGAGGCGATCGATTGGCTGTTTTCCACCCAGATGTTCGGGATCAAACTCGGGCTAGATGGACCGCGCCATTTGCTCAAGGAGTCCCTCGCCTATCCCGCCTATGGCGTGGTAGTCATTCACGTCGCCGGGACTAACGGCAAGGGCAGTACCTGCGCGATGATTGATAGCATCGCGAGGGCTTGTGGCAAGCGCTGCGGCCTCTTCACCTCCCCGCACCTCATTGATTACCGCGAGCGCATTAAAGTTTCCGGCCAGGAGATAACCGAGGGTGCGTGCGCGGCAATGCTCGGCGGACTCCGGGAAATCTGTGAGCAGATGGAAACGCACCCGACTTTTTTTGAAATCACCCTTGCTCTGGCCATGACTTGGTTCAAACAGTGCGCTTGCGAAATGATTGTGTTGGAGACCGGGATGGGGGGAAGGCTCGACGCCACCACCGCCGTGCCCGCCGACATTTGCGTGATCACTCCTATCGACCTCGATCACATGCAGTGGCTCGGGGATACGCTCGAAAAAATCGCCACCGAAAAGGCCGGCATCTTCGTCTGCGGAAAACCGGTCGTCTCAGCACCTCAAAATTCAAGGGTCCGGCTCGTTTTAGAGAAAGAAGCCAACGAAGTCCGTGCACCCATCGAGTTCATCGACGGTCCCCTGCTCGGCTACCCGATGGCCCTCGCCGGCCAGCATCAGAAGTGGAACGCAGCGCTCGCCGTCGCAGCGCTGCATGGGGCGGGACTGGCGCTCAACACGGACAGCGTGCGCTACGGGCTCTCCCACGTCGTGTGGCCAGGCCGATTCGAAGTCATCCGCCCCGGCATCGTCCTGGATGGCGCACACAACCCCCAATCCGCCGAAATATTGGCAAATACCTGGCGTGATTGCTATCCCGGAAAAAAAGCAGCTCTCGTCTTCAGTGCGGTTGGCGGCAAGGACATCCGAGGCATTCTCGACCAGCTCACCCCGCTCGCATCGAAAATTTTCCTCTGCCAGCTCGATACCCCACGCGCCGTCACTGCTTCAGAATTAGCGGGTTTCCTCGTGGAAGATGAACCGACTTACGAAGTTTTCGCTGATTTCAAATCCGCATTCTCCGCTGCTATCTCACACGACGCCCTGGTTCTCGTCGCAGGTTCGCTTTTCCTCGTCGGCGAGGCGCGTGCATTTCTTACCGACGAGACATTCCATTCCAGCTCCCAGTGAGATTGGGGCGGAAATCCCTTAACGAAGGTCGTCCAAGGCCGAGCTGCGGGCCTTGCCGGCCGACACGGGAGAGAAGCGGTAGTAAACTTCAAGCATCAGGGTGTTGAGCGCTTGCAAGTAGATAGGCCCACCTGCGCCACTGGAATCCGCTCCCTTACCACCGACCTCAACCTTGAATGAACCATCCGGATTTTGGGCAGGAATGATATCCGCAATGATGGCGCTGTTCATGGCGTCCCATTCCTTGCCGCCAGCATTGCGCATGACTTGTGTGGCATAATAAGAAGCGTAAATGTTGAAATTGCCACCAGTATACTGCATGGAGTAACCTTGCGAAAATTCATCTTTTGGCTTCTTTTTCCCGTCACGCATCTCCAAGCCATCCATGATCAGGCGTATCGCATCTTTGACTGCAGAGCTGTTTCCCTTTTCGTGTTGTTGCAAACAAAGTGCTGCAACAGCGGTCATCGCGGGGGTAGGGCCTCTTCCAGCGTAGGCGAATTTGCCATCGCCGAGATAAGCTCCATCTCTCCTGTCACTCATCCAACTCACCGCTTGGCGAATGACTTTGTCATAGTTGTCGATCTTCACATTGGATGCTTTGGCGGCCTTGAGCGCCTGCATTTGCCAACCTACGACGGAAAGATCGTTACGGCCGGCATCCGCGTAGTTGTAGTCCCAGCCCCCCTGTTTGGTTTGGCCGTCGGTGATGACTTTGACTGCTTTTTCAACGATTGTCTCAAGTTCGGGAACTTTGAATTGAAGGGTCCGCGAAAAAGTGAGCGCCTCGGCAAGGGCGTAGGTGGCGATCGCATGCTCGTAAGGCCAGCTTTTTTCGCCCAACTTATTGGATAGTCTCCCATTGTTCTTAAGGCCAAGGTTGATGAGATAAGTCATGCCCTTGGTGACATTATCACCGTATTCGACGGACTGAGTGCCTTCACAGTGACCCAGATAACACAGCAAGGCGAAGCCCGTCATCGCCGGCCTATTGCCCCATGAGCCATCAGGGTTTTGTTTCCCCTTGAGCCATTGTAGGGATTTTTTAACGGCCTCCTCGATAGCGGGCGTACCGCCCGCCTCTTGGACCTGTTTGAGGCGCTCGGAGTCCGTGCACCGGCCTTTCATGATCGTCGGGATCAAGGCACCGATTCCGAGTTGCCCGGCACCAAATCCTTTTCCGGGGCCGGTACCCGCACCTGTCCCGGTGCCGATGCCTTTTCCGTGACCGCCGCCGGAACCACTGCCGGAGCCGAGCTCTGCGGAGTTTGCTTCCATCGGCAGACCGGGGTCCATCATTTCGTTAGATGAGTCCGGCAAGGAAAATGCTGCGGTATTGGAGGTGGATGCAATGCGCTTTGAAACAGCGGTATTGCTCATCATGCGCTTCTGCTGTTGCTGCTGGACCTTGTGGACTTGCTCGCCACCCGACCCACCACCACCACCACCGCCTGGGAGAAAATCGACTTTCTCTTCGGGCGGATATACCCACTTGTACATGAAGAAGATCGCAATAACGCCAAAAATGACGTGGGCGATCAGTGAGATCGTGAAGGCACCGAGACCCATCGAGACGATCAGATTCCGAATCCGGTTTTTCTTTTCAGGCGGAGCCTGAATCGCGGGTTCATTAGTTAAATCGTCCATGATTACGGAATATTTGGGTTTTACTGTGGCGGAACTTCAAAAGTGACATTCTGTACTTTTGCGATCGAAAGGGAATTCAAAACATTGATCACACGCTGATAAGGCGCTAATTCATCAGCTACGATCGTGACCACAATCTTGCTATCGGGCACGGCCTTGGAAGATTCCGAGAGGCGCATCATGGTGGCGGTCAGATTGACAAGTTTGACGTCACCCGGCTCACCGACCGGATCATCATTGAGAAGCACCTCGCCGCTGTCCAAAATGCGAACTTGGGTTTCTTCCACCGCGACCGGCTTATCGCCCGCGACGGTGCCCGGAAGTTTGAGGTTCAGCTCATGTTCCACTTGCACGGCACCGGCCATGACCATGAAGAAAAGCATGATGACGAATACCACGTCGATCATCGGCGCAATTTGGAAACCCAAATGCACGGATTCAACCTCCTTGCGGCCTTTTTTCTTATGTTCCATGGCGAGGTCGTGATTTAGCGGTTAGTCCCGGAGAGGGAAATGTCATCAATCCCCGCGCCCGCAAGTGCCTCGATGACTTTTTGGATTTCGATGGCGGGGGTATCGGCGTCACCGCGAATGATGAGCTTAAGCTTGGGGTTGGCGGCTTTGATCGGAGTGACGATTTCGGTCAGCTGCTCGAGGGGCTCGCAGACTTTGGCACCAAAGCGAATTTGGGCTTTGTTTGCGGCCTGATTCCAGTCCACGTTGACGATGACTTCATTCTTGAGGTCATGGTCGCGTTTTTTGGCTTCAGGGGCCAGAGGCAGGGTGATGGATCTATCAATTTTAGCCACCTGATCCGTCGTGATGCTCATGAAGAAAATGAGCAGGACGAGGAGCACGTCGATCATGGGAGCAACCTGGAATTCCGGGTCGCTTCCGTTGCCACCAGCACTAGCCATGGGTTAGAAGGGAAAGGGGTGAGGAATTAAAGAGCCAATGGGGCATTCGGGTCCGCTTCGATCCAGTTGGGTAGTGCCGCGTATGTCACTTCTTCACCGATTTCGAGACCTTGGAAGTGATCGTAAGGCATATTGCGGAAAATGCTAGTCACTTCGTCCTCAAGCCAGTGCATCTGGGCGGTCAGGCGATTGCGCAGAATGTAGAAGAACATGAAGGCCGGAATGGCGATGAACAGACCCGAGGCGGTGGCGACAAGCACCTCACCAATGTGCTCCGAAAGCTTTGAGGTATCACCGGCACCCGACTCACCAAGAGAGGCGAAGGCACCCATCATCCCGACAACCGTTCCAACCAGACCGACCATGGGTGCGCAAACACCGATAACGGAAAGGTAGTTGATCCGATTCTGGAGGCGATTATTTTCACGACCCACTTCGACGAGCAGGGCTTCTTCGGTCTGTTCCTTACCCTTGCCGACGAATGAGAGGCCGTATTTAATGCAATTGTTGAAAGCACAAGGCGTGGCCTTCATGACTTGATAACAATTCACGTAATCGCCAGCCATGAAAAGCTGGCGGGCTTTTTCAACCTCCTCCTCGGGGACAAGGCGCTTGTTGGCGGTGCGCAGGTAAATATCGACCACCAGATAAATGGTGAACACTGACATGATCCCGATGGGAACCATGACGATGCCACCCTGCTTGATGGTATCGAAGAGTGTCTTCTTGTGAGGTGCTTTCTTTGCTGGAGCAGTTTCCCCGGAAGCGGCTGGCTCTTGGGCGCTCACAATGCTGATCGGACAGGCGATCCACAAGGCACACGCGACCAAAGAGTAGCGGAAGACAGTGGCGAGGGAACGGAACATAGGATGGTTTTTCATACGGCAGGTGGGAGAGTTTTGATATTGATGAGGGTCACTTGGTGTTTTCGGCAGGCTCTTTCGAGTCTTCAGGGGTCGTTGTCGTTTTGCTTTTTGGCTTCAGCTTTGCAGCTTCGATTTGGATGGTTTCTTTAAAGGGGGAGCCGAGGTGATCGGAAAGATAGTCGTCGAGAAGCTTCAAGCCATCGGCCGGGCATTTGATTTGTTGAAGACCGCGGGCCGCTAGGATGGTGCCGCGAACCGCGAGATCACGTTCGGCAGGAGAAAAGATAGCCACGCGCAACCAAGCTTTGACAGCATCTTCGATTTTCCCCTGCGTTGCAAGCGTGTTGCCGATTTCCAACCAAATCCGGGCGTTCACCCAAGGGTCGATGGTGCGTTCGGTCAACGATCGGAGGGTTTCAATCTTATCTGCCGCTTCCTTACCTGGAGAGGTGACCACTTGCTGGAAATCTTTAAGCAATGTGGCACCTTCCGGGGTGAGCTTGGCAAGAACGTCCGAGCTGGCGATGGCGGCAGCTTCTTTGTTTTTCCCCTGAACGGAAAGCGCATCCATCCGGAGAATGGCGGAGCGCAGCCACCATGAATCGGGAATCGACTGATAGGGAAGCAGCGCCGGCTCGGCCTTGGTCAGCGAATCAAGCGCCTTGTCCGGTTTTTCGGAAGCGATCAGGATCCGGGCCTCTGCGATTTCACGAGGCTCGCGAAGAGTCGCGCGCACGACCTCCTTCGCCGTGAAATTGACGGTGTCCAAAGCGGTTCCCTTGGTGAGGGTGGCGGTGAAGCCAGCAGGTGAAACTTTGACGGATTCCGCAGGAATGACCCTGCCGTTTTGCAGCACGAATACCTCCTGCGATTGCGCGCGAAGCATGGTGATCGAGCAAAGGCAGGCCGCAACGCAAGCCAACAAAGCGGGAACGAAAGTCACAGGGGATGGGCGCATGAAATTTTTCATTCTTCGACTTTCTTCGCAGCGATCTTGGCCTCGGGAGTATCGGCGTATCGCGGATCCGCTAGGAATTCGCGGTAGGTTTTGATTGCGGCATCATGCTGGCCCGAGTCTTCGAGCATTTCAGCACTGCGGATGTAGGCTTTTGCGGCAAATTCCGGAAACTTTTTATACGAGAGATAGACTTTTTGAAAATAGACATTTGCCGCACCCTTATCGCCGGCGAGGACAGCGATTTCGCCAAGCTGGTAAACCGACCCGGCTTTCTCAAGGCCGGTCCACTCCTTGTTGCCGACGATTTCTTCAAAGATCTTTTTGGCATCGTCATTTTTCCGCAGTCCCAGCAGCGCGAAAGCCTTGCCGTAGGTAGCTTCTTTCAGCATTGAGCTGCCGGCAGCGCGGTTGAGCGCAAAATCGAATTCCTTGAGAGCGCCCTCGTAGTCTTTTTTGGCAAGTGCAATTTTGCCCAGCCCGACCGGTGCCGCATCGGAGTAGGATGACTCAGGGAAACCATCCCGGAGGCGGGTGAAAAGCGGGGCCGCCTGATCGAGCTGCTTGTCATCCAAAAGGAACTGGCCAACCTGCGAAAGCAGGATCGGACCAAGGTCTTCAGCTTTGCTGGAGCTCGCGATGGCATTCAGGAAGCGTGCATTGCGGACCGGGTCATTCATCATCCGGGCGAGCTCCGCTTTGGCAAAGTTGATTCGTGCCAGATAGGTCAGCGTGCGTTCACCCTCGGGAATATCGAGTTCCTTCGTGAGTTCTCCGAGCAATTGGTCAATGTCAGGCTTCGGGACATCCTTCTTGAAGGTGCGCGGCGGCACGTAAAGCCCTGCGAGCTGGCTGAGCAGCATTTCCACATACTCGGAGCGGATGTTATGAATATCGCGCAGGGCGTATTTGGCCAGCATGTCGCGAGCTTCGTTTTTCTTATCAGCGCGGACAAGCAGTTTTGAAAGTTCAGAAACCCCGCGAAGCTCCATCGGATGATTGGGATATTGCGTGAGGAAATCCTTCCACAGCGCCTGAAGCTCATCCCACCGTCTGGAGCCTCGTAGCAGGGTGGTCGCTTGTTCGAGTGAGTATTGAATGACATTTTCATCGCCATTCGAGGTGCGCACAGCTGTGGAATATTCCGTGGCAGCGGTCACGATGTCCCCCTTGGCGGACCAAGCATCACCGAGCAGAGTGTGGATTTGCCCGCCATAGCCTTGGGCATTCGGGTCCTTCAGCAGTGTTGCCATCGAGGAGATCAGCTTGTCATATTCCTTAAGCGCCAGCTGGATGATCCCGCGGCGGTAGCGGATGTCCGCTTTGAAAGCCCCACCCGGGAAATCTTTGTCGTAAGCGTCGAAACCCTTGATCGTGGCCTTGTAATCGTTGCGGAGGAAGTCACAGAGCGCACGGCGGTAGGTGAACTCCTCAAATTCCGGTGCCGAAGCAAACTCCTTGCGCAGCATGTCATAATCCTTCGCTGCATCATCGAATTTCCCGCCTTGGAAACGGGCGTTCGCCAGCAGGACGAGCAACTCTCCACGCACCGGGCTATCCGGATGCTCTTTCAAAAAGGGATCGAGGAAAGCGATTACTTCGTCGGTTTTTCCGTCTTG
Organism: Luteolibacter sp.; assembly: GCA_039933825.1. GTDB lineage: Bacteria > Verrucomicrobiota > Verrucomicrobiia > Verrucomicrobiales > Akkermansiaceae > Luteolibacter. The sequence goes on from JBDTNJ010000065.1 coordinate 11,090, forward strand.
CAATAACAGAGTCGCATTCAGTTTTGACACTTGGTCCGCATGCTTCTCCTTCGGGTAGAGTTTGAGGTAGTTGAGGCAAAGCGCACCGGCAGCGGCGGATCGGCCTAACTTCCACTGGCTGATAATGGCACCGAAAAGCGACGTCGGCGCATCCGACGATTCCGGATTGCCACTGGCCACCGCCTCAAACGCGACGGAGGCCGGCCAATAGCGGTCCATGTTGAAATAACACCGGCCGATCCGGTATTGCAGGGTGGCGTCGTATTCGGTCAATCCGCGCACCTCGCCGAGCACCTTGTCCGTGCTTTCGATCATGGCCGTGAGCATCGCAGCCTTATCTTCGGTGCCGCGGGGAAGGACTTGCTTGTTCTTTGCTGCATTCGCGATGCGCTTATCGAAGTCCTCCTTCAAGCTACGCATCGCAGCAAGGCGCTTGCTTTGAATGGCCACCACTTGCGCCCGCGGGCGCACTGAGGAATATGCGGCGAGTGCTGCCGCGTATTCCTTCGCTTCGAGGCGCTTGTCACCGATTTGCACGAAGCGGTGGTTCACCGTGACGATCACGTCAGGGTAGCCGGCGGAATTTTCCAGCCGATCAAGCATCGCAACCGCCTTATCAAGATCGTTGGCGGAAATGTAGAGATCGACGAGTTGCAGCGAGGCCCGCATCACGCTTGGGCCGGACGAGTTACCGGTCATCGCATTTTGCAGCGTGGTAGCGGCCTTTTCCGTATCGCCCTTTTTGATGTAGGCATCGGCCGCAAGAAATCTCGCTTCTTCAGCGAACTCGGGCTTTCTCGCGGCCTCCGCAAGATGCACCAGTGCCTCGTCCGCCTTGCCTTCCAGTTGAAGTTGTGCGCGGCCAAGATAGAATTGCACCTCGGCAGCGTTCTCACCCGCAGGATACTTCTTCAGGTAAGCAAGAAAGGAGTTCGCGGCATCCTGATACTGCAGTTGGCTGTAATACGAGAACGCCAGCTGATAATAAACCCCCTGCGGAGCCTGATCCGGATTCGCCTGAATGATCGATGAATAACTCGAAATGGCCTTGGCGTAATCTTTCGACGCATATGCCGCCGCTCCTTCGCTCAGCGCGCGGTTCAAATCCACCGCCTGCGCGGAAAGATGCCCGGCGAAGGCGGGGAACAAGGCCACAGCGACGAGCAACGAACGATGGGTTTCTGTTGAGCAATACCTGCGTAACACGAGGAAATTGGCGTTCAGATCACAAGAGGTGTCAACAAGGAAAGTGAATCCCTAGCATGTTTGGGATCGCCTGATCGAGGTATCAGCCTTGCATCACACCAGCGAAAGCTTTAGTCCATCGGCAGGTGTCCAGCGATCTTCCGAAACCCCAGCGAAACTCATCATGGTCGCGCACCCTCGTACGCGCCTCCCTGATCTGTGGCGGCTCGGTTGCCATTTTGCTCCCCGCCTGGCTGCCGAATCGACCGACCATCCAGATTGAGCGCGGCACCGTGGAGCTATTGCAAGCGCTCCTACTCGCCGCCGCTGCCGCCGTCATGTTCGGGGCCTCCCCCCATGCCGGCTTCAATCGCCCGGTCTGCCGGATTCTTGGCCTGGGCTTGCTGGCCGCATTCATCGGTGAACTCCAGGATTTCCTAACCGGCATCCTCCATCTGAAATTCCCCGAAGCATGGGTCATCGCGGCCCTGCTTTCATTGGCCCTCATCAGCACCTACCGCCACCGCCGGGCGATGCTCCATTTTTTAACAACCCTCGGCAACCACGCGGGCTCCGGCTTCATCGGTGCCGCGCTTTTGATCATCTATATTTTCAACCACGTCATCGGCAGCAATAAATTTTGGAGAGCCTGCCTCGGTGCCGCGTTCTCCCCGGAGATTCCGAAAATCTGCAAAAGCTATCTGGAACTGCTCGCCTGTTACTTCATCTTCATCGGAGCCCTCGGTCTTTCCATCACCATGGCTAGGCGCACGGAGCCAAAATAATCCGCATGTTCCACATCGTCCTCATCGAGCCGGAAATCCCGCACAACGCCGGTGCCGCCGGGCGGCTGGCACTCGCTACCGGCTCCACCCTTCACCTCGTTGAGCCTCTCGGATTTTCGTTGGAAGACAAATACGTCCGCCGCACCGGCCTCGACTACTGGCAGGATGTGAAACTGCACACCTGGAAATCCTTCGATGAACTCCGAGCCGCCGCCGCGCCCGGTGCCCGCTTCTGGTTTCTCAGCACCAAGGCCACCCGCTCCCCGTGGCAAGCAGATTTTCATGCCGGCGATTACCTCGTCTTCGGTCGCGAAACCCGTGGCCTCCCGGAAAACCTCATTGCCGAGGCCGGCCAACGCGCCCTCCGCATCCCGATGGAACCCGGCAGCACTCGCAGCCTGAATCTATCCACCGCCGTCGCCATCGTGCTTTACGAAGCAGTCCGTCAGCAGAATCCTGCTTGGTGAGGCGTACGCCACGGGATTCTAGCAAGAGCCAGTGATGTAACCGCGCATCAGGATCGGTGGATTTTCTTCCCTTGCCTTGTTCTGACTTTTTCAAAGTAATCGATTATTCCCGAGGAGTTGACCTAATATTAGTAATCACCAATTCCCCGCCTTCACCAAAAACATCGAGATAAAAACTCTTGGAAGCTTCTTTATGAGCCAAACCGGAAAAGGTGAATCCTGCATTTCGGAATTCATCTTCACAGATTTCCCCTTTTTTGTTCCAATTGATGACGGCTCCTCGAAATGCTGGAACAACTTGCTCTAAATAAACCTTACGAACGTGGTTGCTGCCTGAATTTTTGAGGGTCAGGCGGCTGGTAAACTTCATCAAGTTGTCAACGTCACCTCTCTGAGCAAATCGAATAAATTCGACCGCGCGCTGGCGGAACAGCTCTTCATTCTGATGGACCATCAAAGTTCGCGCTAGATTGGAATGATAATCCGCACAACTAACGAACATCGCTACCCATGCAGTTGCTATAACAGTTTTTAGTATGCTATTCATTTTCTGGCAGAACGACTTTTTTGTCTGGGACTTTGAATTGTTTTGAATTCATGCTTTGCTGGGGTTCCAGTGCAAATGTGCCTCTAAATCATACCCGAAGCCCGCTCCTAGCAAGACATCCCTCCAATCAATCCGCGCTTCGCCGATGCTCCGCTCAAGCCCTTCAATTGTTCCGCCCGACAGCTTGATGACTGCCAACCGAATCCTGTCATAGTCTCCAGGAACCGCAGTGTGCATCAGCGGCAACCCCATCCCACAATTCTCTCGTAAGAGTTCAATGGCAGAATCTCGAAGCGTTACGTCGAAAATGGCATCAATCCGCTGCTCGACCAGTGAAGTCACAGCCACACCTCGGATCACCCTCTTGGACTTGAACGGTCGTATTCTCCAGAAGAGCGTCCTGATGTAGTCCTTCGCAATAAGGATGATCAATTTGCTTCTCTTCATTTATTGCAGAACAGTGTAGTTATCGCACCCTTACCAAGGGTGGCGCGGATGCTTCAGCTTGGGTGAGTTCGAGTGAACATGGAAGGAAAATGGCCTTGGCTTGGTGGAAAAAACACCGCGATAAGACTCTCGATCCTGAGATTCTCGCGGAATTAACTTCGAATCCTCCACTCCGAAAGATTGATGCAATGGGCGCAATTGAATGGAGTGATTTTCAATCTGGGAGGGGATTTTGCCGGAATAAAGTGGTAGAATCCACAGATGCTACATCGCCTTCGCCCACCTCTGCGCGGGCCTTGCTTCATGCTTCCCATTCGCTGGATTCGTGGTAATTTCCGGTTGTGAAACTGACGAAGTATCATCCTTCCATCCGCCGCCTGCAGGAGGATTTCGCGGCGCGGCTGGCGCGCCGGAGAATGCTCGCCTCGCGCGGCCCACGCCCGCCGAAAAGCAAGATTACGGATAACAGCGAGCCGTGGTTGAGAAATCCAGACTCGATCTCCGATGATTGGTATATCGCCTGCAAGGTCAACGAACGCGTGGAAGCATGGAAACTCCAACAGACCGCTTCATCCGCCCTCTGACGCGCAAGCACCGGGTGGTGGTGCTGGGCGGATTAGCAGTCATCGCGCATGGCTACAGTCGCTCGACGTATGACGCCGATGTCTGGCTCGACCCGATGAGCAATGGCACGGAGTGGTGCGTAGTGTTAGAAAAGGCATGCGCGGAGTTTGGCGGGTTGATTTTGCAGCGGCTGCCCGGTTGGGTCCCTGTCTCGGGCAGCGAGTTGATAGATGCGGTTGAGGAGACCGGGATGATCCGCATCCATGGCCTCGATTGCCCACTGGATGTTTTCCGAAAACCCAATGAATTTGAGATCGGGGAATTCGACGGGGTTTGTGCGAGAGCCGTGCTAAGGGGCGACGGCACCCTACTCCCCGACCCGCTAGATTTGATCCAGAGCAAGCTGGAGACCGGCCGCGACAAGGACCGCCAAGACATCATGCATTTGGAATCCGTGGTCCGGGCGGACTACATGAAGCGGCTGCCGGTAGCGACACTGGAGGAAGCGGAAAAGCTGCTAGGCCGCTACTCGGAGTGGGAGGTGCTACGGGCGGCTCTGGAAAATCCGCTGCCAGAAGTCGGGGAACTCGCGATGAGCCATCTGCGCGAATTCGCGGCGGCGGGCGATCCGTTTTCACTGGCGATCCTCGAAGGGCGCGAGCTGCCGTAAACCGCGTTCAATTCCTCGGGTTCCACCACCCGTTGTTGTCGGCGGGTCCGCAGAACGCGATTTTTGATGTGGTGTTAGAGCCGCCGTAGAAGTTCGTATCCGCCTTGCCGGTGGGCAGCTCTTCACTGACATGGCCATCGCACCAAGCGATGAGAGCCCGGCCGTTGAAGCGGAAATGGACAGTGGGCTGGAGGGCTCCACGGATGCGCCAGTTGGTATCGACCTCGTTAGGCGGATCGGCAGAGGCGTATTCTTGGATGCCGTTCGCCACAGCGAGGGCGGTGGTGGCGAACATGAGAGTGCGGCTGGGGTTAGGAACGTTGGCGGGACGATTCGCTTTGAGGTATTCGGACGGAATGCCGCCGATGTAAGTGCCATTGTAGCCGTAGCCACCGGCACCCAGCTCGTTGAAGGCGGAGGCATTGATCATGCGTTCGAGCTGCGGGCATTTCCCAACTTGGCGGCTCTGGCCGAGGTATTCAGAAAGCAGGCCCTTTTCCGGATCGAAGGGTGCACTCACACTCGTCCGACCACCGTGCCAGCGGATGAGGTTGTCCCCATAAAGATCAAATGGGCAGTAGGTCTGATGGTCGGCGGCGTAGAGGAGATTGGCGGAGGCGAGCTGCCGGAGGTTTCCAGCGGAGACGGCCTTGTTCGCTTGGGTTCTTGCGGCATTGAAGCCCTGGAACGCAATCGCGGAAAGGGTGGCGATGATCGCGATAACAACTAGCAGCTCCACCAAAGTGAAGCCACGGGGAGATCGGATAGCGGGCGGAAGTTTCATGGCTCGGCGGCTAGGCGGAAGAATTTCCAAGCGGAGGTGGCGGGAAAGGTGACGGTGGTTTGCACGGCAGCGGCTCCGGATTCCGCAACGCTGACGCCGGGTGCTGTGGGGATCATGGCCGCGCCGTGATCGGACAGGGCGAGTGGGGACCAATGCTGGAAATCCGGACTGCCTTCGAGGCGGAGATTTCCATCGGCGCGGTAGGCGAGACGGGGGAAACTCAGGGTGAGGGTGCCGCCGGAAACACCGAGAAAGACGCGACCGGTGCCGGTGAGGTATTCGATGAGATTTGCCACGCCGTCGTGGTTAGAGTCGGTGGTAGGATCAGCAGCGGTGATGGTTTGGGCAGTTTTCCAAGCGGCGAAAGTGGTGGTGGTTTGGGAGAACGCACCCACGGCATCGAGATCGAAGCCCCCGGAGAAATAGGGCGTAGGGTACGGATCGATGACGATGTGGCCTGCCGCATCGAAGGAGGCGAGGGCGGGATCGTTGGTGCCGATTACGTCGATGACCCGGACATGGGTGATGCGCTGGATGTCGAGCAGCGGGGAAACATTTCGGAGCTCGGCGAGATCGAAGGGCGTGCCGAAACCAGCGAGGTATTTCCCGGCGAGATTGCGGATGTTTGATGGATCTACCGAGCCACCTGTGCCCGGCGTGGTGCTGGCGGCGGTGAGTGATGTGGAGGGAAAGCGAAAGAAATTCACGCCATCCGAGCTGACTTCGACGTGGGCGAGTTCGAGAAAGCTGGACGCGAAACCGTTTTCAAAAACCGCGAAGTCCGGCCCCGGGACATCGCCGAAAGGTTGGGAGTATTCGAGGGTGGCGGTGCCGCCGTCGCCAAGTGAAACCACGGGATAGGGTGAATTCGGGTTGGCATCGGACGTGCCGGTGGCTGCTGCGTCCGTGCCGTAGGTGGCGAGGGTGCTGCCCGGATAGCCGATCTCCGTAGGTCCGCGCTCGACGACCGAGTCGGTGGCCCAGACGCTGAAGCGGGAGTCCGCAGCCGAGATCGCATCAGAACCCGGCTGACCTGCGGCGGGCGGGTACGGCCCGGCGAGCAGCTGGCCAGCGAAAATGGCGGGCGCGATGGCGGTGGAAATCTTGAGGAATGGCATGGGAAAAAGTTCCCGCGCTTCCCAAATCAATCGGAAACGCGGGAGGGTGTGGAATTTCAGGAAATCCTGCGGCGTTTGAAAATCACCACTGAACCGAGGATGGCGAGGACGCCGGACGATGGTTCCGGAATCGGGACTACTGACGGTGCGCTAGTTCCATCTGAATAGAACAGGGCATCCCAAGAACCCGGTTGAATGATGTGAGCAGAAACCCCGAAGCTCAGAGTCCAGCTTCCAACCGGGGCCGCTCCTACGTTAAAGGAGAAATCCGGATTTTGGTAACCAAACCCTCCCGACACCCAATGCACCCAATAAGGCACGTAGGGGGAGGTGGCCACTCCGGTTTCCGGCGTGCCATTGAGAGAGATGGAGTCGATATAATAGCTGGGCACTTGGACTGACCCATAATTAATCGCATGGATCGCAAGCGTCGGGTCGGAGGTGAGGACCTGGCTCAGTAAGGAATATCCGTCCTGAGAACCGCCGGGATTGAATGTGTAGTGGATCTCGTAAGTGCGCACGCCCAGATTGGTTGATTGCAGGACGAGGTAGGAGGTATCACTTCCCGTACCGACGATGATGTTCGCGGCTGTTGAAATGAACGGAAACAGGCAAGCACCTGCGATGGCGGCAAAGAGGAACCCCTGCCGTGTTTTGCTTATTTTCATGATTTTCTCTTCGGTATTCGATGTTCTCACGAAGAGAGGGCTCCGCGCGTAAACGCCTCGCCTTCTCCCGTCGATCCCCTTTCGCGGAGGACCATGGCCCCACTTGCCAAAATGAATCAGCACCCGGGCGACGAGCTACGGAAGGGCAAGTATTCGGGCTCCCAGCTTGCCCTCCTCCCCGCCTTCACCATCCTTTCGAACGATTGGCTGTGTTGGGGATTCGTATCTGGATACCGCTGCGCGACAGCTCCGGATTCTCACCGGATTCCATGCCACTTCCGTGGTTAGTCGGCCATACGGTCCGTTTTTAATGACCCACTTACAAGATGAAAGTGGTCCCCGGCCTGCGCCCATCCTGCCATATGCTGCGCATCAATCACAGCGTGCCGGGATTTCTTGGGTCTTGACCCTAGCGCGATGCGGCATTTCCTTCCCCCGATGTTACGCGAGGTCCTGAAGTCAAAGTTACACCGTGCCATGATTACCGGCTCCGATGTGGATTATGAAGGAAGCATCGAAATCCCCACCGATCTGATGGAGTCCGCTGATCTCTGGGCTGGGGAAAAAGTGCTGGTCGCCTCGATCACCACGGGTGCCCGCTTAGAAACTTACGTGCTCGCCGGAAAACGCGGCACCGGCCACATTCTGATCAACGGCGGTGCGGCCCATCTGATCAAAGCAGGCGAGCGGGTGGCGATCATGGCCTTCGCGCTTTCCGAAAACCCCGTCGTTTCCAAAAACCTGCTGCTGGATGACAAGAACAACGTCGTCCGCAAGAGTCAGTAGAACGCGATAGGAATGACGTTGACCAGCTGTGGCGGGTGCGTTAGGGTCTCCCACCTATGAAATGCACAATGGCATTGACCGCAGTCGCTGCTTTGAGTCTCGCTGCCTGCGAAACCCTCAACCGACCCATCACTAGCGGAGATTACGACCCGCTCCGCCCACCCGGCAGCACAACGGGTCCCCGTGTCAGCACAGGTCCCGTTTTTTCCGCTGGCCAATTCGTGCGCGCCACCATGGATAACACTGCCTTTTTTAAAAACCGCCCGAATGGCGACGCGGATGCGGACAAGCTCCTCAAGCGGGCCACCTCCATGAAGGTGATTTCCAACAGCGGCAGCTACCTCAAAGTAGAGCTTGATACGGGCGAAGTCGGATTCGTGCCATCGGTCATGGTGGAAGATCCCAAAGCCGCGCAGAATCCGGCGATGACGGCACCCGGCGAATTCCAGGTCTATCCGCCACTCAACACCGGCGTCGGCGAGCCGCTTCCGGTCATCGACCCGGCAGGACTCCCGCCAGAGGGAGCGATTCCTACCGTGATTGATCCGGATGCCCCCGCCGTCCATACACCGGTGCCGCCAGTCGCACCGATGAAAGATCAATTTGCCACTCCCGTGCCGCCCGTGGAATCCAAGCCGCTGCCGCCTAACGGTGAAGAACTCGACGCCTTGAAAAAATCAAAAGAAGCCGTCCCAAATGTCGAGGGCGCTCCCAAAGCGGGGCAATAAGCCGCGCGAAGGATATCTGCGGGCGGCGAAAGCAAGTGGCGGATTCTTGTTTCTTGAATCTGCGGCATGGGGTGATTGAATCGCGGGCGTGAATCTCTGCTACAGTCTGTTTGCGGTTTTGTTCCTTGTGGCCTGTGCGGGCCCACGGG
>JBDTNJ010000066.1:0-8353 GCA_039933825.1 Luteolibacter sp.
TCGACTCGCTTGAGGTTTTGAGCCACATTGGTCGAAGGCTCGACGCCGACTTTGGACAATTCCCTGAGTCCGCGTTTTTGGGGCGTGTCACAGGATACCAAAAAACCCAGAGCAACCAACAGCGTGGCAATATGAGAGAACGGAATTACCCCTGTGGTAGTCACAATGGAAGGGAACGTAGGCAGCCGTTTTCCAAAAGCAAGTTCTCAAGCAGGGTGACATTTTCGTCACGTTCGGCGAGGGTGGAAATTGATCAATTCGCTGGAGCTGTGGCCGGCGTATTGGAGCCATCGCCAAGCTCTATTTCCACTTTCCCGTAAGCCTCGATCACGACGTCGCGAGCGGTGGCAAGCGCTCCTTCGACCAAATAATCCGCCCCTCGGGCGCGTGCCGCACGCTCCATCGACTGAATGGCAGCGACCAATGCTTTCACGTGGTCGAATATTTCGCGATCATCCTTTTGCACATAACGCGCAAGGCGCTCCACTTGAGTGCGGCAGCTTTCATAAGTTTGGGTGAGTAGAGCAATCGTGTGGGGCTTGAGATTCAGGTTGGATACTCCATCGTCGGTCAGGATCCATGCAATCGGTGCGACGGCGTTGCGCAGTTCCGGGATGAGGATGGTTCTTGGAATCAAAGTGGGGCGGTTCCCGGCGCCTTGGATTGCGAGCATCTTCGCGGAATAGTGATAGGGGGCCTCCTGCGAAAGATCCGCCAGACGGCGGCGGATGAAGGGGTTATCGACGTATTGATTCACCGGCTGGGTGCCGGCCTTTGAGCGGATTTCCTGAAACCTGGCTGAGATTTTAGTGATCGACTCTTTCGAAACCTTTGCGGATAGATCGAGAAGCTCTTGGAAATTCGCCGCAAGGACGACTTCGTGATCGAGAAAGAACCGTGCGTTCTCGAACGCGAGCAGCGCTGGCAGATATTCCGCAGCAGCGGCTGGCAAAATGAGGCGTTCGCCATTCCCTTTGCCGAGAGCGTTGAGCTGGTCCCAGAAGTTTACAGGCAGTTTGAAAGCGCCATTTCCATCGACGAGTCCGATGATGGTGGCATCGGGCTCAATACCGGTGATGGCGGCGCTCGCGAGCACGGCGGCAGCGGCACTGATCGATTGGCGTTTTCCGGAAAGGCTGGATTGCTGCAACTCCTTGCTATCGATGGTCACGCCCCAACCTGATGGGAGTTTTCCATACTGTTTTTGCAAGAGGCTTTGGAGCGAACCTGCAAGTTGCTCGAGATTGCGACCGTCCGGGCTGGTGAGGATGGTGAGTAGGAAGTCGGGTGGGCCGGCGTCTTCGCGAGGGATCTCCTCAGCGGACATGCTCAAAGGAGCCGCTGCGAGAACCCAGTTGGCGGCCTTATCGCCGCCGATGTTCCGCCAAAGCACGGTGCGGACCCGGGCTTTGGTGAGCTTGACTCCAGATGACTTCACCACGGGTTCTGCATCTTTCGGCGGCGCTTCACGGGTTTGCGCCAAAACTTTGGGTTCATAAGCGGATCGATCGGGAATCCACCCCGCCCATGCGCCGCGTTCCCCCGCATCATGCAATGCATCGGCTTGGGGGTTTTTCGGATCGGAAATGACCATCACGTCCACCAGACAAGCCGCGAGAGCTTTGCCTTGATTCCCCGCTTCCGGGGTCTCAAGCCAGCCGATCAATTGCCAAACCCTTGCTTGGGCTTTGGCGATCTGGTCTGGAGTGCTTTTCGCCTGTGGGCTGCCCTTTTGGAAACTGGCGATCAGGCCGCGGGCAGATGAATTCGAAGGATCGAGCGCTGTAGCGAGGGCCAGCATTTGGGCGACACCTCGGCGGTTTTCGGCGGTGCCCCTATCCAGACTTGCAGCGAGAACTTCCAACTGCTTGGAAAGATTCGCCATGGTGTTAGCATCGAGGGGGACCTTGTCCCGACGGAAAGCAACCGGACCTTCCGCAGGGGCGACAAAGTCCGCAGCCGCATGCAGGTTTCCGATCCCGACCAGACATGCCGCGAACCGTAGAACGTGAATTTTACTCAATATCATTTTGTTCAGATTAACAATTTTCTACGTCCCTTCACAAGCGAACATTGCGGAATCCCGAGACTTCCGTCAATTTCAGCGCGTGACCGACAGCCTGCCCACCCTCGTGACCCGCGAAGAAGTGATGTTTTTCGACACCGACTGCGGCGGCGTCGTTCACAACCTCGCCTACCTGCGGATGATCGAAACCTGCCGCACACGCCTCGCCGCGCTGATGGGGATGGATTTGCGGACAATGTCTGAAACCCATGTTTACCCAGTGGTGACGCGCACCGAAGTCGATTACAAGCGCCCGGCGAAACTCGGCGATTGGCTGGTGATTCGCGGACGGCTGGATGAAATTTCGCGGGCGCGTTTCTGGTGTGCGTTTGAAATGATCCGCGAGTCCGACGGGGTCACGCTCGTCACCGCCCGGCAATCGCTGGCTCTGGTGCAAATGCCGGAAGGAAAACCGATGCGCCTGCCCAAGGAATGGGCCGAGCAATGGGGTGAAAACCTGAAATCCGAGATTTGAAAACGCCCCTTATCATCTGGCTGCTTTGCGACGGCAAACCGGGCCATGAAAACCAGTCGCTCGGGCTGGCCGACGCGCTTGCCCGCCAAGTGGCGTGCGAGGTTCACCGGATTTCCCTAGCAGATGAACACGGGCTTTTCCAACGGGTGAAAAGCGCTCTCGCTGCCAGCAAAAATTTTCCGAACCCCAACCTCATTATCGGTGCGGGACACGCCACGCATTTTGCGCTGTTGTGGCTAACGCGGAAGCACCATGCCAAAAGCATCGTGCTGATGCGGCCCAGCCTGCCGCTCTCATGGTTCGATCTGTGCATCGCGCCTTCACACGATTTTCCAAAGCCACCGCAGAGGGCAAATCTAGTCCTCAGCCGTGGCGCGCTCAACCGCGTAAGTCCCGGGGATGGTGTAAAATCCGGCAAACTGATCCTCATCGGCGGACCGTCGAAAACCCATGGATGGGACGACGCGGCCGTGCTGGACATGTTGGCACAAGCGACCGACCGCGGCGGTTGGGAATTGACTGATTCGCGGCGCACACCCAACGATTTTCTCGGTCAGGCCTGTGAGCAGTTGCCGGGCGTGACGGGTTTTTCCCACCACGAAACCCCGCCTGACTGGGTGCCTGACAAGCTGCGGCGGGCCAAGGAAGTGTGGGTAAGCGAGGATTCCATTTCCATGATATACGAAGCGCTCGGCAGCGGGGCCAGAGTCGGCCTGCTACCGGTTCCGAGGCTCAAGACGGACTCTCGAGTCTTGCGCGGAATTGATTCGTTGGTCGCCGATGGTTTCCTCACGCCCTTCGCGGAGTGGCGCAACAGCGGACGGCTTCCCGCGCCGCCAGAAACCTTGCGCGAGGCCGATCGCTGCGCGACCGAAGTCATCGCGCGGCTCATGGCTTGAAACGCTTTCAATTTGACGCCGCAGCGCGTGACCACCACGCTCGTGACTTCGAAGGCCAGCACATCCGCGCTCCACCATGTCCACCGCAGACCCATCCACAGCCCCGCGCCAAACCTTGCTCTGCCTCAAATGGGGCGACCGCTACAGCTCCGAATACGTCAACCGGACTTACGCAATGGCCATGCGCAATACCTCGCGACCACTGCGAGTGGTCTGCTTCACGGACGACCCGACGGGCATCCGCGAAGAAGTGGACGTGATCCCGATGCCGGAGTTCGATTTGCCGGAGCGCATGCGTTTTCACCCGTTCCGCCGGATGTTCATATTCATGCCGGAGCTCGCCGACCTTCAGGGAAATGTGCTGCACCTCGATCTCGACCTGCTGATCACCGGATCGATTGACGCGTTTTTCGATTACAAGCCCGAGCTCGATTTCGCTGTCTGTGAAAACTGGACGCAGATCGGCCAAGGCATCGGCAACATGTCAGTCTTCCGTTTCCGGGTTGGCGCGCTGACGAAGGTCTGGGATCGCTTCCGCCCGGACCCGATGGCAATGATGGACCTCTATCGAAATAGCCAGACCTTCGTTTGCCGCACGCTCGGGAAAGTGGAATTTTTCCCATCCGAGTGGTGCCTGAGCTTCAAGCACTCCCTCATCCCGCGCTGGCCGCTGAATTTCTTCAAAACCCCTGAGCTACCGAAAGAAACCAAGGTTGTCGCATTTACAGGAAAACCGGATATCGATGAAGCCACCCGCGGCGAATGGCCGGTGAACAAGCCATGGAAAAAGCTCTATAAACACGTGCGTCCCACCCCGTGGATCGCCGATCACTGGCGCTGAGTCCGCTGCCACTCGACGTATTTAGTGATGCCCTCGCGGATCGGCGTCATCGCATGATAGCCTAGCAGCTTTTCCGCCTTCGAAACATCGGCATAGGTTTTCGGCACATCGCCGGGTTGGTCGGGCAAATCGCGGATGATCGCCTTTTTACCCACGGCCGATTCCACCAGCCCGATCAGCTCGTTGAGCGTAGTCGTGGCCGCACCGCCGAGGTTGAAAATTTCAAACGACGATTTCTCCGTGTAGTCGGCCGCAGCGAGGATGCCGCGCACGATGTCATCGACATAGGTGTAATCCCGGGCTGTGCTACCGTCGCCGTAGCGGTCGATCGACCGACCTTCAGACAGTGCTGAAGTGAATTTGGAAATCGCCAGGTCCGGCCTTTGGCGAGGCCCGTAAACGGTGAAAAACCGCAGGCAGGCGCAGCGCAGGCCGAACAGATGTGCGTAGTTCGAACACATCTGCTCGCCTGCCAACTTGGTCGCTGCGTAAGGCGAAATCGTGCGCTCGATCAGATCCGTTTCCGAAAACGGCACCTTCGTGTTCACGCCGTAAACCGACGACGACGAAGCAAATACAAAAAATTTCACGCCATGGTGACGACTCGCTTCCAAGAGGTTCAATGTGCCATCCATGTTGGTGCTGAAATACAGTCGCGGGTTTGCAATCGAGGGCCGCACGCCCGCTCTGGCTGCGAGGTGGAACACACCATCAAACTGATGGCGGGTGAACGTATCCACCACCACCGCGTCGTCGCTGATGTCACCACGGACGATTTCGACCTTCCCGCGCAGCTTGGCGAGGTTGTTCTCCTTCACCGCCGGATCGTAGTAATCGTTGAAGTCATCGAGGATCACCACGTCGTGACCGGCAGCGACGAGAGCCTCGCTGAGGTGGGAGCCGATGAAGCCCGCACCACCGGTGACCAGGATTTTTTTGGGGAAAGTTTTAATACTCAAGAGGCGGAAAAACTACCAAGAGCGGCACTCTTGGCAATCCCATTCGCCATTGAATCAACACGCCGGACCCGTGAAGGGCCGCGCGTGAACCTGAGGACCAACCCGAGCCGACCCGCAATGGAGAGGAATGCCACCGCAGCCTAGCTGAAATCGATTGCCTTTTGTAAGCAACCGAGTTAGCCAGTCACTCGTAGTTGGCAACGAACCCATTGAAATCTATCACACTCAACCATTGATCTATGAAAAAAATCGGAAATTTCTGGGTGCCTGATATTGACGCTCAACAGGGCTCCAACTTGCAACTCACGAAAGCTTCCTTTGAGGATCGCGGGGGAATTCAAATTGATAATTTGATCAATGCCCTGAAGGTTATCAAAAGATTTGATCTCGCAATCGACGGAGGAGCCAATGTCGGTTCATGGACGCGAGTGCTGGCCGATCACTTCCAGCAAGTGGTCTCATTCGAACCAAATCACGATGCTTTCGAATGCCTGCAACGCAACATCACGGAGTGGCAGATTGCCGATCGTGTGACAGCCTACAAAGAGGCTATTTCAGATCGCCATGAAATGGTCTGTGTCGCCCCAGCCAAACAAGGGCGGCGGACGGTTACCGCGCAGGTCATCGGACCGGGGGACATTCCGACAAAAACCATCGATGATCTCCAACTGACCGCCTGTTCATTCATCAAGCTGGATCTCGAAGGTTACGAGGCAAAAGCCCTAGCGGGAGCAACCGCGACCGTGGCAAAATTCCGACCTTGGATCATGGTGGAGAACAAGAAAAAACACTCCTTTTTCAAAAGCAGTGCGGAACAGATACTTCAAAAGTGGGGCTATCAGCTGATTGGGAAATATGGAGACCGCCAGATCGACTGGCTCTATGAACCGGTGTGATTTGCTAGGTTTAGTTAGGACCCTTCTCCGACTTGTAATGAAAAGAGATTTAATATCTCCTGAATCTCCTCTTCCGCATCCACCGGCATCACTCCGACTACGGAGTTCAGGTCGCTGACGTAGCCACGAATCTGCTGGCGCACGCAGCTCCTGATCTGATCGAGCGTCACGCCGGCGGCGATAATTTCTTCTTCGGTGGCCTTGGTTTTCTGCGGCAGCTGGTTGATGTCCTCGATCATGATTCCCGCCGTTTCGCTCGATGGGCCGAAAAGGCTGTAGGAGAAATTTTTCACATAACAGATCCCTAGCGGTTTTGGCCCCAGTCCGGCGGCGTGGAGGCGGGAGGCGGAAACGAAATTCTCCGCAGCACGGCGGCGGGTGCTTTTTCCGAGAGCGCGTTTCCAATCGTCCGCCCAATAGCGGCCGATCCGTTCTTGATCGAGTGCGCCGGACATCAGCAAGTCGTAGGGCGGCGTGATCGGGCGCAGGCAATGCACCTTGCCGTTTCTCGGATAGGCCAGCTTCAGATTCAGCGCGGGAACGTAGAAATTCCACGCCCCGGCCATCGCCTTCATGACCCTCCCGTCGCAAAAGAACCAGCCCATGAAGAGCCGCGCTTTTTCAAATTGATGGATTTCGACCAACATTGGAATTTAACGGGAGGCCGCACGCTCGCGGGCGATTTCCGCGATGCGGTCGAAGGCGGCTTCGACGCGGCCTTTCGCCTCGGTGGCGAATTTCCGGATTTCCTCGGGGAAAACGGTCGGCACGTTTTCCTTCGCGGCCTTGTAGGAATCGAAGTGCAGGTGCGGCACGCCCATGTCCTTCATCATCGCTTCCGTTTTCCAAGTGTTCGAATCCCAGGTGGCATAAGGGATCTCCAACACCGAGCTCGCGACCGCCGCATGGAAGCGGCCGATGCAGAGGCGGCGGTAAGACGACAGCTTGTTCAGGTAGCCGGAAACCGTGGGATAGCGCGTGGTGAAGCCGACTTTCCAACGCACTTTCAGCGGGCCAACGCTCACGTATTGGCGCAGCACATTGTCCGTCTCGCCGTATTCCTCGGTGGGTGCGGGCTTCTGGAACGAGCGCAAGAATGACGAACCGAACATCGCGTCCGGCACCGTGATGCAGTCGCCACCGGCGGCGTTCACCGCGGCCGTGCTGGCGGATTCGCGTGCGGAGATGAACAGAAACTTCGCCAGATCCGGGTGCGGCGAGTTCTCCTGATAGACGCAGTTCATCAGGACCGAGGGAAATTTCCCCGCCAGATCGACCAGGTGGCGGTGCTTGTCGTGATGAATCGAGCCCTCGCCATTGATGACCACCAGATCGACGCCTTCGAGCTTTTCCGCGTAATCATCGAGTTTGAAATCGCGCTTCAGCGAGACTTTGAGCTCCAGCCCCGTGCGGGCAAACTGCTCACGGAAGGTCTGACAAACCAGCCGGCAGCCGAAGTGCGACTGATAGATGCTGGTGTCGTTGATGAGTGCGACCGTTGGCTTTTTCATGATTCCTAAATTGATGTCAGTGGATCGAAATCCCCATGGACTCGATCACCGTCCGCTCGGACGAACCGGAATGTGGCATGCGCCGTTTGCGCCAGAAACGCCAGCGAATGCCATGATAAAACGTGCGCGTTTGGAAAAAATCAAAGCCGTAGAGGTCCACCGCCGCCGCGCCGCACTTTTGGAAAACGAGGCTGCTGGCGATCAATCCAGACGACGGCCGCCCTGGCGCGGTGTTCGCGGCCAGTTCTTCCGCCACGCTTTCCGGCGTTCGGTAAAGCGGGATGGCGTGCGGCACGGAGAGATTTGCCGAGAGCGGTTTCGGCGTTAGCCAGATGACCACACGCGGGTGGAAATTTGTCTCAATGTAATCCCAATCGATGCGCGCGTCGGAAAGTCCGTAAACGTCGGTGCGCTGGCCTTGGTCACGCGGAGTTTTGATTTCGCCGTAATTGAAGCGCATCACCAAATCGTGCGCGTCGATTTCCGGGCCGTGGTTTTTGCCGAAAATGCTCTGTGCATTACCGACGAGGGCCACGCGCTTGCCGGAGAAAATGGGCTGAAGTTCGTTGAAATCCATGCGGTTCAATTCCACTTCAGCCGTTGGCACAATTGCTCCGCCATCACCTCAACCACCCTGATCTTCGGGCGCGGTTTTGTCAGAAAATCCCGATCCACCTCGGCCAACCGGGCGATCGGCAGGCGCGAGA
>JBDTNJ010000067.1:0-2136 GCA_039933825.1 Luteolibacter sp.
GGAGGCCCTTGCGAACAACATAGGCGCCGTGGATGAGATTGAGCGCCACGCTTCCACCGCCCCAGCCGCGATTGGTGCGATCGGTGGTGTAATAGGAGTCGGTGGTGCCGAAGGGAAGAAACGGCGTGGGGATGAGGCTGTTTACCCGTGCGAAATACTCGCCGGACGCCAGGAGGCGGTTGTCGTAGTCGGAATATATGTCGATGCCCTGCTTCCAGAGCGCTTCTGCGAGCATGGCCAGCGAAATAAGCTGCCCATGGAAGTGCCCCTGATCGCGGAGGGAATCGCCGATCATGCCGATGTCGTTGGAGTTGCGCAGACCGATATGCGCGAGCGTGCGGGCCTGATACACGACCGTCTTGAGCGTGGCGGCGTCGTCATTGAAGATCGCCATCAGCCCCTCGGCGCAGAGGGCCAGCGCGCCCTTGTTCGCGGCTCCGAACTGGCTTTCGCCATAGGGGTTCGAAGCGGGGATGAGAACGTCTTTGAAATATTTCTTCACCGCGGCCGTGTCAGCCTTCGTCCAGCCCGGCCAAGTGCCACGCAGGATGTCCGCTCCGCCCACAAACGTGTAAGCGTAGTCGCCCAAATCGAGCATCGACTCGCGGCCTCCGAACGAAGTTTGCGTGGTGGCCCACGCGAGCAGGATGTCGTGCGCTTTCTGCGCACAGGCCTCGTTGCCGGTGAAATACCACATGCGCGAGAGATCCCAGATCGCGCTCATGTCGGCGCGCCAGAGATGGAGATTGCGGTGGGGGGCGCGCGTTACCTCCTTGCAGGGCCCGCGCATAGTATACCCGGGTTGCGAGCGACCTCCGGCGGCCAGGGCCTCGAAGCCGCTCTTCCAGGGCTCGCGCTTGATGTTGGCCTTGAGAATCTCGAGATCCTCGCGATTAAGTATCACACCGGGATGCGCAAATCGCGGAGTCGGGAATCCCACAGCCGCCGGTGTCGGGATAGCTTGTGAAATGACCGGCTGTATCACTGGCTGGATAGTTTCCTGCGGAGTTACTTCCGCTCCAGGTCTGGTCATCTCCAGCTTCACCAGTTCCATTAAGTTCGTAGCATCGTAAGGCAACCGCTTGCCGCCACCTTGAAACACTACGGCAATACTCTGGGGTTCAATTGTTAGTAATCCCACTCTGCTTCCAGCCCGTGCCATAACTTTGCCGACGACCTTTCCATCGAGCACAGCAGGAAACTCTTGCGGGGCAACTAAAGTAACCTCCTTTGGCGCACGCTCCTTGTGTTCCAGCAGCCATGCGAGCGGATCGACTGGCGTCGGCGTCGGGATTGAAGACGCAGTGGCCTCCGGCGTCGGAGATGGAGTGGGCTCTGGCATCGGAGTGGGCTCTGGCATCAGAGCGGGCTCTGGCATCAGAGCGGGCTCTGGCATCAGAGCGGGCTCTGGCATCAGAGTGGCCTCTGGCATCGGAGTGGGCTCGGGAGTGGGCGTTGGAACCGGAGTCGGCTTCACCATCGTTTCCACGACACCGACCAGCCGCTTGCAAACCTGCTCCGGCGACTCGTGGAAATGCACCATCGCGTAGCCGAACCCCGCGCCCGCGAGGACGAGGAGCATCAGCAGGAAATTCCCAGATCCTCCACCACCACCGCCTCGTCGGGGTGGATTCGACGACGTGTAATTGCCTGGCGACGGACCGCGCGATCTGGGCGGCTGCGACGTCACCGGAGGCTTCGGCGCTTTCTGCGCCAAAGGAACCGCAACGGCCAGAGCCGGCACGGTGAGCGAGTTCAGGCACGTCGGACACTCCACGGAATGTCCCGACCATTCGTCGCCAATTTCGATGCTTTGGACGCAATTCGGACAGTTGAATTTCATAGAATTATGGAAAAATTACGATGACCCATCTCGGCGGCGAAGGTCGCGCAAGCGGAGAGCAGGCGGAGGGTGGAGAAGGTGACGTGGCGTTTCATGTTTTTGGAAAAGTTCGTGGCTGAAAATTGACGGTTCAGGGGATTGGTTGGTCGGCAGGGGCGCCGGCCACACGTTGTTCACTTCGCCTCGATTTTAAACCCGAGCGCGGTCTTGAAGGTGGAGGTGTCGGGTAGGGTGACGACGAGGGCGTCCGCTTCCTGTTTCCACGTGAGCGAGCCGGAGTAGCCGAGCAAGGT
>JBDTNJ010000068.1:0-2429 GCA_039933825.1 Luteolibacter sp.
AGGCCGCAGGCTGCGCCTTCTTCGCCTTATCGAGCCCGCCTTGCGCAAAGGCGTTGCGCGCGTTGCGATCGTTCTTTTCGTTCTCCTTCAAGCTCGGAGGCACGATATCGAGCAGCACCACCTCGATGCCGGCGTTTGCAAAATGAGCCGGAGATTGTCGATGACGATCCACGGTGCCTCTCCCCACGTCGGTACATAGGCATCGAAGTCCACCTCGCGGTGGCCATGATCTCTCAGGAAACGATTAAATCGCCCTTCGAATCCGGGGAAATCAGCCAACGCACACTGCTCGATCACCCCGCGTGAATCCGAGGAAAGAATCAGCTCCTTCAACATCGGAAACTGTCCTGCCGTCTGCGCCAGCTCATAGAGTTCCTTGTTGATCTGGCCGGTTTTGGTTTCGCACCATGCCATCAGATGATCGAAAATCGCATCCGCATCCGCCGGACCGACCACCAGTTTCAGCATGCCGTGCAGCACCCGATAGATCATGCCATGCGCGATGGAGATGGCGATATTCGGCAGGAAATATTGTGCGCCGTGTTCGTTCACCGCGAGCACATGCCGCCAGATTTCCAAAGGCGATTTCGAATCCAGAGGCTCCGCCTGATAGCGGCCAAGCGTGACAAGGTAGTGATCGAGATCCCGCATCCAGGCAACGGGCAGTTCCTGCACCCAACCGAATTGCTCGCGCAACCGGGGAATCGCCGCACGCAACTCATCGAGCGAGTTCACTGAGAACGGAGCACGCCGGGCATACATCTCCACCGCGTTTTGATTGCCATAAATGTAATGCCCGAACTTCGCGAACCACTTGCCGGAAAACGGCGGAAAACCCAGCAAACCAAACGAATGATTCAGCGAACGGTGGAAACCGGATTCCACGAAATCCCAGGTCAGCGGCGTAATGACATTCGGGAATCGCTCGGCGGATTCATCGCGCGTCCACAGCGGAGGAATGGTCGTGATCGGGCGCGATTGGAGAAGCCACAACCTGCCATCCGCGAACGCCCATTCGATGTCTTGGGGAAAACCGTAGTCGGCCTCCACCCTGGCTAGCAACCCAGCAAGTTGCTCCAATTCTTCATCGCTCAGGCTTGCGCGAGCCGAGTCGGCATCGTCCAACTGGACCTCGTGCGTCCCCGATCCTCCGCTTACCACTTTCAGCGACTTCCGGCCGATTGATGCCGAGCGCACCGTGAGCGTGGACTTGTCGATCGTCCATTGATCCACCTCACCTTCACCGCTCACGACGGATTCACCGAGCCCGAAATTCGAGTTGATGACCATTTCACCGAGGCGGCCGTTGATCGGATTGATGCTGAATCCCACCCCCGCCGATTCGCTGAAAACCATCTGCTGGACCACCACCGCCATCACCGCCTTTTCGTGATCGAATCCCTGCTGCTGGCGATACGCGATCGCCCGGTCCGCCCAGAGCGACACAAAACAGGCGCGCACCCGGTCCAGCACGTCGGCCAAGCCCACCACGTTTAAAAACGTCTCATGCTGTCCCGCAAACGCGGCACCTGCCAGATCCTCCATCGTGGACGACGAACGTACGGAAAACGCGGTGCCTTCGGGAAAGTTCCGGAGTTCTTCCGCGATCTCGTCACAAGCGGACTGCGGAAGCGGCAGGCGCAGCAGTTCCGCCTGCAGTGCCTCGCCCTCGCATCGCAAGGCGGCGGAATCATGAAAGGACAACTTGTCCAGATGCCCAAGCAGTTCACCCGCCTGCGCGACGAAGTCTCGATAGACCGCGGCAGTAACGATGAAACCGGGCGGCACTTGGAAGCCGCGCTGGGTGAGGAGTGATAGATTCGCACCTTTTCCGCCGCTCAGTTCGAGCTGGGTGGCGGATGGTTCATCGAAGCGGAGTGTGCATGTCATGATGTTGGAGATTTGGACGTTTCAACGGAGGTTTTTTTCCAAGCGGCTCGTCAGCCACAGCGCGAATGCGGCGAGAGCAAAGCCTGCCAGAAGATCCGCGAAATAGTGATAGCGCAGGTAGATGGTCGCGCACCAGATGCCGACGCACGGGACGAGATAAAGCCGGTGCCGCCAGCGCGCGTGTTGGCGGTCGAAGAACAACAGGTAGCACGAGATGGCGCAGTGCAGGCTGGGAAAGACATCCACGCCGTTGCTGCCTCTTCCGACTATCAGCGCGTTGAGCCGCGTGATTGCCCATCCGCTCAGAGGCACGCTGAATTCCCCCGGAAATGCCAGATGCGGGCCACCGGCAGGAACAAACGAATACCCGAGAAAGCCCAGACCATAAATCGTGAACAGGCCCACCATCAGTTTTCTGAACAGCGGCAGCCCGCGGCAGGAGTAATAGAACCAACTGATTATCAGATAGGGAAAAAACAGCAGGTAACAGAAACTCAGGACCTCGGTGAGGACCGGGGTCACCACCACTTGGGCACGGA